>JAYUPN010000001.1:0-5622 GCA_043760065.1 Rubrivivax sp.
TCAGTCGTCGAAGAACACGAAGGCGCGCAGTTCGATGCTCTCGCGCGGCGGTGCGTCGGCAGGTGTTTCCGGATCCTCGAAGGCCGTGTGCGGCACCGCTGCAGCGATCGCCGAGCCGCGGCCATCGAGCGCGGCGCTGTCGAAGTGCTTGAACAGGATCACCTCGTCGCGCCGTTGGTGCGGAAACCAGTACCAGCGGTGCGTCGGCCGGTGGCGGCCGGCGTAGGTCTCGCCGACGCGGTCGTGGTAAATGAGCCGGTTGCGCACCAAGTCGCCGGCGTGCAGACTGCGCGCGTCGCAAAGCGCCAGCGGTGCGTCGAGCAGCGGCTGCGCGGCGGTCGGGCGCCACAGGCCGATGATGGCGTAGCGCCGCTGCAGCCGGCGTTCGGCCTCGGCGGGCCCGCAGCACTGGCGCAGCCGCATCGGCGCCGAGGCGGGCGTGTAGTCCACGTGCACGCGCCCGACCGGCTCGCGCACGGCCGCGAACGAGCCGCCGACACCGTCCAGCGGCGGACGATGCGGCGCGCGCCGCCGCAGCGTGTGGTCGAAGACGCGCGCGCTCGACGCGCCGGTGGCCTTGCAGGCGAGTGCCTCGGCCTCGGGGAAGTAGACGGCGCGCAGCTCGGCGTCGTCCCAGAAGTCGGCCACCGCGCTGCGGTGCTGCAGCAACGTGAAGCCCTGGGCGTCCAGCGACAGGTCCTGCAGCAGCGGCCGGGCATCGCGGACCGTGACCTCGTTCGACTCCAGCCGGCCGTCGAAGCGCGCGCCGCCGCCGGGCGGGTCGTAGGCCCAGGTCGTGACGTACGGCGGCCCGGGCGCCAGGTGCTGGAGGACGGCGCGCGGCATCGGCCGCGATCAGAAAAACGCCATCGTGCGCACTTCGATGCTCTCGCGCTGGGGTGCGCCGGGCGCCGTGGTGGGGTCCTCGAACGCGGTGTGGCCCATGAAACGCGCGCGGCCGTCGGTCTCGGAATCGTAGGTCTTCAGCAGCAACGCCTGGCTCGCCGTCATCTGCGGGAAGTAGACCCATCGGTGCCGGGGCGAGTAGCGCATGACGTAGATCTCGCCGCTGCGCTCGCGGTACTTCAGCTCCATGACCAGCATGTCGCCCTTGTCGTGCGTGGTCGCGTCGCACATCGCCAGCGGCAGTTCCTCGACGCGGCGGTACAGCGGCTTCCAGACGTTGTAGAAGGCGACGCGCCGCTCGAGCAGGCCGTCGGCCTGGGCGGGCAGCAGGTCGTGCACGCGCTGCGGCCCGCTCTTGACCGTGTAGTCACTGTGCACCAGCAGCACGGCGGGGCGCTGCACCACGGTCTGCACCTTGAGGTCCGCCGGCATGCGCTTGCGGATGGTGTGGTCGAAGACCTCGACACGGCGCGCGCCGGTGTGGCGCTTCACGAAGTCGACGATCTGTGCGTAGAAGCGCGTCTTGATCTCGCCCTCGACGTCGAAGGCATCGAAGCGGGCGCCGAACTCGTGCAGCTCGAAGCCCTCGCGGTCCGCACAAAAGCGCTCGGCGGCGGGCCAGCCGTCCTCGATCTGCATCTCGTGCGGGTCGGTGCCCGGCGGGTTGAGTTTCACCGACGGGTCCGGCTCGTAGAAGTAGTAGTCCGGCGGGATGCCGTTGTCGACGCTGTAGTTCAGCGTCGCACGCACCGAACGCGCTGCGCTCATCGCTGTGTTCTCCTGCTGCTGCGGGCCCCGATCAGGCCGCCGGTGCGGTGGTGCGGAAGCCTTCGTAGACGGCCGTCTTCTTCCAGCAGGGCAGTTGTTCGACGCTGCGCGTCATCCAGCGCATCACGTTCGGGTGATCGGCCAGCGGCAACCGCTGCCAGCCATGCAGGTGCATCGGCGCGGCCAGCGCGATGTCGGCGATCGTCGGGCCCGTGGCCGCGACCCACTCGCGCCCTGCGAGCCGCGCGTCCAGGATGCCGGCGAGCTTGTGGAACTGCCCCTGCTGCGCGTCGAGCACGGCCTTGTCGGTGGCGGCGCCCAGCAGCGGCTTGACGCAGTTCTCGACCAGGAAGACGTAGCAGCTCGGGAACCAGCTCGACGACTCCCACAGCAGCCAGCGGTTGATGTCGGCGCGTGTCTTCAGGTCGTGCGGGTAAGCCGCGTGATTGCCGCGCTTGTCGGCCGCGTACTGCAGGATCGCGTTCGACTCCCACAGCACGAAGTCGCCGTCGGTCATCGCCGGCACCGAGGCGTTCGGGTTTATCGCCGTGTAGGCCTCTTCCTTCTGCTTGCCGGTGAAGAAGTCGACGTGGACGAACTCGTAGGGCTCGCCGATGAGGTCGAGCCCGGCCAGCACCTTGCGGCAGTTGACCGTGATCGGATCGGCGTAGATCTTGAGCATGTGTGTCTCCCGGTCGCCAGCGGCGACGCTTTGTTGGGGTGGGGGCGGATGCGCGGCGGGCCGAAGGCGATCGAACAACTCTCACCGACCCGCGGCGTGCGGCGAGTCTATGGATTGACACCCTGCAGCGCACCTGCTCGAATGCAAACCGTTTGTATCCCGAACGGAAACAATGCCGCTGTCCACCGACATGCTGGAGGCCTTCGTGAAGGTGGCCGAACGGCTCTCCGTCAGCGCCGCTGCCGCCGACCTCGACCTCGGCAAGGCGGTGGTCAGCAAGCGTGTGGCACAGCTCGAGGCGCGGCTGAAGACGACGCTGTTCAGCCGCAGCACGCGCAAGATGGCGCTCACGCCGGCCGGTGAGGCCTACCTCGACTTTGCGCGCCGGGCCCTGCGCGAAGTCGGCGCTGCCGAGGAGCGCCTGCGTGAACTGCGCGCCGAGCTGAGCGGGCGCATCCGCGTCAGCGCCACCGTGTCGTGGGGTCAGCGCGTGCTGGCGCTGCACCTGCCCGAGTTCCTGCGCCAGTTTCCGGCGGTCGAACTGGAGCTGAACCTGTCGGACCGACTGGTCGACCTCGCCGTGGAGCGCACCGACCTCGCATTCCGCTGGACAGCGCTGGCGCCGCCGCCGGGCGTGGTGGCCGAGCCCGCGGCCACCGTGCGCTGGCTGATCGTGGCGTCGCCGACTTACCTCGCCGCCGTCGGCACGCCGCGCAAGCCGTCCGACCTGGCGGCCCACGAGTGCCTGTCGTACTGGCGCGAGACCTCGGACGACACCTGGCAGCTGGCCGACGTCCGCGGGCGTCGGCAGTCCGTGAGCGTCGGTGCCCGCTTCCATGCCAACGACGTCGAGGCGGTCACGGCCGCAGCCCTTGCCGGCCTCGGGCTGGCGCTGCTGCCGGGATACCTGTGCGAGGCCGCCGTTGCCGATGGCCGGCTGGTGCAGGTGCTGGCGCGCTGGGCGCCGATCACCCGCTACGGCACGCAGGTCACGCTGCTCGCGACGCCGGAGCGCATGCGCATCGCGCGCATCCGCGCGCTCGCGAACTTCATCCAGCAGCGCCTGGGCCCGCCGGTCGGCGACACCCGCGCCTAGACGAGCGTGGGCGGAGTGCGCCCCATCCGGGGCATCTGGTGGTGCCGGGCGTTGGCGCTGCCGGTGCGCGCCGCACCGCAGCAGCGCCGGCTACTCCACCAGCCCGTACAGCCGCTCTGGCGGCACCCGCAGCGTCTGCGCCGTGTCGGTCTCGATGCCCTTGATCGCGTAGGCCGCCTGAGAAGTGTCGCGCTGCCGGGTGTGGACGCTGGGCAGACTTGTCCGTGATCGCCGCGGCCACCGGGGTCAGTGCGGTCGCGCCGCGGCGGATGACGATGGCCAGCTCGCCGGAGGCCAGGCGCACGAAGTTGCCCGGCGGGTAGACGCCGAACTCCTTGATGATGGCCGCCGCGGCAGGGCTTGCGGACGACTCGCTGTACATCTGCCGCGCCGCCTCCTGGGTCGAAAGCGCCGGCCGGCTGGCCCGCGCACTGATCTTGGCCATGAAGACGTCGGCCAGACGCAGCACGTTGCCGGTTTCCGACACCTCCTGCAGGTCGCCTGGATAGCCGCCGCCGCCCGGACGTTCATGATGCTGAAGCACGGTCTGCAGCCACAGCGGGTCGTCGACACCCGCCGCGCTCAGGCGTTCGACCGCCTGCGCGGGGTGCTGCCGGATCTGAGCCATCTGCGCTTCGCTCAGGCGGCCTTGCACCGCGAAACGACCCTGCAGCTCGAAGATCGCGAGGTTCATCGTCAACGCGGCCTTGACCAGCATGCGCGTGCGCTCGACCGGCCAGCCGCTGCGTGTGCCCATCAGTTGACAGATCAGTGCGCAATGCAGCGAATGGGTCAGACCGTAGTGCGCGATCCGCCGTTGGTCCTTGCGCACCGACAGATAGATGGCGATGTCCGGATCACGTTCGACCAGGCTCATGAGCTGACCGGCCAGTTCGTCGCAGCGCTGCGGGAAACCCGGTTCCTGGTCGACGCCGCGCAGCACCCGCTGGAGCCGCCAGATCGCCTGCTCCCACAAGTCGAACATCGTGAGCCGCCTGGTCTCCACCTTGTCGCTGCGGCTGCCCTTGGCGGCCTCGATCTCGACCGGGTCGGCATAGATGCCGCGCGACAGCAGCGCCTGGAGCTGGGCTTCGGTAGAGATCAGGTAGCCGCGAGCCAACAGCAGCTGGCCATGCTCGTCGCGCACGCCGAAGGGCAGAGGCATGCCGAGCACGATCTGACCGGGAATGAGTTTGAGCATCTGCACCAATGAAAGCTTCCGATGGCGGATCCAGGGCCCTTGGCGAGGACTGACTCTAGGCCGGCGCCGCAGCGCTGATCCCCGGATAAACGCCGGCTTTCACGGGCACCGCCCGGCAGGCGTTCGCGCCGTAGTTCCGAGTCCGTGGCCGCGGACCAAGAAAAAGGACCTAGCGCCTGAAGCGCTAAGTCCTTGATGTCCTTGGTGGCCTGGGGCGGAATCGAACCACCGACACGCGGATTTTCAATGTTGAGTGCTTGCATTCCCGCCGATTCTTGGCAGTTCTCAAGTCGTTGATTCTTCAATGCGAATCGCCTGCTTCACGCCGCGCACTGTTCCCGCGCCTTCCCGCGTTTTGTGTAGTTTTCTGCGCCAGATTACACAGGAACTACACCAGTGTTGGCGCCGATGACGGCGTGTACTTGGCCAGCGAGTCCACCTTCAGCCGCGTGCTGCGCGATGAGGGGCAGGCTGTGCACCGGGGGCGCACCAAGAAGCCCCGCGCCGCGCGGCCGCCGACCACGCACGTGGCCACGGCGCCGCGACAGGTGTGGTGCTGGGACATGACCTACCTGCCGGCCGCGGTGATCGGCGTGTGGTTCCACCTGTACCTCATCCTGGACCTGTACAGCCGCAAGATCGTGGGCTGGGAGGTGCATGCTACGGACGACTCCCACCTCAGACTGTGCACAGACGAAGGCAACGCCGTCTTGGGCTTCTACAATAGTCTACGCATAGCTACTTTGATCAAGATATACTAATGTATCTTTACATAGACTCATGGAGCATTCATGGACCCGGTAAGAAACCCATTTGCGCCAGGCGCAGGCAGTCGGCCGCCAGAGCTTGCGGGCAGGGAGGCAATACTCAAAGACGCGCACGTCGCCGTTCAACGGGCTCTGTTGGGGAAGCCAAGCAGATCGCAAATGTTGCTCGGCTTGCGGGGTGTAGGAAAGACCGTTCTTTTGA
>JAYUPN010000002.1:0-5614 GCA_043760065.1 Rubrivivax sp.
TAGCGCCGCACGTTCAAGGCGCTGTCCAGAAACAGCGTGGCGATGTCGGTGCTGTTGAGCAGGTTCTGCATGTCGCTCTGCGCCAGCGCCAGGTCGTCCAGCTTCGATTGCAGCTCGGTGTTGAGGGTCTGCAGTTCCTCGTTCATCGACTGCGATTCCTCCTTCGACGTGGTCAGCTCCTCGTTGGCCGACTGCAGCTCTTCGTTCGTCGATTGCAGCTCCTCGTTGGCGGCCTGCAGCTCTTCTGCTGAGGCGCCCATCTCCTGGCGCAAGGCGTGAATCTCGTCCCTGCAGCGTTGCAGTTCCTCGGCCGTGGCCGCGTCGACCACGCCGCCGGCGCGGCTGCGCCTGCGCCGGGACGGCGGCGGCAGCGCGAGGTCGCGGAAGACGATCAACACCAGGCCGGCCAGCGACGCCGGCTCCTGCATGGCCTTGACCGTCACCTTCAGCGTCACCAGCTCGTCGTCGCCCAGGCGCAGGCCGTCCAGCTGCACGGTGCCCCGCTCGTTCACGGCCTGCCGCAATGCCGCCGCGATCTGCGCCCGGATGGCCGGGCGGGCCATGACGTGGATGTTCCAGTTGGCCTTGCCCGAGGCCGGTTCGAGGTACTTGCCGACGCTGCCGTTGATGTAGACGACGTCGCCCAGCTCGTTGACCAGCACCGCGGGCGGTGCAAAGTCCTGCAGCAGCGCCCGTTCTGCCTGGCTTTGCAGGGTGGCAGAAGCCGTGATCGGTTGAGACACTTTCGACTCCTTGGGATGCCGGCCCGCAGGCAGGCGCGAGACGATGGGAAAGTCCACCGCCCTGGGGTTGAGCATCTTGTCGTTGCGCCAGTAGAGTCGGGATTTCTGGCTCAGCGGCGTGAACAGCGTGTGCGAGCTGCCGACGGTCTCGGAGCCCCCCAGCAGCAGCGCGCCACCCGGACGCAGGCTGTAGCTGAACAGCGGCATCAGACGCCGTTGCAAGGTGGCGTTGAAGTAGATCATCAGGTTGCGGCAGCTGAGCAGGTCCAGCCGCGTGAAAGGCGGGTCCAGGATCACGTCGTGCTGCGCGAACAGCACCATCTCGCGGATCTGCTTGTCGATCAGGTAGCCGTTGCCCTGGGCCGAGAAGAAGCGCTCCAGCCGGGCCGCGCCCACCTCGGCCGCAATGCGCGCCGGGTAAAGGCCCTTGCGGGCAGCGTGGACGGCGTCGTCACTCAGGTCGCTGGCAAAGATCTGCACCGACCGGCCCACGGCATCGGGCCGCTCGCTCATGACCTCCCTGAAAACCATGGCCAGAGAGTAGGCCTCTTCGCCGGTCGAGCAGCCCACCACCCAGGCGCGCAGGCGGCTGCCTTCGGGGGCCCGCGCGAGCAGCATCGGCACGACGGACTGCTTGAGTTCGTGCCAGACCTCGGGGTCGCGGAAGAAGCTGGTGACGCCGATCAGCAGCTCCTTGAAGAGCAGGTCCAGTTCCTGCGGGTTTTTTCTGACGAAGCTTTCATAGGCGGCCGGCGTGGCCAGGTCGTGCACGCTCATCCGGCGCTGGATGCGCCGGCGCAGCGTGCTGGGTTTGTAGTCCGAGAGGTCGTGTTTGCTGCGCTCGTGCAGCAGGCGCAGGATGGCGCCCAGCGCGTGCGTGTCGCCGTCGTCGCCACCACGGGGGAACAGCAAGGCAGCCTGTTGTTCTGCGGCGACGCGCAGGATGTGGCCGGGCAGGTCGGCGCTGAGCCCGACGATGTCGACGCAGCCGGCAGCGATGGCGCTGCGCGGCATCGAGTCGAATTGCGCCGACTCGGGAGACTGCGCCAGTGTCAGGCCGCCCTGCAGCTTGATGGCCTGCAGGCCGATCGTGCCGTCGGAGCCCATACCCGACAACACCACCCCGATGGCCCGCTCGCCCTGGTCGCGGGCGAGCGACGCAAACAGCAGGTCAATCGGCAGCCGCAAACCCCGCGGCTGCGTTGGCGGCGACAGGTGCAACTGGCCCGCCGCCACCGTGAGGTCGCGGTTGGGCGGGATGACGTACACGACATCGGGCTGCAGCCGCATCGACTCGGTGACTTCGAACACCGGCATTGAGGTGCTTCGCTGCAGCAACTCGACCAGCATCGCCTTGTGCGTGGGGTCCAGGTGCTGCACGACGACATAGGCCAGGCCGCTGTCAGGGGTTACACGGGCCAGGAACTGCTCGATCATGGCCAGCCCGCCAGCCGAAGCCCCGATGCCGACGGTGCGCGTCGCGGTGGGGGTGCCGGGGTGGAGAGAGGGGGTCATGACCAAGTGGGACGCAGGGGCCACGGGCTACGCTGTCGCCTTGGGCGGGAGCAGGCGGTCGTACTCCCTCCTGACGACGGCATAACACTCGCAACAGCGTCTTTCGATCGCCGGGCGGTCCAGCACCGTGATGTGGCCGCGCGAGTAACGGATCAGCCCGGCCTTCTGCAGGCCGACCGCCGCCTCCGTCACGCCTTCGCGCCGCACGCCGAGCAGGTTGGCAATGAGTTCCTGCGTCATCAGGATCTCGTCGGACGCCAGCCGATCCAGCCTTAGCAGCAACCAGCGGCACAGCTGCCGGTCCAGGTGGTGGTGCCGGTTGCAAGCGGCGGTCTGCGCCATCTGCGTGATCAGCGCTTGCGTGTAGCGCAGCAGCAGGTGCATGACGGGGCCGCCCTGCTCGAAGACCTCCATCAGGGCCTTCGCCCGCAGGCGGAAACCACGCCCGGCGCTTTGCACCACGGCCCGACTCGGCATCGAGTTGCCGCCCATGAAGAGCGCCACGCCGATCATGCCCTCGTTGCCGACGACGGCGATTTCTGCCGATCCACCGTCTTCCAGCACGTACATCAGCGAGACCACGCTCGTGACCGGAAAGTAGACCTGGCTCAGCGCGCCGCCCGACTCGTGCAGGACTTGCCCCAGCGGCATGTCCACCGCTTCAAACTGCCCGGCCCAGCGTTCGTAGACGGCGTCCGGCAGCGCGGCGATCAGATGATTCGCTTTGGGTTCCATTCGTCAAGCCCATGGTGGCGAGAAGTTGCCGCGACAGAGTGTGGCACGGCGCGTCCCGGCCCACCGCATCAACTTGATCGGGCTTGCGCGCCGGCGCACGCGCAGTGGCCGCCGCCGCCACGGCCCCGCGCCGCCCGGCGGCGCCACCACGCAGCTGGGCAGCCTGGCCACTGCCGACTTGGCCGCCATGGGCTCCGGCCAGTTCGGCGCCCTGACGACGGCGCAGGCGAGGTCGCTGACGGCCAGCCCGATCGAGGCGCTGAGCACTGACCAGGTGGTGGCCTTCGAGACCGCCGACCTGGGCGCGATGACGATGACCCATTACCACGCCTTCAAAGGCGAGGACTGGGCCGCGATGAGCACGGCGCAGTTCGCCGCGCTGCAGGCGGTGACGCCGATCGTGCTGGACCCCGACGGCAACGGCGGGCAGGGTCCTGCGCCGCAACAGCCTGGAAGACGAGCTGCTGCGAGCTTCGACGCCGCTGGTGTAAGTCACGACGCAAGTCGCCCGGACAGGGGCGGGCCGCCAGGCCCGCCCTTTCTTTCGTCGAGTCCCGTCGGGTGCAGCCGCCGAGCGACGCACCGTGTGCGCGGCCCGCTACCATGGCGCTTTGCACCCGAGCGCGCCCGCACATGGCTTTCTCCACCGGTTTTCGTCTGCCCCGCACCTGCCTGCCCGCGCCGGGCACCGACCTGGCCAAGTGGGCCGTCATCGCCTGCGACCAGTACACGGCCGAGCCCGCGTACTGGGACCGTGTGGCGCAGCAGGTGGGCGACGCCCCGTCGACGCTGCAGCTGATCTTTCCCGAGGTCCACCTCGGCGCAGCCGACGCCCCGGCGCGCATCGCGCACATCCAGCAGGCGATGCAAAGCTATCTCGCGCAGGGCCTCTTCGTCGAGCGTGAAGGCGCGGTCTACGTCGAGCGCACGGTGGACGGGCGCACGCGGCGCGGGCTGATGATCGAGCTGGACCTGGAGCACTACGACTTCAGCGCAGGATCGACGAGCCTGATCCGCCCCACCGAAGGCACGATCGTGGCGCGCCTGGCGCCGCGCATCGCGGTGCGCCGGGATGCCGAGCTCGAACTGCCGCACGTGCTGGTGCTGATCGACGACCCGGACGGCACGGTGATCGAGCCGGTCGCTGCGGCACGCGAAGCGCTGGCCCCCCTGTACGACACCGAGCTGATGCTCGGCGGCGGTCACGTCGCCGGTTATGCGGTGGACGCCGCCCGCGGCGCACGCGCCGTGCAGGCCTTGAGCGCGCTGGCACAGCCGCAGGTGTTCGCGCCGCGCTACGGCGTCGACGCGCAGACGCCGCCGATGCTGTTTGCGGTGGGCGACGGCAACCACTCGCTGGCCACCGCCAAGTCGATCTGGGAGCAGCTGCGCGCTTCGGTGGCCGCCGACCATCCGAGCCGCTACGCGCTGGTCGAGGTCGAGAACATCCACGACCCGGCGCTGCACTTCGCGCCCATCCACCGGCTGCTGTTTGGCGTCCAGGGCGACGTGCGGGCGGCACTGGCCGCGTCCTTCGGCCCGCGGCTCAGCTGCACCGACGTGGCCAGCGCCGGCGCGATGCGCGAGCGGGTTCAGGCGCTGCGCGGCAGCGCGGACGGACGCCAGGCTGCCGGGCTCGTCGGCCCCGGCGCGCGCTTCAGCGTCGTCGAGATCGCCGGCGCTTCAGACGCGTTGGCCGTGGCCACGCTGCAGCCCTTCATCGACGGCTTCATCGCGCAAGGCGGCGCCAGCGAAGTCGACTACGTGCACGGCGACGAGGTGCTGCAACGGCTGGCCCAGGCGCCGGGCAACGTGGGCTTTCACCTCGGCACCGTCGCCAAGGGTGAGTTGCTGCGCCGCGTCGTGCACGACGGCCCCCTGCCGCGCAAGACCTTCTCGATGGGCGAGGCGCACGAAAAGCGCTACTACGTCGAGGCGCGGCGCATCCGCTGAGCGATCAGCCGCGCCGGCGGCGCCGGTTCACCACCACATCACGGCCGTCTCGCCGGCATGGTCGGCGTAGTACAAGCGCAGCCGCAGCACGTACTTCTTGCCGCGCGACAGACGCAGCTTGAGGTAGGCGTTGCGGTCCTCGCCGCTGTCGTCGTCGCCGCCGCGGTACTTGAGCTCGCCGCCCACGTCCTCGAACAGCACGATCACCACGTCGGAGGTGCCGAAGGTCTGGATCTCGTAGAGCCTGGTGCGCCTGGGCAGCAGGCGCAAGTCGAGCTGCTGGCCGGCGCCGATGTTGAGCTTGCGCGACTCCAGCAGCTTGAGCTCGGGGAAACCGGCCACCGGACCCTGCGCCGGGTAGAGCTCCTTGGCGTAGGCCTGGTCGCGCGCCGACAGGCCACCGGCGGGGTCCAGCGACTGGGTCTGGTACTTCACCGGCACCTTGATGAGCCCGGCGTCGAAGGGGTAGTGCATGACCGAGTTGGCGTCCCACTCGGTGCCCTGCACTTCGTTGTCGGCGAGCTTGCGGATGATGTTGAAGAAGGTCTTCTCGCGGCTCCAGCTGTTGGGCGGCTTGGCCAGCGCGGCATAGACCTTTTCCTCGTCCCACACGATGCCGGCAAAGGGGTTCTGGTGCTCGTGGTGGAAACCGAGCGTGTGGCCGATCT
>JAYUPN010000003.1:0-5614 GCA_043760065.1 Rubrivivax sp.
GTGCCGCTCAGCTGGTCCTGCGAAACGCCCTGCTCTTCGGCCGCCACGACATAGCCAGCCAGCACCGGCAGCACGGCGCCGTTCATCGTCATGCTCACGCTGACCCTGTCCAGCGGGATGCCGTCGAACAGGATCTTCATGTCCTCGACGCTGTCGATGGCCACGCCGGCCTTGCCGACGTCGCCGGTGACGCGCGCATGGTCGCTGTCGTAGCCGCGGTGGGTGGCGAGGTCGAAGGCCACGCTGACGCCCTGCCCGCCCGCCGCCAGCGCCTGGCGGTAGAAGGCGTTGCTGTCCTCGGCGGTGGAGAAGCCCGCGTACTGGCGGATGGTCCACGGCCGCACCGCGTACATCGTGGCCTGCGGGCCGCGGATGAAGGGCTCGAAGCCGGGCAGCGTGTCGGCGTGCGACAAAGCCGCCGTGTCGGCCGCGGTGTACAGCGGCTTGACGACGATGCCTTCGGGGGTGATCCAGTTCAGCGCCGCGACGTCACCACCCGGCGCCGACTTGGCGGCCGCCTTGGTCCACTGGTCCAGCGTGGCGGTTCGAAAGCTGGCGGGGTCGTCGGCGGTGCTCATGGTCTTGCTCCTGCCGCGCGGTGGCGCGGCAACGGATGAGGACGGGTGGGGGTCTTGTGCGAGGCCAGTCATTATGCATAATTATAAATTCAAAACCGACGCAAGTCTGACACCCTCCGTGCCGTGGACCTGACTGCTCCCGCCCCGCCGCCGCTGGCCCGCCGCGCCCTGTACCAGGACGTGGCCGACCGCCTGCGCCAGCAGATCTTTGCGCGCGAGCTGGAGCCCGGCAGCTGGGTCGACGAGGTCAAGCTCGCGGCCGCGTACGGCATCAGCCGCACGCCGATGCGCGAGGCGCTCAAGGTGCTGGCGGTGGAAGGTCTGGTGACCATGAAGGTGGGCCGTGGCGCCTACGTCACCGAGATGTCGCGCGACGACGTGGCGCAGGTGTACCACCTGCTGGCGCTCGTGGAAAGCGACGCCGCGGCGCAGGTGGCGGCGAACGCCAGCGCCGAGCAGCGGGCCGAACTCGCCGCCCTGCACGAGCTGCTGGAAAAGCAGGTGCGCCACCGCGACCCCTACTTCGCCGCCAACGAGCGCTTCCACATGGCCTTGCTGCGCATGGCCGGCAACCGCTGGGCCGAGCAGTTGGTGACCGACCTGCGCAAGGTGATGAAGCTCAACCGCCACCACTCGCTGTTCAAGCAAGGGCGCCTGGCCGAGTCGCTGGCCGAGCATCGGGCGTTGATGAAGGCGCTGCAGGCGCGCGATGCGCAAGCCGCGGCGCGGCTGATGCGCGCGCACTTCGAAAGCGGGCTCGAAGCCGCGGCCTGAATCGCGACCTGAGCCGCGACTTGAAGCCACGACCGGTCGGCACGCGTTCAGGGCCAGATCCGCGCCGCCAGATCCTCGAAGGTCTGCGCTTGCTGCCAGCCGGGCAGCGCGATCTGTACCTTCAGGTTGCTGTAGCGGTGCAGCAGCAGCAAGCGCAGCAGCGCCAGCCGATCAGCCGCGTCGGGCGCCGCGCCGTAGCCCTGGAAGAAGGCGTCGCGCCGTGCGGCGTGGCCAGCGGCCAGGAAGACCATCGGGCCCAGCCAGTCGTACGGGGCAGGTCCCACGAGGCCGTCGCCGAAGTCGTACATGCCCGCCAGCCGGCCGTCTGCTGCGAGCAGGTTCATCGGCGTGTACTCGCCGGTCAGGATCACCGGCGGCCCGCTCGGCAGTTCGCCCTGCAGAAAGTCCGCCAGCTGTGCCAGCAGATGCTGGGGCAGCCCGGTGCGCCGCTGGCGGGCCGCACAGCGCTCGCGCTGCGCGTCGATGAAGTCTTCCCAGCGCGGCGCGAACCCTGCGATGTCGCCGACCGGCAGCGCATGCACTTCGGCCGCCAGCGCGCCCAGTTGCCGGAGCAGCGTGCACTTGCCGCGTTCGTCCAGCGACGGCCAGACCGCCTCCAGCCCGTCACCGGCCAGTTGCGACATCACGAGGTAGGGCCAGCCGTCGCGCGTGCCTGTCGCCTCGAGCGTGGGCGTGGGCACCTGCAGCCGGCCGCCGAGCCGGGCCAGCACCGCAGATTCGAAATCGAAGTGGTCCTGCAGGAAGGGTGGGTACAGCTTGATCACCCGCTGGCCGCCCAGCAACGCCACCAGCACGCTGCCCTGCTCCATCTGCCGCAGCGCTCCGCCGCCGTGTGCTTCAGCGATCGACGCCATGACCTCGCGCCATGCCGCGGGGTCGTCGTGGAGGGCATCGAACTCGGCCCAGCCGATGGGCACTGGCAATGCGGAAGGCTTCATGGCGCGGTGGCCGGTTGCGGTTGGTCTGACGCAGGACAGGCGCGCAAGTCGCCGGACTGCACGGCCAGTCTAACGGTCGAATGGCCATACGGTCACGGTTGTGAGAAGGTGTACCAGTGCTTGCGCTCACCAGGTCGCGTGGTCATCCTGCGCGCTGCCGTGACCGAGGAGCCAGCCGTGACCGACACCCGCTCGTGCCCTGCCCCTGCAGGCCCTGATGAACAGGCGCGGCCTGGCCGCAGGCGTTCCATGGCTGCTGCCCTCTTCGTCGCCGCGGCCTGCAGCAGCAGCGCGCTGGCGCAGACGCCCAACAGCCTGCCGCAGCCGCTGGCCGCCGACGCACCGAGCAGCACGAACGAGGCCGCACGCTTCCTGACCCAGGCCACCTACGGCCCCGAGGACGAGGACATCAAGTACCTGATGAAGGTCGGCTACGGCGCCTGGCTCGACCGTCAGTTCCTGCTGCCCGCGACCTCGCACCGCGCCTACTGGGAGGCGGCCGACGCTGCGATCAAGCGGGTCACCCCCACCGCCAGCGCCAACCAGGCCGAGGTCTGGGAGTCGTTCTGGCGCCAGGCGGTGACGGGTCCGGACCAGGTGCGCCAGCGCGTCGTGCTGGCACTGTCCGAGATCTTCGTCATCTCGGCCCTCGACGGCGCGGTGGGCAACGAGCCGCGCGCCATGGCGGCCTGGCTGGACATGCTGGGCGACAAGGGCTTCACGACCTACCGCCAGCTGCTCGAAGCGGTGGCGCTGCACCCGCTGATGGGCCGCTACCTCTCGCACCTGCGCAACCAGAAAGCCGACCTCGTCAGCGGGCGCATCCCGGACCAGAACTTCGCGCGCGAGTCGATGCAGCTGTTCTCGATCGGCCTCGTGAGCCTGAACCCCGACGGCACACCCGTGCTGGTGGCCGGCAAGACGGTGGAAACCTACGGCCCCGACGACGTCGCCGGCCTGTCGCGCGTGTTCACAGGCTTCAGCTGGGCCTGCCCCGCGGCGCCCGCCAACAACTGCTTCCTCAACGGCAGCTCGGGCGGCGTGTCCGACCCCGACCGTGCCTTCAAGCCGATGGTGGCCTACCCGCAGTACCACAGCACCGAAGCGAAGGTCTTCCTCGGCACGACCATCGCGCCGCAGGCGGTGGCCGACCCGTCGGCCAGCCTGCGGGTGGCGCTGGACACGCTGGCGGCGCACCCGAACGTGGCGCCGTTCATGTCGCGCCAGCTCATCCAGCGCCTGGTGTCCAGCAACCCGAGCCCGGCCTACGTGCAAGCGGTGGCGCAGGTCTGGGACAACAGCGGCGCCGGTGTGCGCGGCGACCTGAAGGCGGTGATCCGGGCCATCCTGACGCACGCCGAGGCACGTACGCTCAACAACACCACCGGCAAGTTGCGCGAACCCGTGCTGCGGCTGTCGGCCTATCTGCGCGCCTTCCCGCACCGCTCGGACACCGGGCGCTGGCGCGTGGGCAACACCGACAACGCCGCGACATCGCTCGGCCAGACGCCGCTGCGCGCGCCCTCGGTGTTCAACTTCTTCCGGCCCGGCTACGTCGCGCCCGGCAGCCAGACGGCAGCCGTGGGCCTGGTGGCGCCCGAGATGCAGTTGCTCAACGAAACCAGCGTCTCCGGCTGGGTCAACACCATGCGCGACAACCTCGTCTCCGGCGTCGGCGCCTTCAACGGCACCGTCGGCGACGTCGTGTTCAACCGGCGCGACCTGCAGCGCGACTGGCGTCCCGAGCTGGAGCTGGCGACCAAGGGCGACGCGCTCACCGACTGGGTGTTGCGCAAGCTGCTCTACGGCCAGGCCAGCGCCGCGCTGCGCAACGAGCTGATCACCAACGTCCATTCGATCAGCGTGCCGGCGCTCAACGCCGACGGCAGCAACCTCACAGCAGTCAACGCTGCGCGGCGCAACCGCGTCAACACCGCCGTGCTGTTGACGCTGGCGGCACCCGAGTTCCTGGCCCAGAAGTAGCAGCCGAGGCGCACCATGCATCGATCCGCACCGTCTTCCCGTCGCCACTTCCTCCGCCACGCCGGTGCCTGGTCGGCGCTGCTCGGCGGCGGCGCCACGCCGCTGGCGCTCAACCTGGCGGCACTGGGGTCGGCCGCGGCCCAGGCCGCCGGCGACTACCGAGCCATCGTGTGCCTGTTCTTCTACGGCGGCAACGATGCCTTCAACATGGTGCTGCCCACCGACAGCGCGTCGTGGACCGCCTACCAGGCGACGCGCAACCAGGCTCCCGATCCGATCGCGCTGCGGGCGCCGGGCACCGCGCCCGACACCGCGGCGGCCGTCGGCTCGCCGGCGCGGCTGGGCGGCGTGCTGCCGATCTCGCCACTGAATCCTCAAGGCCGCAGCTTCGCGCTGCATCCGCTGCTGGGCAGCCTGCAGGGCTTGTTCGACACCGACCGCCGGCTGGCGGTGCTGCCCAATATCGGGCCGCTGATCCTGCCCACCACCAAGGCGCAGTACGCCATCGCCACCCACCCGCGGCCGTCGCGCCTGTTCTCGCACAACGACCAGCAGAACACCTGGCAAGCGCTGGGACCCGAAGGCACCACGCGGGGTTGGGGCGGACGCATCGGCGACGTGCTGGCGGCGCAGAATTCGAGCCCGGCGTTCACGGCCATCTCGGCCACCGGCAACGCCGTCTGGCTGGCCGGCGATGCCGTGCGGCAGTACCAGGTCAACACCACCGGCGCGATCCCCTTCGGCGTCGACAGCGCGGGCCGCGTCTTCGGCTCGGCGACGGTTGGCGCCAGCCTGCAACGCCTGGCCACCAGCGTGCGCACGACGCACCCCTTCGACGCCGATCTGGCGGCCGTGGCACGCCGCTCGATCGACGCCGAGCAGGTGCTGCGCACCGCACTGCGTGCGCCCAGCGATCCGGCCTTCGGCACGCCGCCGGCCGCGGGCGCCTACAACGCCAACAACGATCCCAAGCTGCGCTACGACAACCCGCTCACCGGGGCCCAGGCGCCCAACGCGCTGGCGCAGCAGCTGCAGGTGGTGGCGCGCCTGATCGACGGCGGCCTGCGCGGCACCACCGGCGCCAGACGCCAGGTGTTCTTCGTCAGTGTCGGCGGCTTCGACACGCACGACCTGCAGAACCGCAACCAGGCCGACCTGATGGCGCGTGTGGCGCAGGCCCTGCTGTACTTCGACACCACGCTCGGCGGCCTCGGCGCACGCCACAACGTCACCACCTTCACGGCCAGCGACTTCGGCCGCACCTTCACCAGCAACGGCGACGGCACCGACCACGGCTGGGGCAGCCACCACTTCGTGATG
>JAYUPN010000004.1:0-5570 GCA_043760065.1 Rubrivivax sp.
CGATCGACGGCGCCGCCGCCGCCACGCGGTGCAGAGCTGCCAGCCGCGTGTCGTCGTCGCCCGCAAAACGCTGCTGGCGCGCCAGGGCATCGGGGTCGACGGTGACGTCGAAGCCCAGCGCCTGCAGCCGCCTGGCGGCCAGGCGCAGCGGTGCCGCGCGGACCACCACGCCGGACGGTGAAAAGAGATGCAGCGAGTTCATGGAAGCTTTCAGGCGCGGTCCGGCGGCGGCGGGATCTCGAGGGCTTCACCGGTCGGGATGGCTTCGTCGCCCGCTGCGTCGCGCGCAGCGCGTTGCTGCTGGCGCCGCTGGGCGAAGAAGTCGCGCAGCAGTTGGCCGCAGGCGTCGGCCATGACGCCGCCGACGAGTTCGGTGTGGTGGTTCAGTCGCGGCTCGGCAAACAGGTTCAGCACCGAGCCCGCGGCGCCGGTCTTGGGGTCGGCGGCGCCGAAGACCACGCGCTTGAAGCGCGCGTGCATCAGCGCCATCGCGCACATCGCGCACGGCTCCAGCGTGACCACCAGCTCGCACTCGGGCAGGCGATAGTTCTGCAGCAGCGTGGCGGCGTGGCGCAAGGCCACGATCTCGGCGTGCGCCGTCGGGTCGTGGGTCGTGATGGGACGGTTGTAGCCGGTGGCGATGACTTTGCCTTCGCGCAGGATCACCGCGCCCACCGGCACCTCGCCGACGAGCAGCGCGTTGTGCGCCTGGTCCAGCGCCAGCCGCATGCCGTAGTCGTTGGGCTCGTCGCTCAAGCAGCGCCGCCCGTGGCCGGCACGGGCCCGACCGGCGCGCCCTGCCCGCCCTGCCACGCCCGGCGCCTGGCCTCGCGCTGCGCTTCATGCGAGGCACGCTGCTGCGCCACCCAGGCATCGGTGTCGATGGACTGCAGCTCGCGTGCCGCGGCGCACGATGGCCCGTCGGCGATGGCGTCGAGCCCCGCGCGGCGGTACTCGCGGCCAAAGCCGTCGCGGTGCATCCAGCCGGCGTCGACGAGCCAGCGCCGCAGTTCGACGTGGTCGGTCTTCAGGCACGCGGCAGCGCCTGCGAGCTGGGCACGCAAGCGCTCGTTGACCTGGCGCTCGGTCAGCGGCCCGTCGGGCAATCCGGCCCAGACCAGCGCGAACAGCAGGGCCCGGTCCTCGGGCGCCAGCCCGCCCAGGCTGACACCGTGCTTGACCACCCATGAGCCCAGGCGGGCGCGATGCGCTGGCGACATGTCAACCTCCCGGCGGTGAAGGCAAGTCCTGGATCACGGCGCGATTGTGCCGTGGCCGCTGGCGGCGCCGCGCTGCTGAACGATCTTCGAGTCGGCCAGGCCCCGGGCCCGGCGCTGTGCCAGCGGCACAGATGCCGGTGCATTGCCCGTCTGATCCGCTCGCTGCACACGCGCCCGACTGAGCATCATGCGGCAGCGTGAGTGCGCACGCAGGGCGGCCGACGCCCTGGCCCGCACGGCGCATTGAAGAGGTTGCAAGACATGGGGTTGCTGCTCAGGCGCAGATGGCGCCAGGATCAGGTGCTGCCGGCAGCGGTGTTGGCCCTGGGCTCGCTGCTGGCCGTGGCCGGAGGTTTCTGGCGCCACCTCGAAACCGAAGCGCAGGCCCGTGCCGCGTTCGAACGCAGCGTCGACCGTGTCGGCGACGACGTGCTGCGCCGCTTCCGCCAACCGACCTTTGCCCTCAAAGGCGCCAGCGGCCTGTACGCCGCCAGCCCGCGCGTCGGGCGGGCCGAATTCCGCGCCTATGTCGAGGCACGCAAGCTGGCGCTGGAGTTCCCCGGCGTGCGTGGCTTCGGCTTCATCCAGCGCGTCGAGCGTGCCGATCTCGACGGATTCATCGCCGCCGAGCGCCGCGACGAAGCACCGAACTTTGCGCTGCGCCAGCTCGCCGACCGGGCGCACGACGACCTGTACATCATCAAGCTCATCGAGCCCCTGGTGCCCAACGTCAGTTCCGTCGGGCTTGACGTCGGCTCCGAGCGCATCCGCCGCGCAGCCGCCGAGCATGCAGCGCGGACCGGCGAGCCCACCCTGAGTGCGGCCCTCACGCTGGTGCAGGACGCGCGCCGCAGCCCCGGCTTCCTGCTCTACCTGCCCGTCTACCGCCGCGGCGCCGATCCGACGACGCCCCAGCAGCGTCAGCACGCCTTGCTCGGGCTGCTCTACGCGCCCATCGTGGCGGCCGAACTGCTCGCCAACATCCACGAGGTCGCGGCCGGCGATCTGGAGTTCGACCTCAGCGACGCCGCGGCGGGCGCGCCCGCCCAGGCGCCCATCTTCAGCTCCGGCGCCAACGCTGCGGCCCGTCCCGCGGCCACGGCAACGGCGGCTGCCGCCGCCGGCCGCTTTGCGGCGCAGCGCACGGTGCCGCTGCCCGGGCGGCAACTGACCCTGCACGCCCGCAGCACGCCGCAGTTCGACGCTGCACTGGCCTTCTGGCCGCCCTGGTTGCTGGCGGGCGGCGGCGCGCTGGTCAGCGCCCTGCTGGCCGCCCTGCTGCGCCAACAGGCCTCGGGCCGGCTGCGTGCCGAAGCGCTGGCGCATGCGATGACGGTCGACCTCGACCGCCTGGCGCAGGTTGCCCGGCACACCTCGAACGCGGTCTCGATCACGGACCGTGAGCGGCGCATCCTGTGGGTCAACGAAGGCTTCACGCGGATCACCGGCCATGCACCCGAAGAGGCGCTGGGCCAGACGCCGGGGCTGCTGCTGGGCAGCGACAAAGCCCACACGGCGGCACTGCAGATCCTGGCCGACGCCGTTGCCGCCGGCAACGGCTGCCGCGTCGAGATCCTCAACCGCACACGAGACGGCCGCGACCTCTGGTTCGACACCGAGATCCAGCCGCTGCACGACCACCAGGGCGCGCTCACCGGCTTCATGGAGATCGGCAGCGACGTCACCGAGCGCCACGTCGGGCGGGCACGGCTCGAAGCCGCTCTGCGCGACAACGAGGCGCTGCTGCGCACCATCGACCTGCACGCCATCGTATCGGTCGCCGACCGCGGCGGGCGCATCACGCAGGCCAACAACGCCTTCTGCCGCATCAGCGGCTACCGCCGCGACGAGCTGCTGGGGCAGGACCACCGCATCGTGAATTCCGGCGTCCACCCGCCCGGCTTCTGGGTCGACATGTGGCGCAGCATCGGCGCTGGCAACCCCTGGCGCGGCGAGGTCTGCAACCGCGCCAAGGACGGCTCGCTGTACTGGGTCGACTCCGTCGTCGCGCCCTTCGTCGGCGCCGATGGCCGGATCGAGAAGTACATCTCGATCCGCACCGACATCACCGCCAGCAAGACCGCCGCACGCGACCTGGCGCGCGAACGGCTGGCGCTGGCCAACATCATCGAGGGCACCCACGTCGGCACCTGGGAGTGGGACCTCGAGACCGACACGCTGCTGTTCAACGAACGGTGGGCGCAGCTCATCGGCCACACACTGGCCGAGCTGGGCGAGACGACCATGCGCACCTGGCGCGAGCGCACGCACCCGCAAGACGTGGTCCGCAGCGAGGCCTTGCTGAAGCAGCACTTCTGCGGCGAACTGCCGGCGCTGGAGAGCGAGAACCGCGTGCGCCACCGCGACGGCCACTGGGTCTGGGTGCTGACCCGCGGCAAGGTCTTCGGCCGCGCCGCCGATGGCCGGCCACGCCGCATGGCCGGCACGCACATGGACATCAGCCAGCGCAAGCAGGCCGAGGCCGCGCTGCGCGCCAGCCAGGACTTCCTGGACCGCACGGGCCGCATCGGCGGCGTCGGCGGCTGGACCTACGACCTGGCGACGCAGACCATCCAGTGGAGCGACCAGACCTGCCGCATCCACGACCTCGCGCCCGGCCACCAGCCGACGCTGGCCGAGGCCATCGGCTACTACGCGCCCGAGGCACAGCTGATCGTGGCGAAGGCCGTGCAGCACGCCATCGACAGCGGCGAGGGCTACGACCTGGAGCTGCCGTTCATCACCGCCAAGGGCCGTGCGATCTGGGTCCGCGCGGTCGGCGAGGTCGAGTTCGTGCAGGGCCAGGCCGTGCGGCTGCTCGGCGCGTTCCAGGACATCTCGGCGCGCCGCTCGATGGAGCAGGCGCTGCGCCGCAATGCCGAACTCGTGACCAGCGTGATCGAGAACCTGCCCTGCGGCCTGAGCGTGTTCGACGCCGAGCTGAACCTGGTGGCCGCCAACAGCGAGTTCCGCCGCTTGCTGGACTTTCCCGACGCGCTCTTCGCGGCACCGGTCACGCGCTTCGAGGACATCATCCGCTTCAACGCCGCACGCGGCGAGTACGGCAACGACAACCTCGAGGCCACGGTGCAGGCCATCCTCGCGCGGGCGCGGTCATCGTCGGTGGCGCACCAGTTCGAGCGTGTGCGTCCCGACGGCACGCCGCTGGAGATCCGCGGCGCGCCGATGCCCGGCGGCGGTTTCGTCACCACCTACACCGACGTCAGCGGCCGCAAGCGCGCCGAGGCCGAGGCCGAGCGCAGCGCGCAGCTGCTGCGCGGCGCGCTGAGCGCCATCGACGAGGCTTTTGTGCTCTACGACCCGCAGGACCGGCTGGTCTTCTGCAACGACAAGTACCGCCAGGTCTACCCCAGCATGGCGCACTTGATGGTGCCCGGCGCCTCGTTCGAGGACATCGTGCGCTTCGGCGCCGAGATCGGCGACTACGCCGAGGCCGTCGGCCGCGTGGACGAGTGGATGGACGAGCGCATGGCCGCGCACCGCTCCGGCAACCGCACGCTGGTGCAGAAGCTCAGCGACGGCCGCACGCTGCGCATCGTCGAGCGCAAGATGCCCGACGGCCACACGGTGGGCTTTCGCGTCGACATCACCGAGATGGTGCGGGTCACCGAAGCCGCGCAGCAGGCCTCGGTGGCCAAGAGCCAGTTCCTGGCCAACATGAGCCACGAGATCCGCACGCCGATGAACGCGATCATCGGCTTCACCGACGTGCTGCGCCGCGGCGGCCTGCGCAACGGCAACGACGCGACCAAGCATCTGGACATCATCCACAGCAGCGGCCGCCACCTGCTGAACCTGATCAACGACATCCTCGACCTGTCGAAGGTGGAGTCGGGCCGCTTCGAGGCCGAGCAGATAGGCTTCGCACCGCACACGGTGGCGCACGAGGTGATCGCCACCCTGATCGAGCGCGCGCAAGCCAAGAACCTGACGCTCGAAATGCAGGCCACGCAGGCGATGCCGGCCACCATCGTCGGCGACCCGGCGCGGCTGCGCCAGATCCTGACCAACCTGATCGGCAATGCGATCAAGTTCACCGAACGCGGCGGCGTCAGGCTGCAGCTGCGGCTGCAGACCGGCCCCGGCCGCAGCCGCTATTGTCTTGACGTGGTCGACACCGGCATCGGCATCGCGACCGACAAGCTGGAAGCGGTGTTCGAGCCCTTCGTTCAGGCCGAGTCGTCGACGACCCGGCGTTTCGGCGGCACCGGGTTGGGACTGACGATTTCGGCGACGCTGGCCCGTCTGATGGGCGGGCAGATCTGGGTCGAAAGCATTCCTGGCGCCGGCAGCACCTTTCACTTCACCGTCGCGGTCGACGTCACCGAG
>JAYUPN010000005.1:0-2272 GCA_043760065.1 Rubrivivax sp.
GAGGGTGGATTCGAACCACCGTAGGCGTAAGCCAACAGATTTACAGTCTGCCCCCTTTAGCCACTCGGGCACCCCTCCGGAGAGCCTGTGAGTATAGCACGGGCCGCGATCACGGCAGCCGCCAGTCGACCGCGCCGCGGCCACAGCGCGCCAGGAATCGGTTGGCCTGGCTGAAGTGCCCGCAGCCCCGGAAAGGCAGCGGCGGGCGCAGGGCCGACAGCGGCGACGGGTGGTTGCTCAGCAGCCTGCAATGCGGCTCGCCCGCCGCCGCCGGCGGCACACGCGCCTGCGCATGGGCGCCCCACAGCATCAAGGCCTTGGGCGGTGGATCCGTCAGCAAAGCCTGGCATATCGCGTCAGTGAGCGCATGCCAACCCAACCAGGAGTGGCTGCCGGCCTGGCCCTCTTCGACCGTCAGCGCGGTGTTCAACAGCAGCACGCCGTTGGCAGCCCAGGGCAGCAGCGACCCGGCGGCGGGCCAAGGCAGACCCAGATCGCGCTGCAGTTCCTTGAAGATGTTGCGCAGGCTCGGCGGCAGCTTCTGACCGGCAGGCACCGAAAACGCGAGCCCTTCGGCCTGACCCGCGCCGTGGTACGGGTCCTGACCCAGGATCAGCACCTTGGTCGATGCCAAAGGGGTCAGCGCCAGCGCACGGAAGACCTGCGACGGATACACCGCGGCGCCCTGCGCGACGCGTGCATCGACGGCGGCGATCGTCGCGCGGCCCGCAGCGCTGGCTGCCCAGCGCTGGAGCAGCGGCGTCCAATCGCCGAAGTCGGCCTGCAACTGTGCCGACAGCGGGCCTTTGAGTCGGTTCAAGCGAACAGTTCGGCCAGCGCCGCGCCCGGGTCGGCCTGGCGCATGAAGGCTTCGCCGACCAGGTAGCCGTGCACGCCGGCATCGCGCATGCGCAGCACGTCGGCGCGGCTCAGGATGCCCGACTCGGTGACCAGCAGCCGGTCGGCCGGCACCTGCGGCAACAGGGACAGCGTGGTGTCCAGCGTGACCTCGAAGGTCTTCAGGTTGCGGTTGTTGATGCCGACAAGCGGCGTCTGCAGCCGCAACGCGCGGTCGAGCTCTTCGCCGTCGTGCACCTCCACCAGCACGGCCATGCCCAGGCTCATCGCCAGCGCTTCGAGCGCGGCCATCCGGGCATCGTCCAGGCAGGCTGCGATGAGCAGGATGCAGTCGGCACCCAGCGCACGCGCTTCCACCACCTGGTACTCGTCGACCATGAAGTCCTTGCGCAGCACCGGCAGCGCGCAGGCCGCGCGCGCCTGCTGCAGGTAGGCCGCGTGGCCCTGGAAAAACGGCTCGTCGGTGAGCACGCTCAGGCACGCCGCGCCGCCCGCGGCGTAGCTGGCGGCGATCTCGGCCGGCACGAAGTGTTCGCGCAGCACGCCCTTGCTGGGGCTGGCCTTCTTGACCTCCGCGATCACCGCCGGCTGCCCGGCACCGATGCGACCTCGCAGCGCCCCGGCGAAGTCGCGCACATCGCTGCGGGCTTCGGCCTCCTCGCGCCAGCTGGCCAGGCTGCGCCGGGCACGGCCCGCCGCGACCTCTTCGCGCTTGACCGCGACGATGCGCTGCAGGATGTCACTCATCAGCTTGCCTTGAACTTGTTGCTGACGCTGACGAACTGGCTCAGCTTGGCCATCGCCTTGCCCGACGCCACGGCTTCGCGCGCGCGCTTGACGCCTTCGGTGACGCTGGCGGCCACACCCGCGCAATACAGCGCTGCGCCGGCGTTGAGCAGCACGACGTCGCGGACCGGGCCGTCCTCGTTGGCCAGCGCGCGCTGGATGCACTGCACCGACTCCTCCTTGTTGGCCACCTTCAGCACACGGCTGTCGTACACCGGCAACCCGAAGTCGCTGGGGTGCACGACGTACTCGCGCACGTTGCCGTCCTTGAGCTCGCCGACCGCGCTCTCGCCCGACAGCGACAGCTCGTCCATGCCGTTCATGCCGTAGACCACCATCACGTGCTCGCTGTTCAGGCGCTGCAGCACACGCACCAGGATGCCCACCAGGTCGGGGTGGAACACGCCCAGCAGCTGGTTGGGCGCACCCGCCGGGTTGGTCAGCGGGCCCAGGATGTTGAAGATGGTGCGCACGCCGAGCTCCTTGCGCACCGGCGCGGCGTGTTTCATCGCCGCGTGGTGGTTCGGCGCGAACATGTAGGCGACGCCGGTTTCCTGCAGGCACAGCGCCACCTGCTCGGGCGTGAGCATGATGTTGGCGCCCAGCGCCTCCATCACGTCGGCCGAGC
>JAYUPN010000006.1:0-5553 GCA_043760065.1 Rubrivivax sp.
CGCTCGAGCGTCGCGGCGCGGCGGCTGAGTTCGACGCCGAGGAGCGCCGCCTGGTGCAGGCGCTCGGCGTCACGCTCGGGCCGGTCTGGGCACTGCAGCGCGAGAACGGCCGCAACGCCTGGCAGCGCGCCCGCGACGCCTCGCGCTCGGCGCTGCAGGCCGCGTTCGGGCCGCAGCGGCCGGGCGTCAAGCTGATCGGCATCGTGCTCGGCGCGGCGCTGCTGTTCGCGACGCTGTTCCACACCGAGTACCGGATCGCGGCGCGCACCGTGATCGAGGGCGCGACCCAGCTCGCGGCGGTCGCGCCGTTCGAGGGCTACATCGCGGCCGGCTTCGCGCGCGCCGGCGACACCGTCAAGCAGGGCCAGCCGCTGGCACAGCTCGACGACCGCGATTTGAAGCTGGAGCGCGCGCGCTGGGCGTCGGAGCGCGAGCAGGCCGCGCGCAAGTACCAGGTCGCGATGGCTGCGGCCGACCGCGGCGCGATGGCGGTGCTCGCGGCCCAGGTCAACCAGGCCGAGGCGCAGCTCGCGCTGGCCGAGCAGAAGCTGACCCGCGCCACGCTGATCGCGCCATTCGACGGCATCGTCGTCTCGGGCGACCTGAGCCAGCAGATCGGCACGCCGGTCGAGCAGGGCAAGCTGCTGTTCGAGATCGCGCCGCTGGCCGACTACCGGGTCGTGCTGCAGGTCGACGACCGCGACATGGCGCGCCTGGCGAAAGCGCAGCGCGGCGAGCTGGTGCTGTCGAGCCTGCCCGGAATGAACCTGCCGATCACCGTGACCACGCTGACGCCGGTCGCGACCCAGCGCGACGGCCGCAACGTGTTCCGCGTCGAGGCGCAGATCGAGGGCGGCAACCCGGCGCGGCTGCGGCCGGGGATGGAGGGCATCGGCAAGGTCGGCGTCGGCGAGCACAGCCTGCTGTGGATCTGGACCCACGGCTTCACCGACTGGCTGCGCCTTACGCTGTGGAACTGGATGCCCTGACGGCATTGATCGATGAGCGCCGACGCCCCGCTGCAGAGCAGCCAGTGGTACCGCGTCGCGACGCTGCGGCCGCGGCTGCTGACCCGCGCGCGGCTGCACCGCCACCGCTACCGTGGTGAACTCTGGTACCTGCTGCAGGACCCGGCCTCCAACAAGGTGCACCGCTTCACGCCGGCGGCGCGGCTGCTGCTTGCGGCGATGGACGGCGAGCGCAGCGTCCACGACCTCTGGCAGCTCGGCCAGCGCCGCCTCGGCGACGCCGCGCCGACGCAGGACGAGGTGCTGCAACTGCTCGGCCAACTGCATGGCGCCGACCTGCTGCAGACCGATGTCTCCCCCGACGCGATCGAGGTCTTCGAGCGCGGCCGGCGCGAAGCCCGGACGAAGAGCCGGCGCGCCTGGGCCAACCCGATGGCGATCCGCATCCCGCTGGTCGACCCCGGCCCGTTTCTCGACCGCCACGTGCCGTGGTGGCGGCGGCTGTGGGGCGTGCCCGGCGCACTTCTGTGGCTCGCTGTGGTGGTGCCGGCGCTGATGCTGCTGCCGCAACACTGGCCGGAGCTGACAAACAACCTGTCCGACCGCGTGCTCGAGGCCGACAACCTGCTGCTGCTCGGCCTCGTCTTCCCGCTGATCAAGGCGCTGCACGAACTCGGCCACGCCACCGCGACCCGCGTCGGCGGCGGCGAGGTGCACGACAAGGGCCTGATGCTGCTGGTGCTGATGCCTGTGCCGTATGTCGATGCGTCGGCCGCCACGGTGCTGCGCTCGCGCTGGGCGCGGGCACTGGTCGGCGCCGCCGGCATGCTGGTCGAGCTGTTCGTCGCGGCGCTCGCGTTCTACCTGTGGATGGGCGCCGAGCCCGGCCTGGTGCGCGCGCTGTGCTTCAACGTGATGCTGGTCGCGGGCGTCTCGACGTTGATCTTCAACGGCAACCCGCTGCTGCGCTACGACGCCTACTACATCCTCGCCGACCTGATCGAGGTGCCGAACCTGGCGCAGCAGTCGGCCCGCTACTGGGGCTACCTGGCCGAGCGCTACCTGCTGCGCGTGCCCGATTCGGTGTCGCCGGCCGGCAGCCGCGCCGAGGCGATGTGGTTCCTGTTCTACGGGCTGGCCTCGACGATCTACCGGCTGCTGGTGACGATCGCGATCGCCCTCTTTATCGGCACGCGCTTCTTCTTCTTCGGCGTCGTGCTGGCGCTGTGGGCCGTGACGATGATGGCGGTGATGCCGGCGGTGCGCGTGCTGCGCCAGCTCAATACCAAGCCGGCGCTGCGCGAGCGGCGCCGCAAGGTGGCGGTAATCGGCGGCGGGCTGGCGGCGCTGGCGGTGGCGTTCGTGCTGGCGGTGCCGGTGCCGTCGCGGGTGCAGGCCGAGGGCGTCGTCTGGCTGCCGGAACAGTCGGCGCTGCACGCGGGGGCAAACGGCTTCTTCAGCCGCTTCGAGGCCGCGCCCGGCAGCGTCGTGAAAGCCGGCCAGCCGCTGCTCGCCAGCTACGACCCGACGCTCGATGCGCGACTGCGTTCGCTCGAGGCCCGCGTCGCCGAACTCGAAGCGAACTACCAGCTCGAGTTCGTCAACGACCGTGCCCGCGCCGAGATCGCCCGCGAGCAGCTCGAGACCGAACGCGGTGCGCTGCGCCGCGACCAGCTCCGCGCGCGCGGCCTAAGCCTGGCGGCGCCGAACGACGGCGTCTTCACGGTCGTGCAGGCCGCCGACATGCCGGGCCGCTACTACAAGCAGGGCGAGGTGCTGGGCTACGTGCTCGGCGCGGCGCGGCCGGTGGTGCGGGTGCTGGTCGAGCAGGCGGTGGTCGACAGCATCGCCAGCGGCACGCGCGCGGTCGAGCTGCGCGGGTCGGGCCACGCGGGCCAGGCTGGCCGCATCGTGACCGGACGCATCGTGCGCCAGGTGCCGGCCGGCGGCGACGAATCGCCGAGCCGCGCGCTGCTCACGCCCGGCGGCGGCCGCATCGCCGCCGACCCGCGCGATCCGCAGGGCCGGCGCACGCTAGAGCGGGTATTTCAGATCGATGTCGAACCCGACGGCCCGATCGGTCCGCCCGGCTTGTACGGCCAGCGCGTGAACCTGCGCTTCGACCTGAAACGCGAGCCGCTCGCGCAGCAGTGGTACGGCGGGCTGCGGCGGCTGTTCCTCGCGCACTTCGAGGTCTAGGATGAAGCCGGCCTCCGCGGACGATAGTACGGGCTCCCTTTCCCGCGTGCGGGAAGGCCGAAGGATCCGCACCCCAACCCTCTCCCGCCAGCGGGAGAGGGAGCCCGCCGTTTCGAGCGTTCTGACATGTCTACCGCGACGCTGCTCCACCTGACCACCGGCGACATCGCGCCCGGCCGGCCGTATGTCGAACGCGACGAGCGCGAGCCGCCGTGGCACGACAAGCTCGCGCTGGGCCTGTGGCACGGTGGCGCGATGCCGCTGCTGCAGCGCCTGGGCGTGCGCGAGCGCCGCGGCCCGGCGTTCGTCGCGCTGGTCGACCGGCATGCCGGCGAGTTCGCCGCCGCCTCCGACGACGAGCTGCGCGCCGCCGGCCGGCGCTGCCGGGTCGAGCTGCGCCGGCTCGGCTTCGCACCGCCGGCGGTCGGGCGCTGTTTCGCGCTGGTCCGCGAGGCCGCGACCCGGGTGCTCGGCAAGCGCCACTACGACAGCCAGCTCCAGGCCGGCGCGTGGCTGCTACGCGGGCTGCTGGTCGAGATGGCGACCGGCGAGGGCAAGACCTTCGCGGCGACGCTGCCGGCCTGCATCGCGGCGCTGGCCGGCCTGCCGGTGCACGTGATCACCGTCAACGACTACCTTGCCGCGCGCGACGCCGAGACGATGACGCCGCTCTACCACTTCTTCGGGCTGCGCTGCGCCGCCGTCGTGCACGGCATGAGCCGGCCGGACCGGCGCGCGGCCTACGCCAGCGACATCGCCTACTGCAGCAACAAGGAGCTGGCGTTCGACTACCTGCGCGACCGCGCCGCGCTGGGGGACCGGGCGAGCCCGCTGCACCTCGCGGTCGAGGGCCTGCGCGACGCCGGCCCGCGTGGCGCGGCGACGGTGCTGCGCGGCCTGAGCTTCGCGATCGTCGACGAGGCCGACAGCGTCTTCATCGACGAGGCGCGCACGCCGCTGATCCTGTCGGCCACCGTCGACGACAGCACTGGCCGCGAGCCGAGCGCGCTGGCGCTCGAAATCGCCGGCCGGCTGGTCGAGGGCGTCCACTTCCTGGTCGAGCGCAGCCTGCTGCGCGTACGGCTAACCGACGCGGGCCGCGACGAAATCGACACGCTCGACGCAGACGATGCCGCGCCGGCCTGGGACACGCCGCGCAAGCGCGACGAAAGTGTGCAACGCGCGCTTGCTGCGCTGCACCTGTACGCCCGCGACCGGCAGTACGTGGTGATGGACGGCAAGGTGCAGATCGTCGACGAGTCAACCGGCCGGGTGATGCCCGACCGCGCCTGGGAGCGCGGCCTGCACCAGATGATCGAAACCAAAGAAGGCGTTGCGCTGACCGGCCGGCGCGAGACGCTGGCGCGCATCACCTACCAGCGGTTGTTCCGCCGCTACCTGCGCATCTGCGGCATGACCGGCACCGCGACCGAGGTCGCCAGCGAGATCGGGCGCACCTACGGGCTGTCGGTGGTGCGGGTGCCGCTGCACCGGCCGTCGCGGCGCAGCGTCGCCGGCGTGCGCGGGCTGCCGAACGCCGCCGCCAAATGGCAGGCGGTCGCCCAATCGGCGCAGCGCGCCGCGCACCAACAGGGGCGGCCGGTGCTGATCGGCACCCGCACGGTCGCGGCCTCCGAGGCGGTCAGCGCGGTGCTGCACGCGCACGGCATCGATCATGTGGTGCTGAACGCGAAGCAGGACGGCGAGGAGGCGAGCATCGTCGCCGGGGCCGGCGCGCCGGGTCGGGTGACCGTGGCGACCAACATGGCCGGGCGCGGCACCGACATCGCGCTCGGCTCGGGCGTCGCTGAAGCCGGCGGGTTGCATGTGATCCTGACCGAGTACCACGACTCGCGCCGCATCGACCGACAACTGCTCGGGCGCTGCGCGCGCCAGGGCGACCCGGGGAGTTGCGAGTCGTTCGTCGCGCTCGACGACGAGCTGTTCCAGACCCAGGCTGGCTGGCTCGCGCGGCACCTGCTGGGGTGGTCGGCCGGCCGGCCCGGCGGGTTGCCGTCGTGGGCGACCGAAGTGCTGCGGCGCGTCGCCCAGGGCGCCGCCGAAGCGCGGCACCGCGACGTGCGGCTGCAGACGCTGCGCCACGACCGGCAGCTCGCGAAGATTTTGGCTTTCTCGGGGAGAGGCGAATGAACGGAATGAACGGAATGACGAATGCGCTGCGCCGCGCGTGTGGCCTGGCGATGGCGATCGTGGCCGCGCCGGCGAGTGCCGGCAGCTTCGAGTGCCTGATGGAGGCGTGGCAGACGGTCGAGATCCGCAGCCCGGCCGAGGGCCTGATCGACAAGGTCCACGTGCAGCGCGGCGACGCGGTGCGCAAGGGGCAGCCGCTGGTCGAGCTGGTGTCCGCCGCCGAGCGCTCGGCGGC
>JAYUPN010000007.1:0-15804 GCA_043760065.1 Rubrivivax sp.
ACCTGCTGGACATCAACGCCGTCAACCCGCCGATGCGGCTGGAGGTGACGCAGCCGATCCTCGACGGTGACGACATGGCGCGCCTGCGCGCCATCGAGCAGCGCACCGGCGGCAAGTTCAAGAGCCACGAGCTTCACATAACCTACCCGCTGGCCTGGGGCCGCGAAGGTGTCGAGGCCAAGCTGGCTTCGCTGTGCGCCGAAGCGGTCGATGCGCTGAAGAGCGGCAACAACATCCTGATCATCACCGACCGCCGCATCAGCCGCGAGCAGGTGGCGATTCCCGCGCTGCTGGCGCTGTCGGCGGTGCACCACCACCTCGTGCGCGCGGGGCTGCGCACGACGGCCGGACTGGTGGTCGAGACCGGATCGGCGCGCGAGGTCCACCACTTCGCGGTGCTCGCCGGCTACGGCGCCGAGGCCGTGCACCCGTACCTGGCGATGGAGACGCTGGCCGACCTGCACCAGACGCTGCCAGACAGCCTGAACGCGGAGAAGGCGACCTACAACTACGTCAAGGCCATCGGCAAGGGCCTGTCGAAGATCATGTCCAAGATGGGCGTGAGCACCTACATGTCCTACTGCGGCGCGCAGCTGTTCGAGGCCATCGGCCTGGAGAAGGACTTCGTCGGCAAGTACTTCCGCGGCACCGCCAGCCAGGTCGGCGGCATCGGCGTGTTCGAAGTCGCGGAAGAGGCGCTGCGCATGCACGTGGCGGCTTTCGGCAACGACCCGACCCTGGCCCGCATGCTCGACAGCGGCGGCGAGTACGCCTGGCGCGTGCGCGGCGAAGAGCACATGTGGACGCCCGACGCCATCGCCAAGCTGCAGCACAGCACGCGCGCCAACAAGTTCGACACCTACAAGGAATACGCGCAGCTCATCAACGACCAGAGCAAGCGGCACATGACGCTGCGTGGGCTGTTCGAGTTCAAGGTCGACCCGGGCAAGGCGATCCCGCTCGACGAGGTCGAGCCGGCGTCCGAGATCGTCAAGCGCTTCGCCACCGGCGCCATGTCGCTGGGCTCGATCAGCACCGAGGCCCACAGCACGTTGGCGATCGCGATGAACCGCATCGGCGGCAAGAGCAACACCGGCGAAGGCGGCGAAGACCCGGCGCGCTACCGCAACGAACTCAAGGGCATCAAGGTCACGGCCGGCATGCGTGTGAGCGACATCATCGGCAGCAAGGTCATCGAGGCCGACTACGAACTGCAGGCCGGCGACAGCCTGCGCAGCAAGATCAAGCAGGTCGCCTCGGGCCGCTTCGGCGTGACCACCGAATACCTGGTCAGCGCCGACCAGATCCAGATCAAGATGGCGCAAGGGGCGAAGCCCGGCGAAGGCGGCCAGTTGCCCGGCGGCAAGGTCAGCGAGTACATCGGCATGCTGCGCTACAGCGTGCCCGGCGTCGGCCTCATCAGCCCGCCGCCGCACCATGACATCTATTCGATCGAAGACCTGGCGCAGCTGATCCACGACCTGAAGAATGCCAACCCGCGCGCCAGCGTCAGCGTCAAGCTGGTCAGTGAAGTGGGTGTCGGCACCATCGCCGCCGGCGTCGCCAAGTGCAAGGCCGACCACGTGGTCATCGCCGGCCACGACGGCGGCACCGGCGCCTCGCCGTGGAGCAGCATCAAGCACGCCGGCACGCCTTGGGAGCTGGGCCTGGCCGAGACGCAGCAGACGCTGGTGCTCAACCGCCTGCGCAGCCGCATCCGCGTGCAGGCCGACGGCCAGATGAAGACCGGTCGCGACGTCGTCATCGGCGCGCTGCTCGGGGCCGACGAGTTCGGCTTCGCCACCGCGCCGCTGGTCGTCGAGGGCTGCATCATGATGCGCAAGTGCCACCTCAACACCTGCCCGGTGGGCGTGGCGACGCAGGACCCGGTGCTGCGCAAGAAGTTCGCCGGCAGACCCGAGCACGTCGTCAACTTCTTCTTCTTCATCGCCGAGGAAGCGCGCCAGATCATGGCGCAGCTGGGCATCCGCACCTTCGACGAACTCATCGGCCGCGCCGACCTGCTCGACACCAAGAAGGGCATCGAGCACTGGAAGGCGCGCGGCCTGGACTTCAGCCGCGTCTTCCACCTGCCGCAGATCGGCGCCGAGGTGCCGCGCCACCAGACCGAGGAACAGGACCACGGTCTGGCCAAGGCGCTGGACAACAAGCTCATCGAACGCTGCCAGAGCGCCATCCTGCGCGGCGAGAAGGTGCAGTTCATGGAGGACGCACGCAACCGCAACCGCAGCGTCGGCGCCATGCTGTCGGGTGAACTCATCCGGCATCGCCCCGAAGGCCTGCCCGACCACACCATTTTCATGCAGATGGAAGGCACCGGCGGCCAGAGTTTCGGCGCCTTCCTGGCCAGCGGCATAACTCTCTATCTGATCGGCGACGCCAACGACTACACCGGCAAGGGCATGTCGGGCGGCCGCATCGTGGTGCGGCCGAGCATCGACTTCCGCGGCGACGCGACCCAGAACATCATCATCGGCAACACGGCCCTGTACGGCGCCACCAGCGGCGAGGCCTTCTTCCGCGGCGTCGCCGGCGAGCGTTTCGCGGTGCGCCTGAGCGGCGCCACCACGGTGGTCGAAGGCACCGGTGACCACGGCTGCGAGTACATGACCGGCGGCACCGTCGTCGTGCTGGGTCGGACCGGGCGCAACTTCGCCGCCGGCATGAGCGGCGGCGTGGCCTACGTCTACGACGAGGACGGCCACTTCGGCCGCCGCTGCAACACGAGCATGGTGGCGCTGGAGAAGGTGCAACCGCGAGAGGAACAGGCCGGCGCCGCCGTCGGCCTGCACCGCGAGCAGCCCGACGAGGCGCTGCTGAAGAAGCTGATCGAGGACCACCACCGCTGGACCGGATCGCTGCGCGCGCGCGAGCTGCTGGACCACTGGTCGGTGGCGCGCACGAGGTTCGTCAAGGTCTTCCCGCACGAGTACAAGCGCGTGCTGGCCGAACGCGCGGCCAGGGCCGAGGCCACCGCCGCCACCAGCAAGGCGCAGACCTCCGCCGCCGCCCTCGTCGGCAAGTAACCCCTCAAGGCAACGCACACCATGGGCAAGATTACCGGCTTCCTCGAATACGAACGCCTCGAAGAAGGCTACGAACCGCCGCAGGCGCGGCTGAAGACGTGGAAGGAATTCGTCATCACCCTGGCCGAAGACCAGGCCAAGGTGCAGAGCGCGCGCTGCATGGACTGCGGCACGCCCTTCTGCAACAGCGGCTGCCCGGTCAACAACATCATTCCGGACTTCAACGACCTCGTGTTCCAGGGCGACTGGAAAAACGCCATCGAGGTCCTGCACCAGACCAACAACTTCCCCGAGTTCACCGGCCGCGTCTGCCCGGCACCCTGCGAAGCGGCGTGCACGCTCAACGTCAACGACGATCCGGTGGGCATCAAGAGCATCGAGCACGCGATCATCGACCGCGCGTGGGCCGAAAGCTGGGTGCAGCCGCAGCCCGCCGTGCGCAAGACCGGCAGGAAGATCGCCGTCGTCGGCAGCGGCCCGGCCGGGCTGGCGGCGGCGCAGCAACTGGCGCGCGCCGGCCACGACGTCACCGTGTTCGAAAAGAACAGCCGCATCGGCGGCCTGCTGCGCTACGGCATCCCCGACTTCAAGATGGAGAAGACCCACATCGACCGCCGCATCGCGCAGATGCAGGCCGAAGGCGTGGTCTTCCGCACCAGCGTGCTGGTGGGCGCCCTGCCGGCCACCATCGAAACGCTCAAGGTCACCAACGACGCCAAGGAAACGGTCAGCGCCAAGCAACTGCAGTCCGATTTCGACGCCGTGTTGCTCAGCGGCGGCTCGGAGATCAGCCGCGACCTGCCGGTGCCCGGCCGCGAGCTCGACGGCGTGCACTTCGCGATGGAGTTCCTGCCGCAGCAGAACAAGGTGGTGGCCGGCGACAAGCTCAAGAGCCAGCTCAAGGCCAGCGGCAAACACGTCATCGTCATCGGCGGCGGCGACACCGGCAGCGACTGCGTCGGCACCAGCAACCGCCACGGCGCGGCCAGCGTGACGCAGTTCGAGCTCATGCCGCAGCCGCCCGAAGAAGAGAACAAGCCGCTGACCTGGCCCTACTGGCCCTACAAGCTGCGCACCAGCAGCAGCCACGAAGAAGGCTGCGAGCGCGAGTTCGCCATCGCGACCAAGGAACTGGTCGCCGGCGCCGGCAAGGACAAGGGCCGCGTGACTGCACTCAAGACCGTGCGCGTGCAGTGGCAAGGCGGCAAGATGGTCGAGGTGCCGGGCTCGGAGCAGGTGTACAAGGCCGACCTCGTGCTGCTGGCGATGGGCTTCGTGGCGCCGGTGGCGTCGGTGCTTGAGGCCTTCGGCGTCGAACGCGACAACCGCGGCAATGCCAAGGCGCCGACCGAGACCGCAGCGGCCTACAAGACCAACGTCGCCAAGGTCTTCGCCGCCGGCGACATGCGGCGCGGCCAGAGCCTGGTGGTGTGGGCGATCCGCGAGGGGCGCCAGGCGGCACGCGCGGTCGACCAGTTCCTGATGGGCGCCAGCGAGCTGCCGCGCTGAGCCGCCACCGGCGCCGCGCGGCGGGCGCAGTGCCCGCTGGCGAATGCCCGCGCGGCCTTTACCGAGCTGCAACTCCGGGTTTGCCCGTGCATGCGAGAATCCGCCGCACTTCGGCCTTGGGTCCCTGGGCGCGCGCCGCGTCCAAGCCCGCACACGCTTGACCCAAGACACCTTCATCGAGATCGACAACGTCAGCTTCGGCTACGACAGCAGCCGGGCGATCCTGTCCGACATCTCGCTCAAGTTCCAGCGCGGCAAGGTCATCGCCATCCTGGGCGGCTCGGGCTGCGGCAAGACGACGCTGATGCGCCTGATCGGCGGCGTGCACGCCGCCGACCAGGGCCGCGTCGTCTTCGACGGCGAGGTCATCAACACGCGCGACCGCGAACAGCTCTACCGCCTGCGCCGCCGCCTGGGCATGCTGTTCCAGTTCGGCGCCCTGTTCACCGACCTGTCCGTGTTCGACAACGTCGCCTTCCCCATGCGCGAGCACACCAAGCTGCCCGAGTCGATGATCCGCGACCTGGTGCTGATGAAGCTCAACGCGGTGGGCCTGCGCGGCGCCGCCGGGCTGCGCATCAGCGAGGTCTCGGGCGGCATGGCACGTCGCATCGCGCTGGCGCGCGCGATCGCGCTCGACCCGGAGCTGATCATGTACGACGAGCCCTTCGCGGGCCTGGACCTGATCAGCATGGGTGTCGCCGCCAAGCTCATCCGCACCCTCAACGACGCCACCGGCGCGACCAGCCTGGTCGTCAGCCACGACGTGCCCGAGTGCATGTCGATCAGCGACCACGTCGTGCTGATGGCCAACGGCGGGCGCATCGTTGCGCAAGGCACCCCGGACGAGCTGATGGCTTCCAGCGACCCCGAGACACGGCAGTTCGTGCGCGGCGAACCCGACGGTCCGGTCAAGTTCCACTACCCGGCGCCCGATCTGGCCGCCGACTTCGGCCTGGCGGCATGATGACTTTCGTCAACCGGCTGGGCGTCACGGCGCTGGACCAGTTCCGCGGCTGGGGCCACGCCGCCTTCTTCTTTCTCGATCTGCTGCGCGCGGTGCCGGCATCGCTGCGCCGCATCGGCCTCGTGGTGGCGCAGGTGTATGCCATCGGCAACCGCTCGTTGATCATCATCATGGCCTCGGGCCTGGCGGTGGGCTTCGTGCTGGCGCTGCAGATGTACTACGCGCTCGTCGCCTACGGCGCGGCCGAAAGCCTGGGCCTGATCGTCAACCTGGCGCTCGTGCGCGAGCTCGGGCCCGTCGTCACGGGCTTGCTGTTCGCCGGCCGCGCCGGCACTTCGCTGACGGCAGAGATCGGCCTCATGAAGGCCGGCGAGCAGATCGCGGCGATGGAGCTGATGGCCATCGACCCCAAGGCGCGCGTGCTGGCGCCGCGCTTCATCGGCGGCATCGTGTCGATGCCGATACTGGCGATCCTGTTCTCCGCCGTCGGCATCCTGGGCGCCTACGTGGTGGCGGTGCTGCTGATCGGCGTCGACTCCGGCAACTTCTGGTCGATCATGCAGACACGCGTGGACGTGATGCGCGACGTCGGCAACGGCATCGTCAAGTCCTGCGTCTTCGGTGTCATCTGCACCGTGGTGGCGCTGTACCAGGGCTTCGAGACCGAGGCCACGCCCGAGGGCGTGGCTTACGCCACCACCCGCACGGTGGTGATTTCTTCGCTGTGGGTGCTGGGCATGGACTTCATCCTCACCGCCTTGATGTTCTCGACGCCCTGAAACCGGCGCTCGAACGGGAGACTGCACAGATGGGCAAGAAAAGCATCGAAACCGGCGTCGGATTTTTCGTGCTGCTGGGCATGGCCGGCCTCGTTTTCCTGGCGCTGAAGGCGGCCAACCTGGGCAGCGTGGGCGGCGGCGATGCCTACACCGTGCAGGCCCGCTTCGACAACATCGGCGGCCTGAAGCCGCGCGCACCGGTGCGTGCCGCGGGCGTCACCGTCGGCCGCGTCAAGTCGATCACGCTCGACGCCAAGACCTTCCAGGGTGTGGTCACGCTGGACATCGACAAGGGCTACACCTTCCCCAAGGACACGGCGGCCAAGATCCTCACCGCCGGGCTGCTGGGCGACCAGTACGTGGGCCTGGAGCCGGGCGGCGACGACAAGAACCTGGCCTCGGGCGAGACCATCGCGCAGACGCAGTCGGCCGTGGTGCTGGAAAACCTGATCGGTCAGTTCCTCACCGGCAAGGCCGACGGCGCCGCGGCGCCTGCCGCCGCCGCGTCCGGGGCCGGCAAGTGAATCCGCGCGAACTCCGGCGCCGGTTCGCAGGTGCGGCACTGGCCGCGCTGCTGGTGCTGGCCAGCGGCTGCGCGACGGTGCCCGGTGCACCACGCCCGTCCCGGGCCGACCCGTGGGAAAACTTCAACCGCAAGGTCTTCAACTTCAACGAGGCGCTGGACGAGGCCGTGCTCAAGCCGGTGGCCACTGCCTACCGCACCGTCGTGCCGGAGCTCGTGCGCGCGGGCGTCAGCAACGTGCTGGGCAACATCGGCGATGTCTGGTCGGCGGCCAACCACCTGCTGCAAGGCAAGGTGCACATCGGCCTCGACATGGGCATGCGGGTGGTCGCCAACACCTTCTTCGGCCTCGGCGGCCTGCTCGACCCGGCCACCGAAATGGGCCTGACGCGCCACTCCGAGGACTTCGGCCAGACGCTGGGCCGCTGGGGCGTGCGGCCGGGGCCTTTCCTCGTGCTGCCGCTGATCGGCCCGTCGACGCTGCGCGACAGCACCGCGCTGCTGGTCGATCGCCAGGCCGCTGCGTCCAACCTGGCCAGCAGCGACGCCGGGGCCTATGCCCTGACGTTGCTCGAGGTCGTGAGCGTGCGCGCCAGCCTGCTCGACGCCAAGCTGCTGCTCGACTCGGTGGCACTGGACAAGTACACCTTCTTCCGCCAGGCCTACCTGGCCCGTCGGCTCGACGCGGTCTACGATGGCTCGCCACCGATGTTGCCTTTCGAGGACGAAGCGGATCCCGAGCCTGCGGCAGCCGCGCCTGCCAACGCGGCTTCCGGCGCAGCAACCGGCGCAGCGCCGGCCAAGCCCAAGGCCGAGCCGAAGTGAAACCAAAACCGGCCCGGCCGCGTTAACAGCTGGCGGCCCGCCCCTGACGGGCCGTCTTTGGAAAGGACAAACGTGCTCAAGAACGTGTTCAAGCAGTCTCGCTCTTTCGCCGCCGCGCTGGTGGTGGGTCTGGCCGCGAGCCAGGCCCATGCGGCCGAGCTCAGCGCCGACGCGCTGGTGCGCCAGATCTCGATCGAGGTCATCGATACCGCCAAGGCCGACAAGGCCATCCAGGCCGGCGACCTGAGCCGCATCAACACCCTGGTCGAGACCAAGGTCATGCCGCACGTCAATTTCGAGGTCGTCACGCGTTCGGCCGTCGGCCCGCAATGGCGCACCGCGACGCCGGAGCAGCGCAGCAAGCTCCAGGCCGAGTTCAAGACGCTGCTGGTGCGCGTCTACGCCGGCGCGCTGTCGCAGTTGCGTGACCAGACCGTCGAAGTGACCAAGACGCTGCCGGTGCAGGGCAGCAACCAGGTCGTGGTGCAGACCGAAGTGCGCGGCAAGGGCGACCCGATCAAGCTGGACTACCGCCTGGACAAGCCGGCCGAAGCCTGGAAGATCATCGACGTCAACGTCGGCGGCCTGTGGCTGGTGCAGAACTACCGTTCGCAGTTTGCGCAAGAGCTGGGCAAGGGCGGCATCGACGGCCTGATCGCCACGCTGGCCGAGCGCAACAAGGCTGCCGGCAAGAGCTGACGCGCGATGCAGTTGCCGGCCACCGCCACCCTGGACGAAGCCGCCGCGCTGGCCGCCGGCCTGCCGCAGGCGCTGCAGGGCAGCACCGGCGTGCTGCGCGTCGATGCGTCGGCGCTGAAGGCCTTCGACAGCTCAACGCTGGCGCTGCTGCTGCAAGCGCAGCGGCTGGCGCAGGCCGCCGGGCGCGGCTTCGAGGTCACCGGCATGCCGGCGCAGTTGGTGGACCTGGCGCGCCTCTACGGTGTCGACTCGCTGCTGTCGCTGCCCGCAGCGCCGGCGCGCGTGGGGCCCAATGGCCGTTCGGCATAGCGGCGCTCGCGCAGGTTCTTCTTGATCGCCTGCAGCATCGGCCGCAGCTGCGCCGAGCCCAGGCGCAGCGCGACGCCGGTGGTCAGGATGTCGATGATCAGCAGGTGCAGCAGGCGCGACACCATCGGGCTGTAGCGGTCGGCGTCCTCGGGGTGGTCGGCCGCGAGCAGGATGTGCTCGGTGCCGTGCCTCACCTCCTGCGCCAGCGGTGAACCGCTGGCCGTGATGACGATCACCGTCGCACCGCGCTTGCGCGCGATCTCGGCCACGTCCAGCAGGTCGCGGCTGCGGCCCGAGTTGCTGATGATCACCGCACAGTCGCCGGGCTTGAGCATGGTCGCGCTCATGACCTGCACGTGGCCGTCGCAAATGGCAGCGGCGGTGACGCCCAGGCGGAAGAACTTGTGCTGCGCGTCCTGGGCCACGATGCCCGAGTTGCCGACACCGTAGAACTCGATGCGCCGGCCCTTGTCGCTGTGGCGGCCGGTTTCGGCCAGGGCCTGGATCGCGCGCTCGACAGCCGCTGCTGCGGCGGCGTTGCGGTAGCGCAGCATCGCCGCCACCGCGTTGTCGATGACCTTGACGACGATGTCGCCAGCCTTGTCGTCGTCGTCCACCGAGCGGTGCACGAAAGGCACGCCTTCGTTGACGTTGCCCGCCAGTTTCAACTTGAAGTCGGCCAGCCCGTCGTAGCCCACGCTGCGGCAGAAGCGCACGACGGTGGGCTTGCTGACGTGCGCACGCTCGGACAGCTCGGACACCGGCAGCGTGGCAAAGCTGCGCGGGTCGGACAGCAGCAGCTTGGCCACGCGCTGCTCGGCCGGCGGCAGCGCGGGGATGGAGGCACGGATGCGGTCGAGCATGGTCAGTCCTGGTGGGCGCCGGGCGACCAGCGCGCCGGCGGTGCGATGGCGCGCGTGCCCGCAGGCAGGGTGAATTCGAAGGCCGGCCGCAGGTCGACGCCGCGCGCGCTGCCGGGCTCGACGCCCCGGCCGCGCAGCAGGCTCATCGCGTGCAGGCCCCAGGCGCCGTTGGCCGGATCGTCCAGCACGGTCGGCGAAGCGACGTAGTTGCCCTGCAGCAGATCGCCCAGCGTGGCGTCGGGCACACCGAGCCCCAGGAACAGGTTGTTGGCCAGCCGCTGCTCGACCTCGCGTTTGAGCCTGCCGTCGTGCACGCGCACGAAGACGCCGGGCCGCAGCCCTTCGTTGACGAAGGTGTTGTTCACGACATGCAGCGCATGGGGCCGCGCATCGGTCGAGCCTTCGGCGCCGAACGACAGCACGGTCGGGTTGGAGGACTGCGCGCTCTGCCCGATGACGTTGCCCACGACGTAGGCCAGGCCGCCGTTGGGGAACTCCAGCTCATAGGACGCGCGGCCGTGTTCGCCGTCGACGAGGTGGTTGTAGCGCACGTGGTGTTCGAGCGCGCGGCTCTTCACCAGGTGGCCCGCGGCACCGCCGCTGAAGTGGCTGCCGGTGATCGTGACGCGCGCGATGCGGCCCACGTACAGCAGGTGCGGCAGGCTGGCGCCGGATGGCGCCTGGGCGAAGACGCTGTCGCGCACCTCGAGCTCGGCGTCGGCGAAGTTGGCGGTCAGGATGCCGTTCTGGTTGTCGACGAAAGCGCAGCGCGACACCGTCAGCCGGCCGCGTTCGAAGCGGATGCCGGCGCCGTTGCCGTCGGGCACGCGCGCGCCGCGGAACTCGATGTTCTCGATCAGCACGACACCGTTGCGCACGACCAGGATGGCCTTGCCTTCGGCATGCGCGCCCGCCGCCTGCAGCACCGGCCGCGCACCCACGCCGCGCAACGTCAGGTGCTTCTGTTCGATGACGCCGACCTGGCCGCGGTGCTCGCCCGGCAGCAGCTGGATCTCGTCGCCGTCGGCGGCAACGCGCAGGGCCTGCGCCAGGCTCTGGCCCGGCGCCACCACGTGCACCGCCGACTGCGCGGCACAGGCTCCGGCCAGCAGGGCTGCCGCCACCAATGCGCGGCAGCGGCGGTTCACTGCTCTTCGGCCCAGGCGCAGCCGTCGCGCGCCACCAGGGCGCTGGCCGCGGCCGGGCCCCAGCCGCCCGCGGCATAGGGCCGCGGGCCGACGCCGTCGAGGCTCCAGGCGTGCAGGATCGGCTCGACCCAGCGCCAGGCCTGTTCCTGCTCGTCGCTGCGCACGAACAGGTTCAGGCGCCCGGCGATGGCGTCCATCAGCAGGCGCTCGTAGCCGCCGACGCGCTCGCTGGCGAACGCGGTGTCGAAGTCCAGGTCCAGGCTCACCGGCGACAGCGTCTCGTTGCCGCCGCCGCTGCGCGCGGCCAGCAGGTGCAGCTCGAGGCCGTCTTCGGGCTGCAGCTTGATGACCAGCTTGTTGGCCCGCCGCGTGCCAGGGAAGATCGGGTGCGGCACCTCGCGGAAGTTGACGACGATCTGCGCGTCGCGCGCCGCCAGCCGCTTGCCGGTGCGCAGGTAGAAGGGCACGCCGGCCCAGCGCCAGTTCTGGACTTCGGTGCGCAGCGCGACGAAGGTTTCGCAATGGCTGCCCGCAGGCACCTTGACTTCGTCCAGGTAGCCCGCCACCGCCTTGCCGTCCACCGTGCCGGCCTTGTACTGGCCGCGCACCACGTCGCGCGCCACCAGGTCGGGCGTGAAGGGGCGCAGCGAACGCAGCACCTTGAGCTTCTCGTCGCGGATGGCGTCGGCGTCGCTGGTCGGCGGCGGCTCCATCGCGATCATCGTCAAGAGCTGCAGCGCGTGGTTCTGGATCATGTCGCGCAAGGCGCCGGTGCGGTCGTAGAAGTCGCCGCGCGTGCCCACACCGATGCTCTCGGCGAGCGAGATCTGGATGTTGGCGATGCTCTCGCGCCGCCACAGCGGCTCGAACAGGGCGTTGCCGAAGCGCAGCGCCATCAGGTTCTGCACCGCCGGTTTGCCCAGGTAGTGGTCGATGCGCAGCGCCTGCTCTTCCCTGAAGGCCGAGCGCACGACGCGGTTGATCTCCTGCGCGCTGGCCAGGTCGTGGCCGAGCGGCTTTTCCAGCACCACGCGCACGTTCGGGCCGTTCAGCCCGGCGGTGCCGAGCTGCGCGCAGATGACCGGGAACAGGTGCGGGCTGGTGGCCAGGAACAACACCACGGTCTGCGCGCCGCGCTCGTCCAGCCACTGCTTGAGGCCCGTGTAGTGCTCGGGCTGCGACAGGTCCATGCGCCGGTAGTGCAGCATCTGCGCGAAGCGCGCGAACTCGTCGTCGCTGGGGCGCTTGCTGGCTTCGACGTCACCGAAGCGCTCCTTGATGAAGGCGCGGTACTCGTCGTCGCTGCGCTCGTCGCGCGCCACGGCCAGGATGCGGCCGCCGCCCGGCAACTTGCCGTGGCGATGGGCCTGGAACAACGCCGGCATCAACTTGCGCCAGGTCAGGTCGCCGGTGCCACCGAAGAGGACGAGGTCGAAGGACATGATTCATTGTAATTAAGTTACATCATCGATGATGCCGGAGTTTCAGATGCTGGTCAACGCGGCCTCCGCCTGGCCGGGGTCGCGCAGCCGCCGCTTCACCCCTGGGTCGCGGGGGTGAGTGTTCGCTGGGTCACAGACCGGCAGCGGCAGCCCCACTACAACCGCATCACCCCGAGCAACACCGCTTTCCCGCTCACTTCGCCGTCCGAAACCATGAACCTCATGAAACTGAAGAACACTCTTGCGGCGACCGCGCGCGCCGTGGCGGCATCCGCCGGCATGGCCGATGACCAGCAAGAGTTCTGCTCGCTGCCGTCGGCGCTGGTTGCCGCGGCTCAGGGGCGCACGGCAGGGGCTGCCAGCCACGCTTCGGCCAGCCGCACCCAGTAGGTCGCGCCCAGCGGGATCAGCGCATCGTTGAAGTCGTAGCTGGGGTTGTGCAGCATGCACGGCCCCATGCCGTGGCCGGCGTGGCGGTGCGCGCCTTCGCCGTTGCCGATGAAGACATAGGCGCCCGGCCGGGCCTGCAGCATGAAGGCGAAGTCCTCCGACGGCATGCTGGGCTCCTGTGCCAGCACGCGGTCGGCGCCGACGATGCCGCGCAGGACCTGCGCCGCAAAGGCCGCTTCGTGCGCGCTGTTGACCACCGGCGGCGCACGGCGCAGGAATTCGACTTCGCAGCGCGCGCCGAAGGCCGCCGCGGTGTGCTGCGCGACGGCGCGCAGGCGCGGCTCGATGACGTCGAGCGCGGCGACGCTGAAGGTGCGCACCGTGCCTTGCAGCGTGCAGTGATCGGGCACCACGTTGTCGGCCTCGCCCGCGTGCAGCGTCGTCACCGACAGCACCGCGGCGTCGATCGGCCGCACATTGCGGCTGACGATGGTCTGCAGCGCGAGCACCATCTGGCACGCCACCAGCACCGGGTCCAGGCCCAGGTGCGGCAGCGCGGCGTGCGATCCCTTGCCGCGGACCACGATCTCGAAGCTGCTCGCCGAGGCCATCACCGGCCCGGCGCTGGCGGCAAAGCTGCCTTCAGCCAACCCCGGCCAGTTGTGCATGCCGAACACGGCCTCCATCGGGAAGCGCTCGAAGAGGCCCTGCTGGACCATCATCTGCGCGCCGCCACGGCCTTCCTCGGCGGGCTGGAAGATGAGGTAGACCGTGCCGTCGAAGTCGCGCGTGCGCGCCAGTTCCTGCGCCGCGGCCAGCAGCATCGCGGTGTGGCCGTCGTGGCCGCAGGCGTGCATCTTGCCGTCGTGGCGGCTGGCGTGCCCGAAGCTGTTCTGCTCCTGCACCGGCAGCGCGTCCATGTCGGCGCGCAGACCTAAAGCGCGGCCACAGGCCCCGCCGTCGCGGCCGTGCAAGATGCCGACGACGCCCGTGCGCGCCAGGCCGCGGTGCGTCGGGATGCCCAGGGCCGCCAGGCGCCGCGCCACGACCTCGGACGTGCGCTCTTCCTCGAGCCCGAGTTCGGGATGTGCGTGCAGATCGCGCCGCAACGCGGCGTGGGCTTCGGCGTCGCGTGCGATCTCCGCGGCGATGTTCACCGGTGCGCCGCGGCCAGCGCCTGTTCCAGGTCGGCGATCAGGTCGCCGACGTCCTCGATGCCCACCGACAGACGCAGCAGGTCCGGCGGCGCCGGTGTGCCCGCGCCTTCGACGCTGGCGCGGTGTTCGATCAGGCTCTCGGTGCCGCCCAGCGAGGTGGCGCGCTTCCACAGCTTGGTCTGCGCCGCCACGGCGATGGCCGATCCCTCGCCCGAGCCGGCCACGCCGTCGATGCCGTGGGCGCGGATCGACAGCATGCCGCCGAAGCCGCCGCGCATCTGCAGCTTGGCGACTTCGTGGCCCTGGCACGACGGCAGGCCGGGGTACAGCACCTCGGCCACCAACGGGTGGCCGTGGAAGTGCTCGGCGATGCGCTGCGCCGACGCGGTGGCAGCGCGCACGCGCAGGTGCAGCGTGCGCAGGCCGCGCAGCAGCAGCCACGACTCGAAGGAGCCGAGCGTGCCGCCGAGCTGCGCCCGCACCTTGCGCACACGCTGCCAATGTTCGGACTCGGCCGCTCCCTCGCGCACCACCAGCACGCCGGCGATGAGGTCGGAGTGGCCGTTGAGGTACTTGGTGGCCGCGTGCATCACGAGGTCGGCACCCAGCGTTAGCGGCTGCGTGATCAGCGGCGTGGCAACCGTGGAGTCCACCGCCAGCAGCGCACCCACGCCGTGCGCGAGCTTGGCCGTGGCCGCGATGTCGGTCACGGTCCACAGCGGATTGGCAGGGGTCTCGATCCACACCAGCTTGGTCCTGCCCGGCCGCAGCGCGGCCTGCACCGCCGCCGGCGAGGTCATGTCGATCAACTCGACGTCCAGGCCCCACTGCGTGGCGAAGGTCGTCAGCCAGTTGCGCAGCGACCAGTACATGACCTGCGGCGCCAGCACGTGGTCGCCCGGAGCCAGGGCCTGGAACACCGCCGTCGCCGCGGCCATGCCGCTGGCGAACAGCAGCGCCTGCTGGCCGCCTTCGAGCGCGTTGATCACGGCCTCGGCCTGGTCGAAGGCCGGGTTGTCGGCGCGCGCGTAAACGCGGCCTGACCGGTAGTGGTTGTCGGCGTCGCGCAGGTAGGTGCTGGAGACGTGGATCGGCGGCGTGATGGCGCGCGTGCGCTCGTCGATCCAGCCCAGCGCCTGCGCGGCGATGGTGTCGGGGTGGGTGTGTTTGGGGTCCATGGTGGCCGATCCTACTGCCGCAGGCCGGCGCCGACCCCGCGCCGGCTACTTCTGGAACGCGCCCGGCGCCCAGCTCGTGCGCGGCGCCAGTTCCCGCGTGCCCAGCGGCCACAGGAACTCGGCCTTCGGCGACAGGTCTCGGCCCTTCACCGTGCGCGGGTCGATGCCGCTGGTGCGCCAGATGCTGCCGGGCGGCAGCTCGAAGGCGTAGGTGTCGGCGTCGCGCAGCATGCCCACCGTGGCGTGGCGATTGCCGTCGAAGTGACCCGGCGCGGCCATTGAGAACGCGCCGCCGCCCACCAGCAGGTTGTTGACGGCAATGACCTCGGTGTCGGCCGGCAGCTTGTCGCCGAGCACCCGCAGGAACCAAGCCGGCGTCCAGCCCCAGTTGATGAAGGTGTTGTGCGACACCAGCAGCACGTTCTTGTCCCAGGGCTGCCCTTCGGTGCCGTAGACCACCATCACCGGGTTCTGCGTCTCCGATCCCTGGCCGATGACGTTGCCGATCACGGTGGCCAGGCCGCCGTGGGCGATCTCGATCTCGTACGAGGCGCCACCGCGCGTGCCGTCGTGCAGGAAGTTGTAGCCGATGACGTTCTCGCGCGCCCGCGTCTTGATCAGGTGGCCTTCGAAGCCAAGCTGGAAACGGCTGCCGCTGATGCTGAGCCTGGCGATGCGGCCGATGTTGATGAGGTGGTGCAGGCCACCCACCACCTTGGGCGCCATGCCGAACACGCTGGCGTCGATGGTGATCTGCGCCAACGGATCGTTGACGCTGAACAGGCCGTGTTCATTGTCGAAGAACTGGCAGCGCTGCAACGTGAGCTGCCCGCCTTCCTGGCGCACGCCGGCGCCGCCGCCCTCGGACGAGCGCGCGCCGCGGAACTCCAGGTTCTGCAGCGTGACCTCGCCGCCGCGCACCGTCCACAGCGCCTTGGCCGCACCGGGCTTGCCGTCGCCCTTGATGA
>JAYUPN010000008.1:0-15683 GCA_043760065.1 Rubrivivax sp.
AGGAATGCACGAGTCGTAGTAGACGTGCATGCCATGGTCGAAGCGCCCTCCGTCGGTCCCGTAGTCAACGCATGAGTACTGCCCGCCGAAGTGCGACTCGCGCTCGATGATGAAGATTTCAGCGCGGTCGTCGCGATGCGCGCGGATGATTCGGGCAATCATGAGGCCCGCAATTCCACCGCCGACAATGACAAATCTCTTTTGAGTCATAGACGATCACCAGGTAGGTTTGCCGTTTGGCGCTCATGGCGGGGACTGACGAGTGGAGTCGGCGAATGTGCTTGTCAGTCCAGATGCTGTACGCACCGGCGAACAGCACCACTGTTCGCGCCTCCGCTGTCAGTGCTTGTTGGCGCTTCGCCGGACCTACTGCCTCGCGCGCGATGCAGTGTAGCCACACTCTGGCAATGCCTGCCGCCAACGATGCACGTCATCGATATGAGTGCCGTGCCGCACTGCGATCCCGCCATCAGAGCCGCCACACGCGGTACCCGGCCCCGGCAAGCAGCTTGGGATCGAACGCTGCCTTGACGTCGATGAACGCCCCGCCCTTGACCAGCTTCTTGCCCAGGTCCTCCATCGACAGCGCCGCGTACTCGCGGTGCGACACCGCGGCCACCACCGCATCGGCCCGCGGCAGCTGCTCCCAGGTCACGAGCTTCACGCCGTACTCGTGCAGCGCCTCCTCGGCGTCGGCCTGCGCGTCGGTGACGTGCACTTCCACGCCATAGGTCTGCAGCTCGCGGATGATGTCGATGACCTTGCTGTTGCGCAGGTCGCCGCAGTTTTCCTTGAAGGTCAGGCCCAGCACGTTGACGCGTGCGCCCTTGATGTAGCAGCCCGAGGCGATCATCTGCTTGATGGTCTGCTCGGCCACGAATTTGGCCATGCCGTCGTTGATGCGGCGGCCGGCCAGGATGACCTGCGGGTGGTAGCCCAGCATGTCGGCCTTGTGCGTCAGGTAGTAGGGGTCGACGCCGATGCAGTGGCCGCCGACCAGGCCGGGCTTGAACTTGAGGAAGTTCCACTTCGTGCCTGCGGCTTCCAGCACCTCGGTGGTGTCGAGGCCGATCTTGTCGAAGATGATGGCCAGCTCGTTCATCAGCGCGATATTCAGGTCGCGCTGCGTGTTCTCGATCACCTTGGCCGCCTCGGCGGCCTTGATCGAACTGGCGCGGTGCACACCCGGGATCACGATGCGTTCGTAGAGCTGGGCCACCTTGTCCAGCGTTTCGGGCGTGTCGCCGGAGACGATCTTCAGGATCTTGGTGAGGGTGTGTTCCTTGTCGCCCGGGTTGATGCGTTCGGGGCTGTAGCCGACGAAGAAGTCCTGCTTCCACTTCAGGCCCGACTCGCGCTCCAGCACCGGGATGCAGACCTCTTCGGTGGCCCCGGGGTAGACGGTGGATTCATAGATCACGATCGCACCCTTCTTCAGGTTGCGGCCGGCGCTGGTCGAGGCGCCGATCAGCGGCTTGAAGTCGGGGATGTGGGCGTCGTCCACCGGCGTGGGCACGGCGACGATGATCATGTCCGCCTCGGCCAGCATCTTGGGGTCCGAGGTGTACAGGGCATGCTTGGCCAGGGCCATTTCCGAGTCGGGCAGTTCGCGCGAGGGGTCGGTGCCGCGCAGGCAGGCGTCGACCTTGTTCTGCGCGATGTCGAAGCCGATGGTGCGAAGCTGCTTGCCAAACTCCACGACCAGCGGCAGGCCGACGTAGCCCAGGCCGATGACAGCGAGCGTGCTCATGGGTGAATTCCTTGCAGACAGAGAAGAGTGAGTGGTCGTGATGCCGCGCCGCTGTGCACCGCGGTTCAGGGCTTTGCAGCCGACGCAGCGGTGCTGGCCAGCGCCTGACCCAGTGCCGGCAGTTGCTGGCTGACGAAACGGTTCAGGTCCACCGCCGCCGGCCCGTCGGGCGGCAGCGGCGTCGTGAACACGAGCACGGCGCCGTCGTCGCCGCGGCCCATCAGGCGGCCGATGGCCATGCGGACCTTGGCCTCGGCCGCGCGGTGCGTGAAGTGTCCGTCGACCCAGTACAGGTGCGCGACCTGGAGCAGGGTGCGCGCCTGGGCCTTCAAATCCGACGGTTGACGAAGCACGGCGGTGCTGACGCGAGCCGCTGCTGCCGCCGGCTCCAGCGCCGAACTGCCAGACCCGATCTGGGCCCACAGCGGCGAGTGATCCTCGACCAGGAGGTTCGTCGTCGACACCAGCTTGCGATCCGGGCCCTGGTCGCGGAAGTAGCCCACCCAGACCGTGATCTGCCGGTCGCCGGCAACGTAGACCAGGTGCGACGTCACGCTCGGATTCTTGAACAGCGGCGTCCAGGCCGCCGGGTCGGCGGGCCTGGCGGTCCAACCGCCGGCCAGGGACTGCGGCAGCTTCACCACCGGCGCCTGCTCGCTTGCAGGTCGGTCCAGCTTCCAGACCAGGGCCTGCGTGGCCAGGAGCAGCGCGACCACGCCTGCGGCGACGGTCCAGGTGCGGGCATCGACGCCACTGCGCGGGCGGTTCATGCGGTCGGCGGTGGCCGGTGGCGGCAGGTCGGGCTCGGACCAGCGCGCGCCGATCATGAACATCACCATGATGATGATGCCGAAGAAGGCCCAGCCGTAGACCAGGTGGTCGGCGCCGGCTGCGAGCTTGTTGTCCGAGACGTGGCCCAGCATGACGATCAGATAGGCGCGCAGCCAGTTGGCCACGATGGGCGCCGCCAGCGACACCAGCATGAAGATCGCGCGGCGCTTGCTGGACTGGTAGTTGAGGTAGGCAAACAGGCTGCCGACCATGAACGACGCGATCAGGTAGCGCACGCCGCTGCAGGCTTCGACCACGGACCAGTTGCCCGACGGGATGACGAACTGCAGGCCTTCGCGGTAGACCGGCACGCCCGACATCGCGATCGCGGCGACCGTGAAGTCGGCCGTCCACTCCATCATCGGCGGCACCATGAACTCGCCGATGGGCACGGCGAAAAACAGGAACAGCAGCGGGAAGGTGATCTCGCGCGCCACCGCGAAGCCGAACACGGCCGGCACCGACAGCACGATCAACAGCACCAGCACGAACTGCGTCGCGGCATTGACGTCGGCCAACTGGCCCAGCACCCACAGCAGGCAGGCCAGCGCCATCGGCACCAGCATCCAGGGCGCTGCGCGCGGCGTGTGCTGCGCCAGATGTGCACGCCGCCGCCACACCAGCCAGGCGGCGATCGGCGGCACCAGGAAGGCGTGCGCGAAGGTCTCCGAGCGCATCCAGATGCCGACCATCGCGGCCGCCGTTTCGTGGAACAGCGCCAGCAGCACGGCCACGACCAGCAGGCCCGGCAGCAGGCGTTGCAGGCTCAGGGACGTGGGCAGGATGCGGTCTGTGGGCATGTGTGGGGGTTGCAGGCCGTGTCAGCCCAGGGAACGGACGACGAAGGGACCGAGCCAGTTCGCCACGCCCAGAGGCAGGCGGCGCCAGGTCTCGATCATCAGCTTGTACTTGGCGTTGGACGGGTTGTTCTGCGGCACTTGGTCTCGCTTGTACAGGCGGTACTCGTAGTTCAGCGGCGTCGGCTCGAAGCCCCAGTTCTTCTTGAAGGCGTAAGGGCCGGTGCCTTGCTTGCTGCGGCCGTAGTCGAAGACCTTCAGGCCACGTTCGCACGAGCGCCGCATGAGCTCCCAGTATTTGAAGTCATTGGCGGCCAGGTCGCGCGCGGCCTCGTCGTCGCCGGCGTAGTAAGGCAGCACCTCGTCACGAAAGTAGAAGCTCAGTACGCTGGACAGCAGCTGTCCGGTCGGCCCGGCGACGGTGAGAACCTCGCAATCGGCGCCGAAGCGCTCGCGCAGCGCCTCGAAGTAACGCTTGGGCAGCGCCGGCGTGCCGTGCCGGTGCACGTTGTCGGCATACAGCGAGAAAAAACGGTCGACGCCGGGGTCGATCTCGCTGCGCAGGCCGTTCTTGATGCCCTTGCGCACCATCGCCCGCTGCTTGCGCGGGATGGCCAGCATGTTGGCCTCCTCATCGGGCAGGATGGCCTTGCGGAAGGTCACGTACAGCTCCTGCCGCGGCCAGTCCTCGTGCCGGCGCTGCAACTGGCGCAGTTCCAGGTGGTCCACGCCCAGGTCCTGTGCCAGGCGCTGGGCCTCCTGTTCCAGCGCGGCAGCGCTGGCTTCATCTTCGCTGGCCACCCCGCCGTAGACGGCAAAAGGCAGGCTGGTCAGCGACTTGCCGAACAGCAGGCTCCTGACGTGCGCCAGCGGCAGCACCCCGGTGATGCGCCCTTGCTCGTGCGCCAACAGGAAGTGCGCGTCGTGGCGGAAGACATCGCGCAGGATGTCCTGCCAGCCGGCACGGTGGAAGAAGGTGGCCTGCGGGCAGGACTGCACGAAGGCATCCCACAACGCCGCTCCGCGGACGTCTCCCGGGGCCAGACGTTCGATGGTGGGCACGGTATCGGGTTCAGGTGGGCGCCGGGGCGCCGGGGAGGAAGATCTGGTCCATGCGGCCCCAACGGAAGTCGTCCATGAGGCTCTGCAGGCGGCCCTCGGTGCGGCCGATGTTGACGTAGTGTCGGAAGCGCGTGCGCAGGTCGATGCCCGGCACGCGCGGCTGGCCGGGGTCGATCTCCCAGGGATGGAAGTAGAAGATCGCCGACTCGCGGTCGTGCTGGTTGACCTGGCGCAGCATCCACCGCGTCAGCGCATAGGGCAGCAGCCGGAAGTAGCCGCCGCCGCTGGACGGCAGGTTGCGGCTGCCCATGCGCAGCGTGGTGATCGGGATCTCGAGCAGGCCACTGGTCAGCTGGTAGGCGAAGCGCGGCGAGTCGGGCATGCCGTAGTGGTCGTGCTTGATCGGGTAGATGCTGCTGCTGTAGCGGTAGCCGGCACGGGCCAGCGCGTCGAAGGCCCAGAGGTTGCCGGTGCCGATGGAAAAGCTCGGCGCACGGTAGCCCAGCACCGGCACGCCGGACAGGTCTTCGAGCAGCTGCTTGGCGCGCTGCACGTCCTGCGTGAAAGCGGCCTCGGACAGATCGGTGGCGCGCTCGTGGCCGAAGCCGTGGCTTGCCAGCTCGTGTCCGCCGGCGACGATGTCACGCACCAGCTGCGGGTAGCGCTCGGCAATCCAGCCCAGCGTGAAGAAGGTGGCCTTGATGCCGCGCTGCTCGAGCAGTTCGAGGATGCGGCCGACGTTGCGCTCGATGCGGCATTCACGCGCATCCCACTCGTCGCGCCGGATGTAGGGCGCGAAGGCCGAGACCTGGAAGTAGTCCTCGACGTCGATCGTCAGCGCGTTGGTGATGGCAGGGGCGAGCATGTTCAGTCAGGGATGGCGTGGCGCGGCGGCGGGCACGGGCTTCAGTCGCCGCCGGGTTTCTTGACCGCGGCCACCAGCTTCTGCAGCAGGCCCAGCGTCTGCACGTTGATGCGTTCCAGGCGCAGCAGGCTGCGCTCCAGGCGCTGCAGCTGGTCGCCGCGCTGGTCGGCGGTCAGCGCCGCAAGCTGCTTGCTCATGCCTTCGGCGTCTTCCGCCGTCAGCTTGATCTTGCTCAGGTCGAGGTCGAGCTCGGCGCCGCCCAGGCCGCCGGGCAGCGAAGGTTCGCCGCCATCGGCCAGGGCCGTCGACGCGGCCGGCCGCGAGGCGACCGCGTTCTCCTGCTCGAACTCTTGCACCACCTCGGCCACGTCGGCGGCGGTCAGCGCCGTGCGACCGCCCAGGAAACCGGCCAGCAGCAAGCGGTCGCACAGCGCATTGATGCGGCGCGGGATGCCGGCGCTGGCCTTGAAGATGAGCTCGAAAGCGGCGGGCTCGAAGGTCGGTTTGCCTTTGGAGCCGGCGCACTTGAGACGGTGTTCGATGTAGCCCCGGGTCTCGTCCTGGTCGAGCGGCCCGATGTGGCAGGTGGCCGCCACGCGCTGGCGGAACTGCTCCATCTCGGGCCGCTGCAGGATCTCGCGGAACTCGGGCTGGCCGACCAGGAAGCTCTGCAGCAGCGCCTGGTTGCCGAACTGGAAGTTGCTGAGCATGCGCAGCTCTTCCACCGCGCGCGGCGTCAGGTTCTGCGCCTCGTCGACGATCAGCAGGCAGCGCTTGCCCTTGCTGGTCTGGCTGATGAGGAAGGCCTCGAGCGTGATCAGCAATTCGCTCTTGGGCACGTCCTTGACGCGAAAGCCGAAGGCCGCGCCGACCATGCGCAGCGTGTCCTCGGCGCCCAGCTGCGTCGTCACCAGGTGCCCGGTGATGACGTTGCTGCCGTTCAAGCCTTCGATCAGCGAGCGCAGCACCATCGTCTTGCCGGCGCCGATCTCGCCGGTGATGACGATGAAGCCTTCGTTGCGCGAGACGCCGTACTCCAGGTAGGCCTTGGCGCGCCGGTGCTGCTTGCTGGCGAAGTAGAAACTGGGGTCGGGGTTGAGCTGGAACGGCTTGCTGCTCAATCCATAGAAGGCTTCGTACATGGATCAGAACCGCATGCTGAGAGAGCCGCTGAGCGACGACTCCCGGTAGGGATTGGTGAGGCTGCTGAACTGGGCGTGGCGGGCATTCACCGTCGCCGTCGTGCGGCGGCCGAGCTGGCTGCTCCAGCCCAGGCCGATGGACTTCAGATCGGTGCCCAGTTGCAGCCCGCTGGACAGCGTGCGCAGGTGCGAAGCCGACAGGTTCACCGAGTCCTGCGGCGTCAGCTTGTAGCCCAGGGTGCCGGTGTAGCCCCACTGGCGCACCGGGCCCTCGGAAGGAGGTCCGAGCGGGTTGTCGATGACCTTGGACTGGTTCGTGAAGGCCAGCAGCGACATCGTCGCGCGCAAGCCCGTGTAGCTGAAGGCCAGGTCCTCGCGCCGCACCACCGAGATGCCGCTGGCCAGCGATCCGCCGCCGGCGACGGCGGCAGGGTCGAATGCGGGGTTGAGGCGGAAGAACTCCTGCGTCAGCCGCTCCTGCTCGGCGGCATCGCGCCCGCTCGAGGCAAAGCTCGACAGGATCAGCTGATAGAGCGTGATCGGCGCTGCGGCGCTGGAAGTGCCAGCGCCGTTGGTGACGTCGCGCACGCTCGAGAAGCGAATGCTCGAACGCGCCATGCGGTGGTCGAAGGAGAAGCGGTGCGAGTCGCCGAAGTAGCGCCGGTCGGTATCGAAGCTGGCGCTGGTGCGGGGCGACGGCGTCCAGCGCACCGAGCCGCCCCAGTTGTTGTAGGTGACCTTGTCGAGGCTGCCGACATTGGTCGACTCCTGGCCGGCACGCAGCGACAGCGAGACGTCGACGTCGGGCACGATGTTCAGGCTGGCCGTGGCGCGGCTGGTCTCGGTGGTGCGGCCGACGCGGAAGTCAACCTCCTGCCAGGAGCCGTCCAGCCCCCAGCTGACCACCGTGCCGGGGCGCAGGGACGACAAGGACAGCGCCGCGCCGGTGGTCGTCGAATCGGTGGTCGACGAGCGGCGGGCATTCGTGGCGGCCCCGGTGACGCTGGCACGGTACGTCGCCACGCCCCCGAGTCGACCCGTCACGTAGGGCGAGACCGACGCATTCGCGACCTCGACCCGGTTCGCGTTGGCGCTGCCGACGCTGCCGCCCGCCGACTGCTCACCATAGGCCGATCGCGACTGCTGGCTGATCGAGGCCGAGCCGTCGATGTACATCCAGCCGTCCACCAGCGCGCCGTTGAAGGCTGCATTGAGGTAGTTCTCGATGCCGTTGCCTTCGGATCGGTCGGTGTGCCGCGAGGCCGCCAGCGAATAGCTCAGCGTGCCGCGCAGGCGACCGACGCGGCTGCCGATCTGCACGCCCGGGCGCACCGTGAGCTGCAGGTCGTCGCCGTTGGTGCCATCGAGCGTCGAGCTCCTGTGCGTGAAGGTGAGGCCCGACTCGAAGGTCGACGAGAACGAGAAGCCGCGACCAGCGATTGCATCCTGGGCCCATGCCGACGCTGGGCCCACCAAGGCGCAGGCCACGACGGCCACCACGGCCACGGGCCGGAGCCGATGCCGGGCTGCACGAAGGGGTTGTGGCCTGTCCTGCCGGCGCTGAATCAAGTCCGACCTCATTGCGCCGCGGGCGGCGCTTCGGACGAAGCAGCCTGCTCCTGCCCTGTGGCGGGCCCCGAGGCGCCCTGGCCGTAACCATAGCCGTAGCCATAGCCGTAACCGTAGCCGTAGCCATAGCCATAACCGTAGCCGTCGCCGTAGGCACCGCCGGAACCGCTGCGGGCCCGGTTGAGCACCATCATCTTCAGCGGGCAGGCCTCGATGGTGGCCAGCGCCTGGCGGACCGTGCTTTGCAGGGTTGCATCGGCCTTGACCACCACCACGACCTGGCCCATGTGGCTGGCCAGCACGCGCGACTCGGTGGTCAGCAGCAGCGGCGGCGAGTCGAAGATGATGATGCGGTCGGGGTAGCGCGTGGCCATGTCGTCCAGCAGGCTGGACATGGCGTCGCTGGCCAGCAGTTCGGTGGCCTTCGGGTGCGGCGACCCGCTGGGCAGGATCGTGAGCTTGTCGATGTTGGTCCGCATCAGCACGCTGGCCATGTCGGTCTTGCCTTCGAGCAAGTCCAGCAAGCCTTCGCTCGGTGGCAGACCCAGCATGCGCAGCACCGAAGGGCGGGCGACGTCGGCGTCCACCAGCATCACCGTGTGGTCGAGCTCGGCCGCGATGCTCATCGCCAGGTTGACCGACGTGAAGCTCTTGCCCTCGCCGGGCAACGCGCTGGTGATCATGATCAGGTTGCCGTGCGTCACCGTCGCCGCGCCCCGCCCCATCGCGTTGGCGATGAGCGGCCGCTTGATCACGCGGAACTGGTCGGCCATGTGCGAGCGGGCCGCCCCCGGCGTCACCAGGCCCTTGGAGGCCAGCAATGCCAGGTCCAGTTCGACCCGCCGCGACAGTGCCACCGGTTCAGCGGGTGCCGCCACCGGCGCGGACCACAAGGGCTGCACCGGCACTGCGGGAGCCCGGTGCTGCACGGGTTCTTGCACGAGGTCGGGCCGCAGGTCGCTGTCTACCTCGGGGATCTCGATTCCTGCCTGGCGCAACTGCTCCAGGCGCTGAGCGGCTTGTTCGATCAGGCTGCTCATGGGCTCAGGCTCCGTACCGGGACATGAAGGTCATCGCGATCAGCCCGGCGACGAACAGGCCCACGAGCCCTCCTGACGCCGAAACGAAGCGGAAGAGACTGACGCGCTCCTTGCGCCGGTCGTCGTCGGTCGTCAACGCCGACACCACGCCCAGCAGCGGCAGCCCGGTCTTCAGGCGCAGCTCCTCGGCATCGGCAAAGGTGGGGCGCAACTGGCTCGCCGCAAAGGCGAAGAACACGCCCAGCGCCAGCGCCGCCACGAGCACGCCCGGCAGCAGCAGCAGGCGGTTGGGCGCGACGGGCTTGGGCGCCACGCGCGGCGGGTCGATGAGGCGGAACTCGGCCACGCCCGAGGCGACATCGAGCTCGCCGGACATGACGGCCGACTGGCGCCGCGCCACCAGGTCCTCGTAGTTCTTCTTCGTGATCGCGTAGTCGCGGTTGAGCTGCGCCGCTTCGGCCTCGATCTGCGGCGCCGTCTTCAACGACTCCTTCACCTGCTGCAGCCGGCTGGCGTACTCGTCGACACGTGCCGAGATGGCTGCCACCTGTACTTCTGCGGTCGCCATCATGCGGTTCAGCTCCTGCGAGGCCAGGCTCTCGTTGGCGCCGCCGCCGGGAATTGCCACCGCCGGCCGCGCCGCGGCGGCCCGTTGCAACTCGGCGACTTCCTTGCTCTTCTGTTCTTCGAGATCCTTGATCAAGCGGCGCGTGCCGACGACGTCGGGGTGCAGGTCGGTGTAGCGCTGCAGCAGCGCGTCGAGGTTGCGCTTCTGGGCGTCGATTCGCGCGTCGATCTCGGGCGTGGACACGGCCGCCGGGCCGGCCGCGGCGCCGGGCGTCGCAGCCTTGCCGGCCAGCAGGTCGGGCAAGGCGCTGCTGGGCGCCTGGCCGCGGGCCTCGGCCAGTTGACGTTTGGCGGCGTCCCGGGCACGCTCCGCCTCGCGCAGCTGCAGCCTGGCACCTTCCAGTTGTGCACTGATCTCGGACATGCGCGTCGCCACGCTTTTGCCGTCGGCACTCTGGCGGTCGAGGTTGCGGAGCTGGAACTCCTTCATGCGCGCTTCGGCTTCTTCGAGCTTGGCTTCGAAACTCTTGATCTGTTCGGACAGGAAGGTCTTGGCCGCGTCGGTGTCCTTGCGGCTTGCGCCCAGTCCCGACTCGACGAAGATCGACACCAGCGACTGGATCACGCGCTTGGCCTTGTCCTGCTCGTTGTCCCGGTAGGCCATGGCATACAGGTTGACGCCACCGGCGGTGCGGATCTGGATGCCCTTGGACAGGCGTTCGATCAGCTGTTCCTGGTCCGACTTGGACTCGTTCTTGAGGTCCAGGTCGGCCATCCGGATCAGCTTCTCGATGTTCGGCCGGCTGAGCAGGGTGCGGCTGAGCATGGCGATCTGCTGCTCGACGTTGGGCTGCACCGCCAGGCCGCTCATCAGCGGCTTGAGGATCGAGTCGGTGTCGACGTAGACGCGGGCGGCGGCTTCGTACTGGTCGGGGATCTTCCACACCACCACCACGCCGATCACGGCAACCACCCACGCCACGACCAGGCTCGGCCAGCGAAACTTCCACATTCGCCGGGCGGTGAGCAGGACTTGTTGAACGAGTTCTTGCATGCGTGAAACGGCGCTGTTGACGGCCAGGTTCTGAGCCCACGCGAGCGGCGCACAAAGCGCCGGACACAGGGCGTTGCGAGGGTCCTGTCGGGTGCTAGAAGAAGCTCTGCGGAATGATCAGGATGTCGCCCGGGCGCATCTCGACATTGGCCGTGGTGTCACCCCGCTTGATCAGGTCTTTCAGCCGCACCGTGTACTGCTTGTCGCCGTCGGAAGTGCGCTGGATGATGGCCTTGTTGCCATCGGCAAAGTCGGTCAGGCCGCCGACGGCGATCATCACGTCCAGCACCGACATGCGCACCCGGTAGGGCAAGGCCTGGGGCCGTGCGGCTTCGCCGACGACGCGGATCTGCTCGCTGAAAGGGCCGACGAAACCGGTGACGAGCACCGTGACCACCGGGTCGCGGACGTAGGTGGCCAGCTTCTTCTCCACATCGCGGGCGAGCTGCACGGGTGTCTTGCCCTGGGCGAGCAGCTCTTCCACCAGCGGCGCCGAGACCTTGCCGTCGGGGCGCACCGGCACCGACATCGACAGTTCGGGGTTGCGCCAGACGATGATGTTCAGGTTGTCGCCAGCGCCGATGACGTAGCTGTAGTCCACGGTGGCAGCATTGGCCGGCGCCGGCGGCAGGCTGGGCCCGGACATGCTGGAACATCCGCCCAGCAAAGCAGCTGAGACCATGAACAATGCGCCGCGAAGCAGGCCGGTCCAGTTGACAAATTGGTGGTTCAAATTGCACTCCTGATGTTCTGGGTTGTCGTCGCCCGGCTGACCCTTGGGGATGGAATCCGGGCCTTTCGACGGGCAAAACCAAGGCTCGGCGCTGCATTCAACCGGTCCAGCACGACATGATGGCATACGGGCAAGAGCGGCCCAACCACCCAGTTCGCCACGGGCGACCCGCCGCGCACTTTTTTCACGGTCGCAAGGCAGGCCAGTGCCCCGCAGTCCTGCCGCGGGTCATGGCGGACGGACATGACACATCCGCGCCGCTTGCAAACCATTTCAATGCCATTCAGCCCAGACGGTTCAAACGTTGATCGAGCACGACCGGCCAGCCAACCATGCACTGCGAATGCCGGCCTGGCTACATGGACTCCGGTGATGCTGCGATGCGGCGCCATCGCCCGAAACGATGTCGACTTCCTTTACAGCGTCGATCGCTCCGTGGCCTAGACCTCCAATCGCCCGTTCAACACACCCCCTTGAATAGGGGGGTCCGCTCCGCAGTCCGATGCCAATTAGCATTTTTTTAGTCACCAATGATGTCAACTATCAACATTGGTGATCTGTTTTCATCGGTCAATCCGCCTCTTCCAAGCGTACCTGGTGCCACACCAGGCAATCGACCCGTTGCCAGGCACAGCACCTGCTTATGTCCTGGCATGCTGCCGGAGGGTAGCGATCAAGCACCCAGCATCACTTCCTTGGAGATCAAAATCATGCGTCGTTTCTCTGCCCTGATGGCCGCCGTCGCAGCGACCTTCGCCATCTCCAGCGCCCAGGCCCTGGTGATCGTGGTTGACGACTTCAATGCCCCGGCTGCAGGCGTGCAGGTCATCGACGCCACCGGCGGCGACGTTGGCGTGGCCGCATACGGCGATGCCACGCGCTCGATCTTCCACCGCCTGGATACCGCCACCCTGGTCGGTCAAAACTCGACGGGCCTGTTCGCGTCGGTTGGCCTGGCCGGTGGCACGATCCCCCCGGGCAACGTGCAGATGCGCAACGCCGACACGGTGACGTCGACGGTCAGCCTGAACTGGACGCTGGCAGCGGGCGTGGTCCCGGCAACCGGCCCGGTGTCGTTCTACTTCACGGTCTACTCTTCGGACGCCGTGACCAAGAGCATCGCCGCTTCGATCGACGGCAACCCGATCGCTGGCTTCACGATCAATGAAGTGGTGGCCCCTGGCGAGATCAAGACCTTCCTGGTCAGCGGCCTGGATCAAGCACTGCTAGCCGCTGGTGGCGTGCTCGGCATGACCTTCACCGGCGCGCTCGGCTGGGACATCTCGATCGACGAAATCGGCTTCCTGATCCCCGAGCCGACGTCGCTGGCCCTGGCTGGCCTGGCCCTGGTGGGCGCCGGTCTGGCCTCGCGCCGCCGCAAGGCCGCCTGATCCGGCTGCTTACGCCTGGCGTCAAGCGCCAGCAAGCTTCAGAAACGCCCCGCTCGCGGGGCGTTTTTTCGTTTCCGGCCGGGCCCGCACGACATCGGCCCACCCAAGGACCTACAGAACTGCGACGGGACCGAAGCAATCCGTGCGTTACCGTGCAGGAATCAGCGCCGCTCTGCTCCGCCATGCGCGGCGCGTTCGTGGCGGCGCTTCGCACTGGCTATGCTCCACGGTGTTTCCTGCTGGCAAGCCGACGCAGGATCGCCAACCTCCCTTGGAACATGCCCCAACTCGAAGCCGCAGCACCCGACACGATCGGAGCTGACGTCCTGTCCCCCCGATCACGGGGATTGATCAGGCCATCGGCGACCTCTTACATTCGGCCGCAGCCTGATCGGAGGTGTCCTGAGTCTCGGACGGGTCCGAGGACCCGCACAGTCCAGAAAGCAGCAAGATTTGGAACTGAACCGAACTGAACGGGGAATGCGCCACCGGCAATTCCGATGATCCGCATATTCAATCACTACGTCCATCGATCTTCGCTGCGCGGGATCCTGTTCGACTTCGGCCTCGTGCTGTTCGTCGCGATGCTGGCCATCATCTCGCAGCTCGGCAGCCTCGACCAGGCGGTTCCGCTGGCCGGCAAGCATGTGGTGTGGTTCGCAGCGTGCCTGTTCGTGCTCAACAGCGCGTCCGGCCTCTACGAGCCGGCGCACGCCACGTCCTTTGGCCGCTCGATGGCGCGGGCATTGTTGCTGCTGCTGGTCGCACTGCCACTGACCTACGCCATATTCGGGCTCCTGCCGGCGAGCTTTACCAACCCGGGCGCGATCCAGCTGTCGATGATGGCGGGGGTCTCAGCGCTCATTCTTCGACGGGCTTACCTGTCCCACTCCACAGCCGCCGCGGCCGGTCGCACGCGAATCCTGATCTTCGGCGCCGGGCCGGCCGCGGTGGTGGTGGGCAACACCTTGCGCAAGGCCGACCCCAATGCCCACATCGTCGGCTACGTGGCCGGCCCCAATGAACGCGAAGCAGCCGTGCCCGCCAGTCAGATCCTGGCCATGGACGGTGACCTGCACGCCATGGCCCAGCGGCTGGGCGTCGACGAGATCGTGGTCGCCCTCACCGAGCGTCGAGCCGGCAGCATGCCGCTGCGGCAGCTGCTGGACTGCAAGGTCTCCGGCACCAAGGTCTACGACCTCAACACGCACTTCGAGAAGACACTGGGTCAGATCCGCATCGATTTCCTCAGCGCCAGCTGGTTGATCTTCGGCGACGGTTTCAACCAGGGCGCCCTGCGCACCGCGGTCAAGCGCGCCTTCGACATCTTCTGCGCCACGCTGCTGTGCATCCTGTCGTCGCCGATCATGCTGGTGGCGGCCCTGATGATCAAGCTCGAGAGCCGCGGCCCGATGCTCTACCGCCAGGAACGCGTGGGCCAGAACGGCAAGACATTCAGCATCGCCAAGTTCCGCAGCATGCGCACCGATGCGGAGAAAGACGGCAAGCCCCGCTGGGCCAGTACCAACGACGACCGCGTGACACGCGTCGGCAACGTCATCAGGCGGCTGCGCATCGACGAGTTGCCGCAGCTCTTCAACGTGCTGCGCGGCGACATGAGCCTCGTCGGCCCGCGGCCGGAACGGCCCTTCTTCGTCGACCAGCTGACCCACGAGATCCCGTTCTACGCCTTGCGCCACAGCGTCAAGCCCGGCGTGACGGGCTGGGCCCAGGTGCGCTATCCCTATGGCGCCACGGTCGAGGATTCGCAGGAAAAGCTCCAATACGACCTGTACTACGTGAAGAACCACACCCTCTTCCTCGACCTCGTCGTGCTGATGGAGACCGTGGGCGTGGTCCTGACCGGCAAGGGCGCGCGCTGACGCACCTCGCGCCCTCCCGGCGTCAGCTGCACGAGGGGGCAGCCGATGGCGCCCGGGCCTGCAGGACAGCGCAGAGCCGATGAACAACACTGCCACTGAAGTGGCCGTCTATGGCTACGGCCTGGCGCTGGTCGCGTACGGCGCGCTGGCGTTGTTCCTGTGGGCCACCGACACCAGCCTGTCGACCGAGCGCCGCTCCCGGCGCACGTTTCTGGGCGCAATCGCTGCCAGCGCGGCCTGGGCCGGGGTCAGCCTGTGGAGTTACCTGAGCGGCGGTACCCTGGCAACGGGAGTCGCGGCCCTGGCGGACCTGACCCGTTTCGGGCTGTGGTTCAGCTTTCTCATGCTGCCCATGCGCACCGAGGCCACGGCAGCAGCCTTCGAGCCGATGCGGATGCTGCGCGTTCTGGCACTGACCGGCCTGGGCCTGAGCGCCACGATGCACCTGGCCACCGCACTGGGAGGTTTCAGCTTCGACCTGTCGCGGCCGCTGATGGCCGCGTCGTTGCTGCTGCCGCTGTGCGGCTTGCTGCTGGTCGAGCAGATATTCCGCAACCTGGGCGAGGACTCGCGCTGGAACGCCAAGCCGCTGTGCCTGGGCCTGTGCTGCATGTTCATCTTCGACGTCTACCTCTACGCCGAAGGGTTGCTGTTTGCGCGTTTCGACGCCGATGCGCTGAGTCTGCGAGGCGCCATCCACGCGCTGGCCGTGCCCTTCTTCTACGTCGCCTCCCGCCGCGGCTCCGACTGGGTGGCGCGGTTGCAGATCTCGCGCACGGCCGCTTTCTACTCCGTCACGCTGATCCTGGCCGGGGCTTACCTGCTTTTCATGGCGGCCATCGGCTACTACGTGCGCTACTTCGGCGGCACCTGGGGCCGCGCGCTGCAGCAGGGTCTGTTGATCGCCGGCTTCGCGTTCCTCGGCGTGCTGGTCTTCTCCGGCGCGCTGCGGTCGCGCCTGCGCGTCTTCGTCGGCAAGCACTTCTACAGCTACCGCTA
>JAYUPN010000009.1:0-5500 GCA_043760065.1 Rubrivivax sp.
CAGCTACACGCGCCACCACGTCAACATCACGATGACGCAGGCCAAGGCGGTGAGCAACTACACCAACAGCATCCTGGCCAACATGGAAGCCACCGACGAGGGCTACGACGAGGCGCTGCTGCTCGACCCCAGCGGCTTCGTCAGCGAAGGCGCTGGCGAGAACATCTTCGTCATCAAGAAAGGCGTCGTCTACACGCCCGACCTGAGCGCCGGGGCACTGAACGGCATCACGCGCGACACCATCTTCAACATCTGCCAGGACCTGGGCCTGAAGCTGGTCGAGAAGCGCATCACGCGCGACGAGGTCTACATCTGCGACGAGGCCTTCTTCACCGGCACCGCGGCCGAGGTGACGCCGATCCGCGAGCTCGACCGCATCGAGATCGGCTCCGGCAGCCGCGGCCCGATCACCGAGAAGATCCAGAGCGCCTTCTTCGACATCGTCAACGGCCGCAACCCCAAGTACGCCGAGTGGCTGACCCTGGTCTGAAGCATGAGCACCCGCACGGCCGTTTCGAAAGGGGCTCGCACCGCAGTGCGCAGCACGGAGGTTTGCCATTGAACACCGCACCCAAGTCCCTGGTTGAACTCGCCGCCGCCGACCTGCAAGGCCCCGGCGTGACGTTCTGCCCGAACCCGAAGATGGCGCTGTGGAGCAACCACCCGAAGGTCTTTCTCGACGTGGCGAGCACCGGCGAGGGCCGCTGCCCTTACTGCGGCACGGTGTACCGGCTGAAGGCCGGCGAGAAGCTGCACGCCGGCCACTGAAGGCCGGCATCGTTCACTCGATCACGTAGACGAGTGCCGTGCGTGGCGGCACGCGCAGCGTGCCGGCGGCGGCGTCCCAGCGCGATCGGCCCAGCGGTCGCGGGTCGGCGGCATCGGCTGCGCGGTGCACCGGGTGCAGCACGAAAGGCCGACCCTGGAGTTCCGGCAGCCCCAGCGTCAGCTCGCGCTTGTCGGCGTTGACGAGGTAGAGCAGCTCGGCAAAGCCGGCGCCGGCGAGGCCGCGGCCGTCGAGGTGGCCGGCCATCACCGTCGGCTGCTGCGCCGGGCCGGTGTTGAAGAAGCGCAGCCGGCGCATCACCTCCTGCGTGCTGCGCAGGCGAAACAGTGCGCTGCTGGCGCGGATCTTCAGCAGATCCTTGAACGCATCGCGGGTGAAGGCGATGTCCGCGGGCGACGGCTTGATCGCGGCGTTGGCGAGCAGCGGCGTCAATGCCGGCCAGAAGTCGGCGTTGTCCTGTTTCGGCGGCAGCCCGGTGCCCCAGAAATTGTCGCGGTAGCTCCAGTCCAGGCGGTTGAACCAGTCGCCGCTGTCGTAGCTGTTGCGGTCGCCGCTCTTGCTGCGCAGCAACTCGACGCCGGCGTGGAAGTAAGGCACGCCCTGGCTGAAGGCCGTCAGCGCCAACCCGAGCACCTGCACCCGGGCGCGGTCTTCGCGGCTGGTGGCGGGCGGCAGCTTGAGCGCGTGGATGTCGAACAGCGTCTGGTTGTCGTGGTTCTCGACGTAGTTGACCACCTCGGACGGCTGGCTGGCGAAGCCCGCGCCCGCGCCGGCGTAGTCGATCGCGGACAGCGCCTTCACGCTGCCGTCGGCGGCGAGCATGCGGTAGTCCTTCAGCGTGCCGGCCAGGCCGACGCGCACCAGGTCGGCGCTGCGCAGCAGGTCCGCGGCGCTGGCGCTGGCCTGCGGGTTGGGGTCGTGGAAGAGGCCGTTCAGCCAGCCCTGGCGCTGCAGCGTCTGCTCGGCGTTGTCGCAGCAGCCACCGCCGCGCGCAGCGTCGCGGCCACGGTCGCTGAAAGCGCCGATGCCGCTGCCGTTCAAGCTGCCCTGCGCGGCCTGCACGAAGCGCGCGCCGTCCTTGACCTCGCCGAAGTTCCAGCCCTCGCCCAGCAAGTGGACGTGGCGCCCGGTGGCCGCGTTCACGGCGCGTTGCAGCCGCTCCATCGCGGCGCGCGGCTGGTGGCCCATGAGGTCGAAGCGGAAGCTGTCGATGCCGTGGTCGCGCGCCCACACCACCGCGCTGTCGATCATCAGCTTGGCCATCATGCGGTGCTCGGTGGCGGTGTTGGCGCAGCAGGTGCTGGTCTCGACGCGGCCCTGTGCATCCAGTCGCTGGTAGTAGCCTGGCACGATGCGGTCGAGCACCGAGCGCTCGTCCTGCCCGCTGGCGCTGGTGTGGTTGTAGACCACGTCCATGCCGACGCGCAGCCCGGCCGCGTGCAGCGCCTGCACCATGCGGCGGAACTCGAGCAAGCGCACGGCGCCGTCGTCGGCGCTGCTGGCATAGCTGCCTTCGGGGGCGCTGAAGTGCAAGGGGTCGTAGCCCCAGTTATAGCAATCGCCGCGCGCACCGGCCATCACCGCGGCCTGCTGCGTTTCGCTGTCGGGCGCGGCGCGCGACAGCGTTTGCGCGTCGGGCGTCGTGCAGCCGCGCTCGGGCACGGTGGCGAAGTCGAACACCGGCAGCAGGTGCACGTCGGTGACGCCGGCTGCGGCCAATGCCTGCAGGTGCCGCATGCCGTTGCCGGCGGTCTCGGTGAAAGCCAGGTACTTGCCGCGATGGGCCGCGCTGACGGACGGGTCGCTGGCCGAGAAGTCGCGCAGGTGCAGCTCGTAGATCACGAGGTCGGTGGCGTGCAGCGCACGCTGCGGCCGCGGCCGCGCGCGCCAGCCTGCGGGCGCCAGCGCCGGCGCGTCGAGGCGCCCGATCCAGGTCCGTCGTGAGTCGGCATTCAGGCTCAGTGCGTAGGGGTCGGTGACGCGGTTGCGCACCACACCCACGCCGCGCACGAAGACGTCGACGAGGTAGGTGTAGGTGTGGCCACTCAGATTGCGCGGCACGGTTGCCGACCAGCTGCCGGTGGCGGCGTGGCGCTGCAGCGGCAGCAGCGACAGCGCGCGGTCGTTGCCCGGCGCGTGCAGGCACAGCCAGACGCGCTGCGCCGTCGGCGCCCAGAGCCTGAAGGCCGTGCGCCGCGGTGCAGGCCTGGCGCCCAGGTCGCGCAGCGCATCGGCCGCGGCGTACAGATCGTCCAGCGCGCCGGCGGCTTGCACGGCCGTGGCCTGCACGACGCGGCCCTGCGCGTCTTCCTGCACCAGCAGCAACTGGCCGCGGTGCAGGGCCGGCAGGAGCGACAGGTCGGCGGCGCGCACCGCCAGCGTGGGCCCTGCGCCGAGCCACTTGAAGCGCTCGCGCGCGGTGGCCGGCTCGGCGCCGGCATGCACCTGCAGCAGCAAGGCGCCGTCGGCACCGCGCGCCGGTTGGCCGGTGACGGCAACGATCTGGCCGCGCGCCGAATGCAACAGCCTGAACGCACCCTGCGCCGCGGCGCCGGGCCAGCGGATGCGCCGGCGGTCGAGCCAGACGGCGCGCGCGTCGTCGCCGCGCGAGGCCTCGGGTGCGGCATGCTGCAGCGCCTGGAAGTCGCCGTCGCAGGCAGTCGCCGGCGGGGGGGCGGCGCGCGCTGCGGCGGCAGCAGCAGCAGCAGCAGCGGCCAGCAGCGCCGCGGCGATCAGCGCGGGCAGTGGGAAATTCATGACGGGTCTCCGTGCGGCTGCGGCGGATGGTAGCGACGGCGAAGGCCCGCCCGGGGCCATGAAGACCGGCCACCGCGACCGCTGGTCGCAAACCCGCGGCGCGGGCGTGCCGGGGCTCCCCTACATTCCATGCGACCCCGTCCTTCAGCAAAGTCGCCTTGCATGAACCCCATCCTGAAGACCTGCCGCTGCACTGCCCTGGCACTGTGCCTGCTGGCGGCCTCGCCGCAGCACGTGCTGGCCCAGGCCGCCATCGACACCCGGGCCGTGCCGGCCGGCGATCGTTCGAGCCACCTGCCCGCGGCGCTGCAGGACGGCTGGCAGCACGGCGTCTTCATGGAGATCTTCGTGCGCGCCTGGCGCGACAGCGACGGCGACGGCATCGGCGACCTCCAGGGCCTGACGCAGAGCCTGGACTACCTGCAGGAGCTGGGCATCCGCGGCATCTGGCTGATGCCGGTGACGCGCAACGCCGACGGCGACCACGGCTACGCCACCACCGACTTCCGCGACATCGCGCCCGAGTACGGCACGCTGGCCGACTTCGACGAACTGCTGCGCCAGGCGCACCGGCGCGGCATCGGCGTGATCATGGACTACGTCATCAACCACAGCGCGGCCAGCCACCCGATGTTCGTCGAGGCGCTGAAGGGCCCTGACAACCCGTTCCGCGACTGGTACCTCTTCAGCGAACAGGCGCCGCCGGGCTGGGAGATCTGGGGCAAGTACCCCTGGTACCACGTGGCGGCGCGGCCGTGGCCGTGGCAGTGGCAGTGGCAGTGGCAGGGCGAGGTCAAGGACCTGCCGCGCGCCGCACCTGAGGCCCGCGACTTCTACTTCGGCACCTTCGGGCCGCACATGCCCGACTTCAACTTCAACCACCCGGCGGTGCTGGCCTACCACCAGGACAGCCTGCGTTTCTGGCTCAACCGCGGGCTCGACGGCTTCCGGCTCGACGCCGTGCCGCACCTGGTCGAGAACAGCGCCAAGGACTGGAACGACCAACCGCAAAGCCGCGCCCTGACCAGGCAGCTGCAGGACCTGATCAAGGGCTACGCCCACCGCTACGTGGTCTGCGAAGCCACCGCCGAACCGCAGCAGTACGGCGACGCGGCGGTGTGCGGCGGCGCTTTCGCCTTCGGCCACGTCCACCACTACGTCGAAGCGGCGCGCGGCAAGGTCGAGTCGGTCGAGAAGGTGGCGGCCTACTACCGGCAGGCCTCGCCCGCGATGGCCACCTTCGTCTCCAACCACGACATCTTCGCCGGCCGGCGGCTGTGGGACCAGCTCGGTGGCGATCAACGCCGCTACCGGCTGGCCGCCGCAGGCTATCTGCTGCAGCCGGGCACGCCCTTCGTCTACTACGGCGAGGAGATCGGCCAGGCCGGGGTGCCCGGCCTGCCGGCCGACCAGCCGCTGCGCGGCCCGATGAGCTGGACCGCCGACCCGCGCACGGCCGGCTTCACCAGCGGCACGCCGTTCCGGCCGCCGTCGCCCAACGCGGCCCGCCACAACGTGGCGGCCCAGCGGCGCGACCCGGACTCGCTGCTCAACTTCTACAAGGCCCTGATCGGCTTGCGCAACACGATGCCGTCGTTGGCGCGCGGCAGCTACGAAGGCAGCTTCGCGCAGGGCCTGGTGGCGGGATGGCAGCGCAAGGGGGCACAGGAACACACGGTGGTGCTCGTCAACTACGCCACCGCGGCCGCGCCGGCGCGTATCGAAGGCTTGCCGGCCGGGGCCCGTCTGCTGTCGGCCTACCCGGCCGGCGGCGCGCAGGCCGCGCGGGCCGACGCACGTGGCGTGGCCACGCTGTGGCTGGCGCCGCAGCAGTTGCGCGTGTTGAGGGTCAAGTCCGGGCCTGAGAGGGTGTGAACGAAATGATCTACGTTGCGAGTCTGGTTGCGAGGATACGTGCTTCGGCCAGCCAGACCCAGGCGATCGGGGCCCAGTTTG
>JAYUPN010000010.1:0-5499 GCA_043760065.1 Rubrivivax sp.
TGCGGCCGGTGCACGGCCTGCATCGACATCTGCCCGACGCGCGCCATCGTCGCGCCGTACCGGCTGGACGCGCGGCGCTGCATCAGCTACCTGACGATCGAGCACCCGGGCGCGATCGATGTCGAACTGCGGCCCTTGATCGGCAACCGCATCTACGGCTGCGACGACTGCCAGCTCAGCTGCCCCTGGAACAAGTACGCGCAGCGCAGCCTGCTCGCGGACTTCGACGCGCGCGCGCCGCTGGCCGAGCCGACGCTGCTGGAGCTGTGGGCCTGGAGCGAAGCCGACTTCCTGCGCCACACCGAAGGCAGCGCCATCCGCCGCATCGGCTGGTCGCGCTGGCGGCGCAACCTGGCGGTGGGCCTGGGCAATGCCTGGCGCACGAGCGGCGACACGGCGCTCGCCCGCGCCTTGCAGGCCGCGCGCGACAGCGCCGAGCCGATGGTGCAGGAGCACATCGACTGGGCGCTGGCCCAGCGCGAGGCAGCCGCTTGAAGCTCAGGCGGTGACGCTGCGCCAGGCCGCCAGCCACAGCGGCAGGCTGGCCATGCCGATCAGTGTCGACACCGTCACCAACCCGGCCGTGAAGCCGCCGTGCCCGCCCATGCGCACCGCCAGCACGTAGGCGCTCGACGCCGTGGGCATGGCCGCGAAAGCCACCACCACCACCTGCTGCCCTGCGGGCAGGCCCAGGGCCAGCACGAGGGCCAGTGCCAACGCCGGCATCAGCGCGTGCTTGATCGTCAGCAGCGCGGCGGCCAGCCGCGGGCCTTCGCGCAGTGCGCCCAGCTGCAGCCCGGCGCCGACGGCCATCAGCCCCAGCGGCAGCGCCGCCGCGCCGATGCGCCCGAGCGTGGTGTTCAGCAGTTCGGGCAGCTTCAGCCCGAGCAGGTTGAACACCAGGCCCGACGCGGTGGCCAGGATCAGCGGGTTGCGCACCAGTTCGCGCGCGTAGCCGTGGCCGCCGTGGCGCGCCAGCGGCCAGACGGCGGCGACGTTGCACAGCGGCACGCACACCGACACCAGCAGCGCCATCCAGGCCACGCCGGCACCGCCGGCCAGCCGCTCGGACAGCGCCAGCGCGACGTAGGAATTGAAGCGGAAGGCGGTCTGCGCGCCCGAGGCATGCAGCCTGGCGTCGACGCCAGGAAAAACACGCAGCGCGTAGGCCATCAGCACGCCGGCCGCGACCACCGCCAGCGCGCTGCCCGCCAGCGGCAGCGCGGTGCCCAGCGCCAGCGGGTTGCGTACGATGGCGGTGAACAGCAGGGCCGGGAAGAGCAGGTAGTAGACCAGCCGCTCGGCGCTGTCCCAGATCGGCCGCCCCATCGGCGTGAAGCGGCAGATCAGGAAGCCGCAGACGATGAGCACAAAGTCGGGCAGCAGCAGCAGGGCATCGGACATGCCTGGAGTATCGGGCCTGCCCTTTTTGCCGGCGCGGCGGTGGCCCGGGGTGCGGACGGCGTCAGCGCGCGGGCGCTGCCGCGCGTTGAACCTTCTTCCCGCAGACCGAGTCCTCATTCCATGAAGCACTTTCCCAGACTGTTGGCGTGCTTGCCGGCCCTTGGCCTTTGCGCTTCGGTTTTGGCGCAAGGCGCGCCGCGCATCGTCGAAGGCCAGGCTTTCGCTCCCCGTGTCAGCGTCGCCGGCACTGAACTGCAGCTCAACGGCACCGGCGTGCGCGCCGTGGCCTGGTTCAAGGGTTTCGCGGCAGCGCTGTACCTGAGCCGCGGCAGCACCACGACCCTGCAGGCCTTGGCCGCCGGCGGTGCCAAGCGGCTGCAGTTGCGCATGCTGCACGACGTGCCCGCGGCCGAGTTCGTCAAGGCGCTGAAGAAGGGCGTCGAGCGCAACACGCCGGCAGCGGAGTGGGCGTCGCTTCAGCCCTCGCTGCAGCGCTTCGGCGACCAGATCTCCGCCTTGGGCAGGGTGCGCAAAGGCGACCGCGTCGACCTCGACCTCGACCCCGCGCGTGGCCTGCTGTTCGCGGTGAATGGCACACTTCGGGGTGAGCCGGTGCCCGGCGACGCCTTGTTCAACGCCCTGTTGAGGGCATTCGTCGGCGAGCACCCGTACGACGACAAGCTCAAGGCCGGCCTGCTGGCCGGGCCGGGCCGCTCCGGCCCGGGTGACTGAAACTTCCCTGCGACTGGAGACTTCCTCGATGCACCGTTCCCGACTGTCCTTGCTGCTCGGCGCCCTGGCGCTGGCCCTGTCCCTCCCCCTCGGCGCCCACGCGCAGGTCTATCCGAACAAGCCGGTGCGGCTGATCGTGCCCTTTGCACCCGGCGGCACCACCGACATCGTCGCGCGCATCGTGAGCGAGAAGATGGGCGCCACGCTGGGGCAGCAGGTGGTGGTCGAGAACAAGGCCGGCGGCGGCGGCTCGATCGGCGCGCTGGAGATGATCAAGGCCGCACCCGACGGCCACGAGCTGGGCATGGCCACGGTGTCGACGACGGCCGCCAACCCGGCCATCAACCCGAAGATCGGCTACAACCCGGCCGTCGACTTCACGCCCATCATCAACATCGCGGCCACGCCCAACGTGATTGCGGTGCACCCCAGCTTTCCGGCGCGCGACTACAAGGGCTTCGTCGCCGAGTTGAAGAAGAACCCGGGCAAGTACAGCTACGCCAGTTCGGGCACCGGCGGCATCGGCCACCTCCAGACCGAGCTCTTCAAGAGCCTGGCGGGTGTGTTCATGACGCACATCCCGTACCGCGGCGCGGGTCCGGCGCTGAACGACACGGTGGCCGGCCAGGTGACGATCATCTTCGACAACCTGCCTTCGGCGCTGCCGTTCATCAAGGACGGGCGCCTGATTCCGATCGTGGTCGCGGCGCCGGCACGGCTGGCGCAGCTGCCCAGTGTGCCGACCTTCAAGGAAGTCGGCCTCGAGCCCGTCAACCGCATGGCCTACTACGGCGTGCTGGCGCCCAAGGGAACACCCAAGGACGTCGTCGACAAGGTCGCGGCGGCGGTGAAGAAGTCGCTCGAGGACCCGGGCGTGCGCAAGCGCATCGAGGACACGGGTTCGCTGATCGTCGGCAACACGCCCGAGCAGTTCGCGCTTCAGATGAAGGCCGAGCTCGAGGTCTACAAGCAGGTCGTCGTCACACAGCGCCTGACGCTCGAGTGAAGCGGTGGTGCCGGGCCAGGCCTCGATCGACCGCTTCATCGATGCGCTGTGGATCGAGGACGGTCTGGCGCCGTTGACGCTGGCGGCCTACCGGCGCGACCTGAGCCTGTACGCGCGCTGGCTGCACGACAGCCACGGCGCGGCGCTGGACGGCAGCACCGAAGTGCAGTTGCTGGGCTTCATCACCCACCGCCACGCCAGCACGCGCGCCACCACCGCCAACCGGCGGCTGACGGTGTTCAAGCGCTACTTCCGCTGGGCGCTGCGCGAGCACCTGGTATCGGCCGACCCGACCTTGCGGCTGCAAGCCGCGCGGCAGCCGCTGCGCGTGCCCAAGACGCTGTCCGAAGCGCAGGTCGAGGCGCTGCTGGCGGCGCCCGATGTCGACACGCCGCGCGGCCTGCGCGACCGCGCGATGATCGAACTGATGTACGCCAGCGGCCTGCGCGTGAGCGAGCTCGTGCAGGCCAAGAGTGTGCACCTGGGGCTCGACGAAGGTGTGCTGCGCGTGCTGGGCAAGGGCGCACGCGAGCGCCTGGTGCCCTTCGGCGAAGAAGCCCACGCGTGGCTGCGCCGCTACCTGGCGCAGGCGCGGCCGCTGATCCTGGCCGGGCGGGGCAGCGACGCGCTGTTCGTCACGCGACGCGGCTCGGGCATGTCGCGCCAGATGTTCTGGAATCTCATCAAGCGCTATGCGCTGCACGCCGGCATCACGGCGCCGCTGTCGCCGCACACGCTGCGCCATGCCTTCGCCACCCACCTGCTCAACCACGGCGCCGACCTGCGCGCGGTGCAGATGCTGCTGGGGCATGCCGACATCGGCACCACCACCATCTACACCCACGTCGCGCGCGAACGGCTGCGCGTGCTGCACGCCCAGCACCATCCGCGCGGCTGACAGCGCCTGCCCTTCGGCCATGAAAAAGCCGGCCCCGGGGCCGGCGTGGTGCGCAAGCAGGGCCCGCCTGGGGCCCGCGGCATCAGAAGTTGTGGCGCACGCCTGCGGCGAGCGAACTGAAGTCGCTGGCATAAGGCGTGAAGCGCTCGGCATCGACCTTGGTGTAGAAGGCGTAGACCTTGGTGCGCTTGCTCAGGTTGTAGTTGTAGCCCACCGTGTACTGCCGGGCGCCGCTGTCGTTGAGCTTGCTGTAGTCGTCGGCCACGCCGACGTTGAGGTGCAGTTCGTTGAGGCCGAAGATGTAGGCCACCGCGCCGCGCACGTTGGTGCGGTTGCCCGGGCCGTAGGCCTCGCTGTCACGCTGGACCATGGCGCCCAGGATCACCGGGCCGACTTCGTACAGTGCGCTCAGGGCGGTCTGCTTGGCGGGGCCGAACTTCTCGTAGCCCAGGCCCAGGTGCAGGTTGCCGATCTGGTAGTTGGCGGCGAAGTCGTAGCTGCGCGCGTTGGCGGGGCTGTTCTCGTTGGCGCTGACCGCGGCCTCGACCGTCAGGCCCTTGACGAACTCGGGCGTGCGGTAGGCGATCTTGTTGGTGTTGCGGCCGATGTAGGCGTACAGCGCGTCGCTGGAGGTGCCCGTCTCGTGGTTGTGCATGCCGACGTAGTCGGAGGTGGCGTAATAGGCCTCGCTGGTGAAGGTACCCAGGCGCAGCGTGCCGAAGCCGCCGCTCAGGTTGACTTCGCTCTGGCGGCCCCAGAAGCTGCCGCTCGGGGTGCCGGTGTCGGCATTCAAGCCGTGTTCGAACCCGAAGCCGGCGCGCAGCCCGCCGCCGAGGTCCTCGGTGCCCTTGAAACCCAGGCGCGAGGCATTGTTCTGCAGCACGGTGACTTTGCTGCCGGCGCTGTCCTGGCGCTCGACGCTCAGGTTCAGTCGACCGTAGATCGTGACGCTGCTCTGCGACAAGGCAGCGCCGCTGACCAGGGTGGCAGCAGCGGCAACGATGAGGGTGCGAATCATGGGGGTCCTTGTGGGAGTTGAATGACTGCCGCTCGGACCTTCGATGGGTCGTCGCCAGGCACTGCGGGCAGTCTAAGTGCGCCCGAGCAGGGTTTCCACCGATCGGGTCGTTTCGAGGATGCAAAGCCGCTGCAGTGCAGCATCGACGCAACAGCTGCCGCCGGAGTCAACGCCCTCGCAAGTGCGCCGGTGCTTCCAGGCGCTTGGCCAGCAGCGACAGCAGCAGCGTCAGCACGAGGTAGATCGCAGAGATCGCCAGGTACGGTTCCCAGTAGCGCGAGTAAGACCCGGCCACCGTGCGCGCCGCCAGCGCCAGTTCCGCCAGGCCGATGGCCGACACCAGCGACGAGTCCTTGATCAGCGTGATGCCTTCGTTGACCAGCGCCGGCACCATGCGCCGGAAGGCCTGCGGCAGCACCACGAAGCGCATCGCCTGCGCGT
>JAYUPN010000011.1:0-2247 GCA_043760065.1 Rubrivivax sp.
GGCTCGTCGATGGCCGCTCGGGTGGCCCGGCAGCCGCGGCGCCGCCGGCCGTCAACAGCACCTGGCCGCTGGCGCTGACCAGGCTGACCTCGCTGGCGCCGATCTGCTCGCGCAGCCGCTCCAACGTCAGCGGCACGCCGCTGGTGCCGCCTTCGGCCAGCCGCTCGGCGCCGACGCGGGCCTTGCCGACGAGGTCGGCCGACAGCGCGTCCAGCGTGCCCTTGCCCAGCGTCAGGCCGGCGTCCAGCGCGCCGGCGACCTTGACGTCGAACCAGGCCTCGATGCTGCGCGACACGAACTGGTAGCTCACGGTGTAGATCACCAGCCCCGGCAGCAGCCCGACGAGCGCAAAGATGCCGGCCAGCTTGATGAGCAGCCGACTGCCGAACTTGCCGCGCTGCAGCCGCACCGCCAGCCGCAGCGCCACGAGGCCCACCACCAGCGCCAGCAGCAGCGCCACGGCGACGTTGATCCAGAACAGCCAGACGAAATTGCGCTCGTAGAAGCTGCCCTCGGGATTGGAGAAGCTCAGCACGAAGGCCAGCACCAGCGCCGCGCCGGTGGCGGCGACCGCCGAGATGATCCAGGCCCAGCGGGCAGAGCGCGACATCGCGATGGCCAGCGTCTTCAGAGTTCCACCTTCACCGAGCGGCTGACGCCCACCGCCCAGTCGCCCTGGCCGCCGAGGCCGAACTGCATCGGGCCCGGCAGCTGGCTGCTGTCCAGGCGGTAGCTGAACTCGACGTAGTGCGACTTGTCCAGATCCGGCGCCGCCAGGTCGGCGAGCTTCCAGCCGCCGCTGCTCGACACCGAGGCCATGGCTTCGGCCAGCGACGGGAAGCTCTGGTTCAGCCCGCCCAGGCCGACGCGCCAGGTGTTGGTCAGCGGCTGGAAGGCCACGCGCCACGACCGCGACACGCGCGCCACGCGTTCGTCGCGCCAGTACCAGCGGCTGCGCAAGAGCTGCGCTTCGGCCACGAAGTAGATCGGCACGCCGCGCTGCAGCGCGTCCACCACTGCGCGCGGCAGGGTGACGCGGGCCGCGAACTCCAGTGTCAACGTCGTGTCGTCGCGGCTGGTGCGCAGGGTCAGCAGTTCCACGCCCTGCGCGCCGGCTGCCAGGGGCAGCAGCAGCACCAGCAGCGCTGCCATCCACGCACGCCACAGCGGGGCCGTCGGCCCTTGCATGTGATGTCGGCGGACCGTGGACGCTTGCATGTCGGCTGGCGGCGGTTCTCTAGGTCTTGTGGATCAGGGCGTAGAAAAAGCCGTCCTGCAGCGCCGTGCCGCGTCCGGGTTCTCCCTGCCTCGCATTGTCGCGGCTCGGCAGCAGGTGCCCCGGTGAAGCCGGGTCCAGCCGGCCCTGGGCGGGCTCCAGGCGTTGCATAAACGCGTCGATCTGCTGCTGGCCTTCGGCCTGGAAGATCGAGCAGGTGGCGTACAGCAGCCGCCCGCCGGGCGCCAGCAGCGGCCACAGCGCGTCCAGCATCTCGGCCTGGATGCGGGCCAGGGCGTGGATGTCGTCGGCCCGGCGCAGCCAGCGGATGTCGGGGTGGCGGCGCACGATGCCGCTGGCGGTGCAGGGCGCGTCGAGCAGGATGGCGTCGAAAGGCCGGCCGTCCCACCAGCCAGCAGGCTGGCGGGCGTCGCCGGCCTTCAGCTCGGCCTTCAGTTGCAGCCGGTTCAGCGTGTCCTGCACGCGCGCCAGCCGCAGCGGGTCGCTGTCCAGCGCCAGCAGGTTGAGCTCGGCCAGCTCCAGCAGGTGGGCGGTCTTGCCGCCCGGGGCGGCGCAGGCGTCGAGCACGCGGGCCCCGGCTTCGAGGCCTGCCTGCAGCAGCAGCGGCGCAGCGCGCTGCGCCGCTGCGTCCTGCACCGAGACCTCGCCTTCGGCAAAGCCGTGCAGCTGCTGCACCGGGCACGGCTCGGCCAGGATCACGGCCTGGCCGCCCAGCGCCGGGTCGTCCAGCAGCGTCGCGGCGCGGCCCAGCGCGGCCAGCCGCTGCACGTAGGCGGCGCCGGTGCTGCGGCGGGCGTTGATGCGCAGCGTCATCGGCGGGCGCTGGTTGGCGCCGGCCAGCAGCGCCTGCCAGTCCTGCGGCCAGTCGCGCTTGACGCGCTCGATCCACCACAGCGGGTGGTTGAAGGCGCCCAGCGGCGAGTGCCGCACCGACGCCGCGACGCTGTCCTTCTCGCGCAGGAAGCGGCGCAGCACGGCGTTGATGAAGCTGGCGGCCGCCGGCGTGCGCA
>JAYUPN010000012.1:0-5492 GCA_043760065.1 Rubrivivax sp.
CATCGACGTGAAGTCGCCGATGAGGAATATCACCGTATGCCCCAGGTCCTGCAGCTGGCGCATCTTGTTCAGCACCACGGTGTGGCCGATATGGATGTCAGGCGCCGTCGGGTCCAGACCCAGCTTGATGCGCAGCGGCTGCCCGGTGGCCTCGGAGCGGGCCAGCTTCTTGACCCAATCGCCTTCGGGCAGCAGTTCCTCGCAGCCGCGCAAGGAGACCGCCAGGGCTTCGCGCACGTGGTCGGTCAAGGGAAGAGGGCTCGCAGACATGGCATCGGTTACAGAAGGTTTTGACGGGGCGCCCCAGGGCAGGCTTCGTTATACTCAGGCCCCGCTCCTTCAGCGGCTTTGTCTGTGCGCCACGGTGCCGGGCAAGCCCGCCATTCTAGTGGACGGGTGGTCTCTCAGCCTGCGCCGGCCCAGCCTGCGCACCGTCCTGGCAACGGCCTGCCCTGGCCCACGCAGACTCCGCTGGCGCTCGTCGCCACGTACCAGATCCAACATCCGCGCGTGACCCTGCCTTCCCTTCCAGCCTCACAAGACATCCAGCGCTTCGGTCGCAGCCACCGGCTGGCGATCGTCGCGTCCCTGGTCGCGCTGCTCGCCGGCACCGGCATCACGGCCGTCGCCGTCGCGCCCCTGGTGCCCGATGCCGCCTTGCTGCCGCAACGGCTGGTCGTCGAGACGGTGACCCCCACCGGCCTGCAGGACCAGCTCGAAGCGTTGGCGACGCAAGAGCTGACGCTGACCCGCAGCGATGTCACGCGCTCGACCGATACCGTCGACGCCTTGCTCGCCCGCCTGGGCGTGCGCGACCCGGCGGCGGCGTCCTTCCTGCGTGGCGACGCGATCGCGCGCCAGGTGCTGACCGGGCGCGGCGGCAAGCTGGTGCAGGCCAACACGCAGAGCGACGGCTCGCTGCAGGACCTGGTGGTGCGCTACCCCAGCGAGCTCAGCGAGCTGGCCAAGAGCCACTTCAACCGGCTGACGGTGCTGCGCGGCTCCGACGGCCGCTGGCAGACCAGCCTGCGCACGGCACCCTACGGCAGCACCAGCCGGCTCGCCAGCGGCACCATCCGCAGCAGCTTGTTTGCCGCCACCGACGAAGCCGGCCTGCCCGACGCGCTGGCCGCCGAACTGGCCGACATCTTCTCCACCGACATCGACTTCCACCGCGAGCTGCGCAAGGGCGACACCTTCAGCGTCGTCTACGAATCGCTCACCGCCGACGGTCAGCCCGTGCCCTGGAACGAAGGCGCAGGCCGCGTGCTGGCCGCCGAGTTCGTCAACGGCGGCCGCGCCCACCACGCGGTGTGGTTTGCCCCCACCAGCGGCCGCGGCGCGTACTTCGACGTCCAGGGCCAGAGCAAGCGCCGCGCCTTCCTGGCCAGCCCGATGGAGTTCTCGCGCGTGACCTCGGGCTTCGCGATGCGCTTTCATCCGCTGATGCAGAAGTGGCGCGCGCACCTGGGCGTGGACTACGGCGCGCCCACCGGCACGCCGGTGCGCAGCATCGGCGACGGCGTGGTCGATTTTTCCGGCTGGCAGAACGGCTACGGCAACGTCGTGCAGGTCAACCACGGCGGCGGCAAGACGACGCTGTACGCGCACCTGAGCCGCAACGACGTCAAGCCCGGCCAGCGTGTGCAGCAAGGCCAGCGGCTGGGCGCCGTCGGCAGCACGGGTTGGTCCACCGGGCCGCACCTGCACTTCGAGTTCCGCGTCAACGGCCAGCACCAGGATCCGCTGCGCGTGGCCAAGACGGCCGAGACGTTGGCGCTGGACGCGACCTCGCGGCCGCAGTTCGGCGACCTCGTGCGCACCGTGCAGGCCAAGCTCGACGTGGCAGAAACCCTGGTCGGCCAGCGCCGCTCGATCGAGTAGGGCCTGCGGCCCCACGCGCATGGCCTGGTTCATCGGGCTGATGTCCGGCACCTCGCTGGACGGCGTGGACGGCGTGCTGGCCTGGTCATCCGAAGCTGCATCTCCACCTGAGCTGGCTACTGCGCTGCAGTGCCGCGGCCATGCGCACCGCCCCTTGGGCGACGACCTGCGTGCCGAACTGCTGGCGCTGAACCGCAGCGGCGCCGACGAACTGCACCGTGCCGCGCTCGCAGCCAACCGCCTGATGGCGGTTTACGCCGAGGTCGTCGCAGACCTGCTGGCCGGCGCCGGCCTGGCCGCGCGCGACATTGTGGCGCTCGGCGCCCATGGCCAGACGCTGCGCCATCGTCCGGGGGAGTTCGACGGCGTGGGCTACACCTGCCAGCTGGCCAACGGCGCGTTGCTCGCCGAGCGCACCGGCATCGACGTGGTCTGCGACTTCCGCAGCCGCGACGTGGCCGCCGGCGGCCAAGGCGCGCCGCTGGTGCCCGCCTTCCATGCCGGCTGCTTTGCGCGGCCCGGCGCCTGCGTGGCCGTGCTCAATGTCGGCGGCATCGCCAACCTCACGCTGCTCGGGCCCGAAGGGCAGGTGCAGGGCTTCGACTGCGGCCCGGGCAATATGCTGATGGACCATTGGTGCCAGCGGCACCTCGGGCGCAGCTACGACGAAGGCGGGGCATGGGCCGCCGGGGGCCGTGTCGACGAGGCGCTGCTGACCGTCTTGCTGCACGAGCCCTTCTTCGCGCGCCTGCCGCCCAAGAGCACCGGACGCGATCTCTTCGACGCGGCCTGGCTGGACCGGCACCCGGGCCTGGCGACGACCTCGGCGCAGGACGTGATGGCGACGCTGGCCGAACTGAGCGCACGCGCTGCGACTCAAGACTTGCAGCGCCATGCGCCGGACTGCCAAGAGCTGCTGGTGTGCGGCGGCGGCGCCTTCAATGAGCACTTGATGGCGCGGTTGGGCGTCCTGGCGGGGCCCGCCGTGCGCGTGCGCAGCACCGCTGCAGCGGGCCTGCCGCCGGATCAGGTCGAGGCGATGGCTTTTACGTGGCTGGCCCGCGCGCACGTGCTGCGTCAGGCGGGCAACCTGCCCCGCGTCACCGGCGCTGCCGGCCCGCGGGTGCTCGGGGCACTGTACCCGGGGGCCTGAACGATCGGGCCGCGGGCCGCGGGCTCAGAGGCTGAGAGTTTTTCGAGCGTGTCCGAGCAGCGCGTCAGAAGGCGTCCGATCTAGGCGCAAAGCGCAGCCATAGCTCGGGCTATGGCAAGCATTTGCAACGACGAGCGGGCGTCTTATGGCGTGATGAGCGGGCATGATTGAAAGACTCTCAGCCTCTCAGGCCGAGAACGACGAACCGCAACCGCACGTGGTGGTCGCGTTGGGGTTCTTGATGACAAACTGCGCGCCCTGCAGGTCTTCCTTGTAGTCGATCTCTGCGCCGCCCAGGTACTGCAGGCTCATCGCGTCGATGAGCAGCGTGACCCCGTTCTTGGTCATCTGCGTGTCGTCGTCGTTGATCACCTCGTCGAAGGTGAAGCCGTACTGGAAGCCCGAGCAACCACCGCCCTGCACGAAGACGCGCAGCTTCAGCTCGGGGTTGCCTTCTTCGTCGACCAGTTCCTTGACCTTGCCGGCAGCGCTGTCGGTGAAGATCAGCGGCGGCGGCATGTCGTCGGTGGCGGGGTTCTGGGTTTCGGCTACGGCGTTCATGGCGGGCTTTCGAGTGGGAGATCAGATGTCGTTGGACGCTGCAAGCTTCAATGCGGGCTTTTCGCCGCTCTTCAAGGGCTTGAGTTCACCTTCGATGGCGGACCCCGGGTGCATTTCGAGTGTTTCGTAGCGCACGTCACCCGTGACGCGGGCCTTGGGCTGAAGTTCCAACAACTCCGTGCTGTGCACGGGGCCACGGATCTCTCCGTTGATGATCACATGGCCGGCAGACACCCTCCCGTGCACACGGGCATTGTCGCTGATCACGAGGATGCTGCGGCCATCGCCCTCGGCCATGACGTCGCCGATGACGTGGCCGTCGACGCGCAGACCTTCGCTGAAGCACAGGTTGCCGGTGATGACCATGCCCTCGCCCACCAGGCTGCGGATCGGCGGCTGCTTCTTCTTGCCCAACCACATGTCGTCTGTCTCCTGCTGGTGGCTTACAGACGCACGGTCTGCGTCGCCTGGGTGGCGCCTTTGGCGTCCATGACCCTCGCTTGCACGGTTTTTATCACGGCCTGCGCCGGGTGGTCGATGAGTCCTTCCAACCTTGTAACCTGCCGCATCTGCAAGAGCTGCGGACCGCCCGGCAGCGGCAGCGTCCAGGCCTTGCCTTCGAGCAGGCCGGTCAGCACCAGGTCGTAGCGGCCCTTGAACTCGGACGCAGCCTTGCCGCTTTGCACCACCAGCATCTGGTACTTCAGCTGGCCCGGTGCACTCAGTTCGGCCTGCAATCCGCGCAGCTGCAGGCCCTCGCCCTTGCTGGGCAGCAGCTTCTCGTAGAAGCCGAGGTCGCTGCGCAGGGCCTGCTTCTCGGCTTCGAGTTGACGCAACTGTTGCGCCAGGCGCTCCTGAGCGACGCGTTCGGTCTTGAGCAGGCTGTCGGCGGTGTTGGCCACCTGCTCAGCGTGCCGATGGTCCTGTCGCAGCTGCACGATCTCGGTGCGCAGGCGCGACAGCTCTTCCTGGTCGTCGTGGTCCAGGCCGGCGAGGGTCTTGCCCAGTTCGAAAGCCCACAGCGCAAGCGCCGCAGAAAATCCCAGCGTCACCGCCAGCGTCGCCCAGCGCAGCGGCCACGGCAGATGGCTGCGCACGATCATCCTCGGCGCACTCACCGAGAGCCTTCGTCGCAGCAGTTTCCAGCGCATCGTGCTTGGGGTCAGGTGGGACGCAGCAAGACACAAGGCCACCCGCAGGTGGCCTTGAGAGCTTGATCAGCGCTTGCTGAACTGCTTGCGTCGGCGGGCGCCGTGCAGGCCGACCTTCTTGCGTTCGACCTCGCGCGCGTCACGCGTCACGAAGCCGGCACGGCTCAGGTCGGGCTTGAGCGCGGTGTCGTAGTCGATCAGCGCCCGCGTGATGCCGTGGCGCACGGCACCGGCCTGGCCGGATTCACCGCCGCCGTGCACGTTGATCTTGATGTCGAAGGCCTCGTTGTTGCCCGTCAGCAACAGCGGCTGGCGGACGATCATGATCGAGGTCTGGCGGCCGAAGTAGGCATCGATGGTCTTGCCATTGATGACGATCTGGCCGCTGCCCTTCTTGATGAAGACACGGGCCACACTCGATTTGCGGCGGCCGGTGCCGTAGTTCCACTGTCCGATCATTGCGGCGTCCTCAAATCTCGAGCGGTTTGGGCTGCTGAGCGGTGTGCGGGTGGGTTTCACCGGCATAGACCTTCAGCTTCTTGACCATCGCGTAGCCCAGCGGGCCCTTGGGCAGCATGCCCTTGACGGCCTTCTCAAGGGCGCGGCCGGGGTGCTTGGCCTGCATGTCCTTGAACGGCGTGGCATAGATGCCACCGGGATAGCCCGAGTGCCGGTAGTAGATCTTGTCGGTGGCCTTGGCCCCCGTGACACGGATCTTGTCGGCATTGACAACGATGATGAAA
>JAYUPN010000013.1:0-5474 GCA_043760065.1 Rubrivivax sp.
GGAACGCTCTGTTCATGGTCACCCGATCGAAATGAGAGACAGCGCGCCTTGGCGGCGGCCGATGATGTTGAGCAGGTTGCCAAGCGCCGCTTCCGAGCCCGGCGCAGCACTGGCCTGGCCATTGAAGCGCAGTTTGGACGCCGCCCACTGGCCACTGCCGGTCAGTTGCAGCGCGCCGCTGCTCGTGCTGAGCTGCAGCAGGGCCGCGTCGCCGCGTTCGTCGCCCTGCAGGCTCATGCGGTAATTGCCCAGTTCTTCGAGCGTCGACAGGCTGCTCGACAGGTTGCGCAATTCGAAGTCAAGCCGGCCGCTGAAGATCCAGCGGCCCTGCACCGACTCTGCCGCAAAGCCGCTGCTTGCCAGCGCCAGCGTGCCAGCGGGCTGCAGCGTGTTCCAGGGTGTGCCCAGGCCTGTGAGCCAGGCGGCGGGCCACTGGCCCAGCAGCGTGGTCGGGCGGCCTGTGGTGATGGTGGGCAGTTCCAGGCGCAGGCGCCCGAGCCCCGGCACGACGCGCAGCTTGAGCTCACCCTGGATGCAGCAGTCCTGGCGCGCGCGCAGCGCCAGCGCCGCGCCGTCCAGGCCCAGCGTCCACTGCAGCCGGCCGGGCAAGGCGCTGGCGTCGCGGCTGCCGGCGCCGCCGGACAGCACCAGCACGGCACTGCCGCGCCACAGCGTGCCGCGGGCGTCGGCCAGCAGCAGCCGGCCTTCGGTGCCCTGGGCCACGCCCTGGGCCAGCCAGGCCGCGGGCGCAAACGACACCAGGCCCACCAGCGCGCCCAGCGCCACCCCGGCCAGCGCCCAGCGCTTCATGGCGTGCCCCCGAGACCGACCACCAGCGTGCCGCTGTAGCCCTGCGTGGCGCGTGTCAGGTTGGCCTCCAGCGGCCGCGCGCGCGCGCCGGCGCGCGCTTCGGCCAGCCAGTCGCGCAAGGCGCTGCTGCCGACACCATTGAGCGTGAGCACCGCGCGCTCGCCCTGCAGCGCGAGCCGGGCCTTGTCGCCCAGCCGCGCGGTGGCGGACTTCAGCGCTGCCTTGGCCTGGTCGGGCGTGACCGGCGGCGCGGCGCGCAACTGCTGGGCTTCGGCGGCCAGCGCCTGCATGGTCTGCAGCTGGGCGTCCAGCCGGTCGATCTCGGCCGGCGCGCGGGCCACGGTGCGCCAGGCCGGCTGGATGGCGACGAGCCACAGCAGCAAGAGCACGCTCGCGGTGGCGGCCATCGCCAGCAGCGCCTGCTCGCGCGGTGCCAGGCTGCGCCAACGCGCCCGCAGGGCCGCCAGCACCGGGACTTGCACGGTGTCGTTCACAGCGCCCCCTGCCGCGATGCGCGGCTCAGGATCACGCGACCGTCGGCGAACTCGGCGCCGTAGCCGGCACTGCGGATGCGTTCGCGGAACTGCTGGACCTGCGGTTCGCCCCAGCCCGGGGCCGCCAGCGTCAGGCTGCCGGGCTCGAAACGCAGGGTCTGGGTCGGGCCCAGACCGTCGGGCCATGCGGCTGCGGCGGCCGACAGCAGCGCTTCGAGGTCGCCGTCGCCGGCACGGCCGGCGGCGGCGCGCAGGCGGTCGGTCTCGCGCTGCATCTGCAGCGGCGCGTCGAGCACCGTGCGCACGCCGGGGTGCGCGGCGCGCAGCACCTCACTCATCGCCGCGCGCCGCTGCTCCAGCGCCTGGCGCTGCTGCCAGGCGTAGGCGTTGAGGCCGATCAGCTGCAGCACGGCCAGCGCGGCCACGCCCAGCCGCACCGGGCGCCACTCGGCGCTGAGGAAGCGCTTGGCGGCCTGGCGCAACGCGCGCGTGCCGCGGGTGCGCAGTGCGAGGTCGAACTGGCGCAGGTTGACGCGGCCGGCTGCTGCCTGCAGTGCGTGTTCGGCGTCGCCCTGCAGGGCCACGGAGGCACCCAGCCAGCGCTCGGCGGCTTGCGCGGCGGCTGGCGTGCTGGTCCAGCGCACCTCGGCCGCGCCTTCGGCGGGCAACCGCGTGCGCGCCAGGCCACCCAGGCGCAGGTGCAGCACGCCGTCGGGCTGCGCCAGCGTCAACCAGGGGCTGGCGTCGGCGTCGGCGTCGGCGCCATCGGGCCCGTCGCCGAGCTGGAAGTGGCCGCGCGCCGGCGCGCCCGGCAGCGCTGCCGGCACGACGCGTTCGACACCCTGCCCGGCCGACTCCAGCGCCGCCAGGGCTGCCGCCAGCCGCGGCCCGTCGGTGACCGCGACCCAGCCGTTGCGGCCCGGCGCGGCTTCGTCGGCGAGCGCGAAGTGCAGCGCCGGCCCTTCGTCGAGCAGCGCTTCTTCCATGACCCCGGCCAGCGCGTCGCGCAGGCGTGCGGCAGGCGCCTTGGGGATGTCGATGCGGTGCCAGCTGACGTCGGCCGCCGCCAGCAGCAGCACCACCTGGTCGGCGCGCGGCAGCAGCGCCGTGCTGGCGTGGCCGCTCTGGCCGACGCTGCGGCCGTCGGCGCTGAACACGTAGTGCCATTCGAGCGGCAACCGCGGGCCGGCAGCGGTGTCGGTGGCGCCCGAACGGGCACCCAGCCGGTCACGGGGGGGGAGCTGGACGACGAGCAGGGACATGCGTGGGTGCGGGATTCCTGGGGCAGGGGTCGGGCGCGCAGCAGGGCAGTCGACGGGCGGGGCTGCAACCGGCGCGGTGGCGTATTGTGGCCTTCAGCGCTGGGGGGCCGAGAAGCTGCGCCTTTCGCGGCGCAGCACGTCGACGCGCCCGTCACGCCGCACGAGCAAGGAACGTTCTTCGAGCACCCGGTCTTCGAGCCGCAACCGCCCGGCGACGTAGAAGTAGCTGCTGCCCACGCTGGCGCGCGTGGGGTCCAGCGCGGTGTCGGGTGGCAGCAGTGCCTTCACGTCCTCCAGCTTCTCGAAGGGCTTGCGCTGGCGCGCTTGCAGCAGGCGTTGCACCGTGCCCAGGTCGATGCCGTCGATGGCCGCGACGATGACCTCGCGCGAGGCGGTGTTCAGGTTCACCGGCGTGGCCGTTGGCAGCAGGTCGATGAAGGGCGCCAGGCGCTGCAGCGTGGCCGGCTCCAGGCCCAGCCAGGCCAGGTCCTCGGGCCGCGAGGGCCGGATCGGCGGCCCTGCCGGGTTGTCGCCCGCTGCACCGGTCTGCGCCGCGGCCAGGGCCTCGGCCAGCAGCATCGCGGCGCCGCCGGGCGCGCCGGCCAGGTCGCTCAGACGGTCCAGCGCCGCCAACTGCACTGCCACCGGCTTGCCGGCTTCGTCGATCAGGCCGCGCAGGTTCAAGCGCGACTGCGCGTCCTCGATGGCGCCGGAGATGAAGGCCTCGGGGCCGCTGTCGGCGTTGTTGTCCTTGTCGGCGGCCAGGAACGACGACAGCCGCGCCTCGGCCAGCGGTTGCGCCCACGGCTCGCCCAGCGAGTCGTGCGGCGCGCGGCGCTGCTGGTTGGCGCGCTGGTCTTCGCGCAGGATCAGCCGCGCCCAGTCGAGCGCACCGTTGAGGATCCATGCCGACTGCGCCCGCGCGCGCTCGGCGGCCTCGATGCTGACGGCGCGCGTCTGCTGCCAGACCATGCCCGCGGCGGTGGTTGCCACCAGCGCCAGGATGATCATCGCCAGCAGCAGCGCGGCGCCGCGCTGTCCACCGGTGCCGGGCGGCCATCGCTTCATTGGCCGGTGGGCCCGAGCGCGATGTCGCGCGTGAGCTTCTTGTCCTGCAGCGTGATCACCAGGCGCACCGCGTGCGGCAGTTCCTCGCGCGGCGGCGCAGCGCCGCCGGCCGCACCGGCTGGCGGCGCCACCAGGTTGCCGGTGGACTGCGCGTTGCTCCATTCGTTGCCGCGGTGGAAGTACAACTGCCACTCGCTGGCGCCCTGCGCCACCGTGAGCTGCCCCGCTTCGTTGCCCAGGAACTGCTGGCTCGACAGCCACGCTTCCTGCAGGACGCCGCTGCGCACGAACGAAGGGCTCGCCCAGCGCTGCCAGATGCCGCCCCGCACCGCCCAGACCACCAGCGCGACGCCGCCGTCGACGCGCCGCGTCAGGCGCAGCGTCTGGCCGTCGAAGGTCAGCGGCGGCACGACCTGCGTGTCGTGCACGGCCTGCAGGTCCTGCTCCCACTGCGTGAGCACGGTCGCCAGGCGCGTGCTGCGGTCGATCGATTCGCGGCTGGCGTCGCGCGCCCGCAGCACGCCGTCCAGACCCTGCCAGGCCATCGCCGTGAGGATAGCCATCAGCAGCAGCGCCACCAGCACTTCGACCAGCGTGAAGCCGGCCTGCGTCGGCCTGCGCTTCATTGCCGGCCCAGCACGGTGGACAGCGTGACCAGCGGCAGGCCCTCGGCGCTGCTGACGACCGCGTCGACGCGGCGGAAGCTCGGGTTGGGCGTCGCCCGCGTCAGCAGCTTGCCGCTGTAGGTGCGGCCGAGTTGCTCGCAGCTGAAGTCGCTGTCGCCGACACCGGGGAAGGTGCGGCGCAAGCGCAGTTCGGTGAGCTGGTTGTCGGCGCACCACTGCGCCGCCATGACCTCCGACAGCCGTTCGGCGTTGTCGGTCAGCACGCCGGCGGCGCGCAGCCCGGCCGCCAGTGCGATGCTGACCACCGCCAGCGCCACCAGCACTTCGAGCAGCGTGAAGCCGCGCCGCGGCCGCTCAGCGCGTCGCAACATCGGGTGCGGCCGGGGCCTGGGCCACCGCAAAGGGGCCCAGCCCGTCGCTGGCCAGTTCGAGCCGCTGCCGGTCCAGGCTGAGCACGATGCGCTGTGCCGGCAGGATCGCCGACGGACCGAGCACGATCACGCGTGCACCGACGATCTCGGCGCTGACCCGCGCGTCGAGCCAGCGGCTGGGCAAAGCCAGCGCGGCGGGCAGGCCGACGAAGCGGAAGTGCAGCGGCCGGCCCTGGGCATCTGCGCCGCTGTCGGCGGTGCCGGCGGCACCCGTGGCTCCCCGCGGCACCCAGATCACCGGCGCGCCCGACACGCGCGACTCGGCGCGCGCCATCTCCAGCAATGCGGTCAGCCGCGCGCCTTCTTCTTCCAGCCGCGAGGCGTCGCCGTCGGGCAGCGCGGCCGAGATCAGCGCCACGCTCAGCGCCACGATGGCGATCACGATCAGCAACTCGACCATCGTGAAGCCGCGGCGCCACGCATGGCCGAGCCGCGGCCGCTGCCTACTGCCAGGAGCCGATGTCGGCATTCTTGTCTTCGCCCCCGGCCTGGCCGTCGGCGCCGAAGCTGAAGACGTCGATCTCGCCGCGCACGCCGGGGTTGAGGTACTGGTAGGCGCGGCCCCAGGGATCGGCCGGCAGCTTGTCGAGATACGGCTTCCAGTTCGCCGGCGGCGTGCCGGCGGTGGGCTTGCGCACGAGCGCGTCCAGGCCCTGGTCGGCGCTGGGGTAACGCTGGTTGTCGAGCTTGTAGCGCTTGAGCGCTTGCGTCAACGTGTTGATGTCGGTGCGCGCGGCAGTGGTGCGAGCATCGTCAAGGCTGGAGAAGAGATTGGGCACGATC
>JAYUPN010000014.1:0-5468 GCA_043760065.1 Rubrivivax sp.
CATGCTGGCCTGGCGCATCGTGCGGCTGCACGGCGCCCAGGCGCACCAGGCCGGCCGCTTTCACGGCAGCGCCGAACGCGTGCGCCGGCTGATGCTCAAGGCCGTGGTCGCTGGCGCCACGATGACGCCGGTGACGCAGATGCTGGCCGCCTGCGCGCTGTCGGGCGTGATCACCGTGGCGCTGTGGCAGAGCAGCGCCGGCGGCGCCACCGTGGGCAGCTTCGTGGCCTTCGTGATGGCCATGCTGCAGCTGATCGCGCCGGTCAAGCACCTGTCGGACGTGATGGCGCCGCTGACGCGCGGCCTGGCCGCGGTCGAGCGCGGCCTGGACCTCATCGAGCACAGCCCGGTCGAGCGCGGCGGCACGCACGACGGCGGCCGCGCCCGTGGCGACATCACCTTCGATGCCGTGAGCCTGCGCTACCGCGACGACAGCCCGGCCGCCGTCGACGCGCTGAGCCTGGCCGTGCGCGCCGGCGAGACCGTGGCCGTGGTCGGGCCTTCGGGCGCCGGCAAGACGACGCTCGTGAACCTGCTGCCGCGTTTCATCGACCCCACCGCGGGCCGCATCACGCTGGACGGCGTGCCGCTGCCCGACTGGGACATGCACGCGCTGCGGCGGCAGTTTGCACTCGTCAGCCAGGATGTCGTGCTGTTCAACGACAGCGTCGCCCACAACGTCAGCCTGGGCGCGCCGATGTCGCGCGAGCAGGTGCGCGCGGCGCTGCAGGCAGCGCACCTGCTGGACTTTGCCGACGGCCTGCCGCAGGGCCTGGACACGCCGATCGGCCACAACGGCAACCAGCTCTCGGGCGGCCAGCGCCAGCGGCTGGCGATCGCGCGCGCCATCGCCAAGGACGCGCCGGTGCTGATCCTCGACGAAGCGACTTCGGCGCTGGACAGCGAGAGCGAGCGTGCGGTGCAGGACGCGCTGGACGGCCTGATGAAGGGCCGCACGACGATCGTCATCGCGCACCGGCTGTCGACGATCGAGAACGCCGACCGCGTGCTGGCCATGGACGGCGGCCGCCTCGTCGAGCAAGGCACCCATGCGCAGCTGCTGGCCGCCGGCGGCTTGTACGCCCGGTTGCACGCGATGCAGTTCAAATCCTGAAAGGCCGATGCCATGAATGCGAACACCACCACGCCGCTGCCGATCTCGCGCTACCCGGTGCCCGAGCTGAAGGACCTGCCCGAGGACCTGCGCACGCGCATCCTCGAAGTGCAGGCCAAGGCCGGCTTCGTGCCCAACGTCTTCCTGGCGCTGGCCCACCGGCCGGCCGAGTGGCGCGCCTTCATGGCCTACCACGACGCGCTGCTGCTGAAGGAGACGGGCTCGCTCAGCAAGGGCGAGCGCGAGATGATCATCGTCGCCACCTCGGCCACCAACCAGTGCCTGTACTGCGTGGTGGCGCACGGCGCGATCCTGCGCATCTACGAGAAGAAGCCGCTGCTGGCCGACCAGGTGGCGGTCAACCACCGCAAGGCCGACATCACGCCGCGCCAGCGCGCGATGCTGGACTTTGCGATGAAGGTCTGCACCGCCTCGCACACGATCGAAGACAGCGACTTCGCGGCGCTGCGCGAGCACGGCTTCAGCGACGAGGACGCCTGGGACATCGGTGCCATCACCGCCTTCTTCGGGCTCAGCAACCGCATGGCCAACCTGAGCGGCATGCGCCCCAACGACGAGTTCTACCTGATGGGGCGCTTGCCCAAGAGCAAGAGTTGACGCGGGCCGAGGCAGCACCCGGCGCCCACCCGATCTGCACAAAGAGGAGACGCACCATGAACCGAATCCGCCCGGCCTTGACGGCGTTGGCCACGCTGGCCGCGGCAGCACTGCTCGCCGCCTGCGCGTCGACCCCCAGCGGCCCGCCGTCGACAGCCGTCACCATCCAGCGCACGGCCCACGGCGTGCCGCACATCAGCGCCCCCGACATGCACACGCTGGCCTACGGCGTGGCCTACGCACACGCGCAGGACAACGTCTGCCAGACCGCGCAGCAGCTGGTCACGGTGCGCGGCGAGCGCGCGCGCACCTTCGGCGCCGCCGGCAGCGCGCTGCTCGGGCGGCGCATGCTGCCCAACGAGCAGATCGACCTCTTCATCGCCGCGCACATGGACGACGCGGCGCTCGAACGCGCCTGGTCGCAGACGAGCAGCGACGCGCGGGCCATGGTCAGCGGCTACGTCGCCGGCTACAACCGCTTCCTGACCGACAACGCCAGCACCCTGCCCGCTGCCTGCCGGGGCCAGGGCTGGGTGCAGCCGATGACGGCCGCGCAGTTGCGGCGCTTGAGCGAACTCACCAGCGTGCAGGTCGGCATCGCCGCGCTGGCCGATGCCTGGCTGGCCGCGCAGCCGCCGGCGGCCAAGGCCGCTGCCGCCGCCGCGCCGCTGGACCTGGCCGATGCCACCGGCTACGCGCGCGAGACCGGCCTGCTCGACCCGCCGCTGGGCAGCAACGCCTGGGCTTTCGGGAAGGACGCCACCGGCACCGGCCGCGGCCTGCTGATGGGCAACCCGCACTTCCCGTGGGCTGGCGTCAACCGCTTCTGGCAAATGCACCTGACGATCCCGGGCCGTCTGGACGTGATGGGCGCCGCCATCGGCCACGGCGCGGTGGTGCAGATCGGCTTCAACAAGGACGTCGCCTGGACGCACACCGTGTCCACCGGCAAGCGCTTCACGCTGCACGAGCTCAAGCTGGTGCCGGGCGACGCCACCAGCTACTTCGTCGACGGCCAGCCCGAAAAGATGAGCTCGCGCACGGTGGCGGTCATGAGCCGCGGCACCGACGGCCTGTTCAGCATGAAGTCGCAGGCCGTGTGGTCCACACGCTGGGGCCCGGTCGTGCAGGCGCCGCGCCTGGGGCTGAACTGGAGCGCCGAGCGCGCCTACGCGCTGCAGGACGCGAATGCCGGCAACGCGCGCAGCGTCGACGCCTGGCTGGCCTTCGCCGCCGCCAAGAACGTGCGCGAGCTGCACGCCGGGCTGCGCAACCTGGGCGCGCCGTGGGTCAACACGATCGCCGCCGACCGCGACGGCAACGCCCTGTACGCCGACGTCAGCGTCGTGCCCGACGTCGACGCCGCGCAGCTGGCGTCCTGCGCCCCCAGCCCGCAGGCCGCCGCGCTGCGCGGGCCGGCCGGCACCATCGTGCTCGACGGAAGCAAAAGCGCCTGCGGCTGGCAGCGCGACGCGCGCTCGCCGGTGCCGGGGCTGATCCCGATCGAACGCCTGCCGCTGGCGATCCGCAGCGACTGGGTCCACAACAGCAACGACAGCTTCTTCTTCACGCACCCTTCGCAGCGCTTCGAAGGCATCTCGCCGCTGGTGGGCGACGACATCGTGCGCCGCCCGCGCACGCGCTCGGGGTTGATCGAGGTGCCCGAGCTGGTGGCGCGCGGCCCTGTCACGGCGCAGGCGGCACAGGCGCAGCTGTTTGCCAACCACAACCTGATGGCACGCGTGGTCCTGCCCGACCTGCTGGCGGCCTGCGCGTCCGCGGCCGGTGCGCCCACGCCCGAGGCCAAGGACGGCTGCACCGCACTGCGCGGCTGGGACCGCAGCAACTACGCCGAAGCCCGCGGCGCGCACCTGTTCCGCGAGTTCCTGAACACCGCCGGCACGGTGCCCGGCGTCTTCCGCGTGCCCTTCGACAAGGCGCAGCCGGTGGTCACGCCGGCGGGGCTGAAGATGGACGACGCGGCGGTCGCAGCCAAGGTCTGGGACGCGCTGACGCAGGCCGTGAAGAAGGTGCGCGAGTCGGGCTTTGCGCTCGACGCCACGCTGGGCTCGGTGCAGCGGCCGCTGTTCACCGACGAACGCATCGCGCTGCACGGCGGCACCGAGGCCGAAGGCGTGCTCAACAACCTGGGCAACCAGTTCGCCCCCGGCATCACGGCGCAGGGCCTGCGCATCGACTACGGCACCAGCTACGTGCAGACCGTGACCTTCGACTCCCGCGGCCCGGTGGCGCAGGCCCTCCTCACCTACGGCCAGAGCACCGACCCGGCATCACCGCACGCCACCGACCAGCTGCGCCTGTTCGCAGCCAAGCAGTGGCCGCAGCTGCCGTTCCACCCGGAAGACGTGGCGCGGCAACGCGTCGGCGAGGTCCTGCGCTTGCTGGTGCGCGCGCCGTCCGGTCCCTGATGCAGACCTGTTGCGCGCGCGCTCACGCGCCGAGCAGCGGCTGCACGAACGCAAACCAGCCGCCCACCAGCAACAGGGCGACGCTGGCGAGGTAGAGGCGCCAGGAGGTCTGTCGCGTGCGCAGGCAGGCGTTGCGCAGCGCGGGGTCGGTCGGACAGGGTGCCGAGCGGTTGCGCCACTGCAGCACGCCGCTGCCGGCCATGAGCAGTGTGGCGACGGCAAACAGCACTTCCTTGTGTTCGCTGAGCCAGACGATCTGCGGCAAGACCGCCACCAGCGATGACAGCGCAGCGCCAGCGCCCAGGCCCACCAACAGGGCCGGGAGTGCGCAGCACACGAGCGTGCTCGAACTGGCGAACAGGCTGGCCAGCGAGGCCCAGAAACCGCTGCGCGCCTGGGACAGGCCGTCTTCTCTCATGCCCACTGCCGGCCGCCTCGTGGCGTGCCATCGCGCGCAGCCGGGTGCGCCAGTGGCGGCCGCGTCGACCTCACTTGCGACCCTTCAGTTCGGCCTTGAACTCCTCGACCGACTTCTGGATCGGCTCGAGCTTGACGACGTCGTAGCCCGAGTCCGTGATCTCCGCAGCGATCGCCTGGGTGTCCAGCGTCATGCCATCGCGGGCCTCGACGACCACGGTCCTGCGCTTGAGGTCGACGAAGACCGCCTTGGTGGACTCCATCTTGGTGATGCGCTTTTCGATGCCCTGCGCGCAGAGCGCGCAGACCATGCCGTTGACGGTGGCCTTGACGCTGTTGCCGGCCTGGGCGGCCCCGGCGAGCGACATCACGATGACAGCGGCGAACAGTGAAGTGCGTTGCATGGGGTGCTCCGGATCAGTAGGTGACCATCAGGCTGGCGCGAAACTGGGACGCGTCGTTGACACCCAGTTCGAGGAAGTAGCGCTTGTGGACCAGACGCAGCATCGGCGTGATCTCAATCTTGTCGGCGAGACCTCGCGAGCGGCGGACCTCGAGGACGATCCACGGCTGCACCTCGTCGTAGTCCGTCTCGTAGAAGGAAAAGCCGGCGCGCACCGTGGCGGTGTCGAGGTTGATGCCTTCGGCGCGGAACAACCGGCCCAGCACCGAGCCGTAGACCCGCGTCGTCTCATAGTCGATCTGGAGTCCAGGCGCCAAGAGCGTGCTGGCGCGGCCGAACTCCTTGCCCTTGACGCCGCCCAGCGCGCCGAGGAACCAGATGTTGCCCTGCGCATCGGGCAGGTTCCAGCGCTGCACGAGCCGGGTGTAGGTGAGCTCGACCGCGTCGCGGGTCAGGGTCTCGTCGTCCGAACGCATGCGCAGCACCG
>JAYUPN010000015.1:0-5464 GCA_043760065.1 Rubrivivax sp.
TCGCCTCCTCGTGACCGGCGCCGGCGGCGACCTGCGCCGCGCGGGCGCGCTCGATGCGCGCGCGGGCGCTGGCCAGCGACGGACTGGCTTGCTGCGCCGCCGCCTGCAGCGCAGGCAGCAGCGGGTCGTTGAAGCGCGTCCACCACTGGTTCAGGTCGCTCGTGCTGCCGCCATGGGGCAGGCTCGCCTGCCAGCTGCCGGCGATGCGCGCCGGCGGTGGCGACTCGGGTGCAGCGACGGTGGCGCAACCCGTCACGGCGGCGAGCGCCCACAGCGCAGCCCAGATCCTTCGCTCCATCGTCAGTCCCCTGCCGGAATTTCGCCGCCGCGGCGCCGCGCTTCGGCGTGCACCATGGCCAGGCCGAACAGCGTCAGCCGCTCGGCCCACTGGTCGACGGCGTGCTCGCCGTCGTTGATGCCGGGCACCAGCTGGTCGGTGATGTCGCGGCCGACATGCATGTGCACGCCGAGCCCGGCCAGGCAAACCACCAGGCGCTGCAGGTCGGTGTCGGGCGCCGCCAGAGCGAGGTGGCGGCACAGCACCGACAGCATCGCGTCGTGCACGGGCTGGATGCCATGCGCGGCCTCGGCGCTCCACAGCCCGGTGGGCTCGAGCATCTCGCGGAAGTGCAGCTTCATGCACAGGCGCGCGGTGTCGCCCTGCTTGAGCGGCTCCAGGAAACCGTCGTAGAAGCCGCGCAGGGCCTGCACCAGCGTCAGATCGGCGCCGTTGAAGCGCGCGACATCGCCTTCGGGCGAACCCAGCGGCTCGTGGAACACCGCCCGGTACAGCCCCGCCTTGTCGCCAAAGTAGTAGCTGATCGACGCCACGTTGACGGCAGCCGCCTCGGCCAGCTCGCGCGTGCTGGTCTTGCTGTAGCCCTGCAAGGCAAAGAGCTGCAGCCCCGCCTGCAGCAGGCGCGCCCGCGCGTCTTCGCCGGGCTTGCCAGGCTCGCGGCCGGACGGCGCGATTCGGGGATGCAGCGCGAGCCGCGACATGCGAGCAGTCTAGCCCGCAAATCAAACGTTTGTTTTACCCAAGACCGCAGCAGGGGTTTGGTGCCCGCCCGACACGTCAGCCAGTGGCCTGACGCTGTCGGGCCCTCAGGCCACTGACCGCGGCAGCGCCGCAGGCGGGGTCAACCCGCCGCCTGTGCTGCCGGCACCGCAGCCGCCGGCGCGGCCTGCACGGGCGTCGCTGGCGGCATCGACTGCGCAGCGACGTAGCCCGCCACCAGGCCCAGCAGTTCCTCTTCGGAGTAGGGCTTGCCCAGGTAGTGGTCGACGCCGAGTTCGGCGGCGTAGTCGCGGTGCTTCTGGGCGATGCGCGACGTGATCATCACGACCGGCAGGTCGCGCAGGCGCGGGTCGGCGCGCACGTTGCGCACGAGGTCGAAGCCGTCCATGCGCGGCATCTCGATGTCCGACAGCAGCACCGCGGGCCGCTCTTCGGCCAGCCGCTCCAGTGCATCCAGGCCGTCCTTGGCGGTGACGACGCGGTAGCCCTCGCGCACCAGCAGGCGCTGCGTGACGCGGCGCACGGTGAGCGAGTCGTCGACCACCAGCACCATCGGCACGGCCGCCTGCACCGGGGGCGCCGGCAGCGCCGCGGCCACCGCGGCCGCAGCCGCCACCGAACGCGCCTGCTCGCGCAGCGACTCGGCATAGACGGTGGCCAGCGCCACCGGGTTGTAGATCAGCGCCACGGCGCCCGAGGGCAGCAGCGTGACACCGGCCAGGCCGGGCAGCCGCGACAGCTGCGGGCCGACGTTCTTGACCACCACTTCCTGGTTGCCCACCACTTCGTCGACGTGCACCGCGACGCGCTGCGCTGCGCTGCGCACGATGACCACGCTCTGGTTGCGGCCCTTGTCCGGGCCGCGGTTGCTGGCCTGCAGCAGCGAGGCCAGCCAGTGGAACGGCAGCAGCTCGCCGTTGTAGAGCAGGTGGCCGTCGACGTAGGCCTGCTCGACCTCGGCCGTGGGCACGCGGCGCACGAGCTCGATCAGCGGCGACGGCACCGCCACCTGCGTCTCGCCACAGCGCAGCATCACGACCTGCGTGACCGCGGTGGTCAGCGGCAGCAGCAGCCGGAAGCGCGAACCCTTGCCGGGCTCGCTGGCGGTCTCGATGCGGCCGCCCATGGCGTTGACCTCGGCGCGCACAACGTCCAGGCCGACACCGCGGCCGGCGAGTTCGGTCACCGTCTCGGCGGTACTGAAGCCGGGCGAGAAGATCAGCTGCGACAGCTCGGCGTCGGTGGCCGGCGTCTGGGCCGCCAGCAGCCCGCGCTCGATGGCGCGCTGGTGGATGCGGCCCAGGTCGAGGCCGCTGCCGTCGTCGGCGACCTCGACTGCGACTTCGTTGCCCGACTGCGCCACCGTGACCGTGATCAGGCCGCCGGCGGGCTTGCCCAGGCGCTCGCGCTCGGCGGGCGACTCGACGCCGTGTGCCACGCTGTTGCGCAGCAGGTGTTCGAAGGAGCCGGCCATGCGCTCGAGCACGCCGCGGTCGATCTCGATGCCGCCGCCGACGATGTCCAGCCGCACCTGCTTGCCGGTGTCGCGCGCCGCCTGCCGCACGGTGCGGTACAGGCGGTCGGCCATGCTCTCGAACTCGACCATGCGCGTGCGCAGCAGGTCGTCCTGCAGCTCACGCGTCAGCCGCGCCTGCGCCGCCAGTTCGTCCTCGGCCGACTGCAGCGAGCGCTGCAGGCTGCGCTGCAGCGTGGCGACGTCGTTGACCGACTCGGCCATGAACCGCGTCAGCTCCTGGAAGCGCGTGAAGCGGTCCATCTCCAGCGGGTCGAAGGTCTGCGCCGCGGCTTTGGCGGCCTCCATGCGGCTGCTGATCTGCGACTCGGCCTGCACCTCGATGTCGCGCAGCTGCCGCCGCATGCGCTCCAGGCTGTCGGTGAGCTCGGCCAGCGAGCCCTGCAGCTGGCGCACGGTGCTGTCGATGCGCGAACGCGTGATGCTGACCTCGCCGGCGTTGTTGACCAGCCGGTCCAGCAAGCCCGCGCGCACGCGCACCGCAGCGCCCTGCCCGGCGCGGTCGCCAGGCGCGGCCTGAACCTCGGGCGCCGGCGTGCCGGCAGCAAAGCGGCTCCAGTCGATCGGCGCCAGCGCCCCGGCCGCGGCTGACAGCAGGGCCGGTTCGGGTTCGAAGGCGATGTCGACGTCGGCAGGCGTGGGTTCTTCGGCAGGTCCTTCGGCCGCGAGGGCGGGTTCTGCGACGGCGGATCCGTCCGCTGCGGCTTCGACGGCCGGCGTTTCCTCGGCCGGCGTGACCGCCACCGCATCACTGGGCAGCGGCCCGGCCCACAGCACCGGCGCTGCTTCGGCAACCGCCGCTGGCGGCACCTCAGGCAGCGCGGGAGCAGCTTCGACCTTGGGCAGCTCGATCGCCGGCGCCAGCGCGGCCGGGCGGCGGCGCAACGCGTCGAAGGCCACGATCATGGCGTCGGAGCGCGCCAGCAGCGGATCGATCTCGGCCGACTGCAGCGACTCGAGCACGCTCAGGCGCTCGACCTCGGACTCCAGTTGGTGCGCCATTTCGCCCAGGCGCATCGCGCCGGCCAACCGCGCACCGCCCTTGAAGGTGTGCAGCGTGCGCATGCAGGCCGCGGGCGCGCCGGCGTTGCCCGGGTGGTCGTGCCAGTCGCGCAGCCGGGCCTGCAGCTGCGGCAGCAGTTCTTCGGCTTCTTCCTCGAAGATCGGGAACAGCTCGGCGTCGATGGCGTCGACCGCGTCGATGCCGTCGTCCACTTCGGGCTCCACGGCCGCCACGGGTGCGTCGGTGGCGGCGGCCAGCGGCGTCGGCTGCGAAGCGACGTAGGCGGGCGCATCCTCGGCGTCCGTGGGGTCGAAGTCGGCCAGCGCGTCGGCGCTCTGCACCGGCAGCCGCTCGTGCGCGGCGAGTTGTTCGATGAGCTCGGGGCTGACCGGCCGCAGGAAGCCGGCCGCGAACTGGTGCAGCAGGCGGCGGATGTCCTCGGCGGCGTCGCAGAACAGCGCCGCTTCCCCCGGCCGGCCGTGGCCGGCAGAGCGCGAACGCATCAGTGCGTGCTCCAGCGAGCGCGCCAGCGCCGACAGGTCGGCATAACCCACCGTGGCCGAGCTGCCGGCCAGCGAATGCGCCAGCGCCACGGCCGTGTCCGACACCGGGTGGCGTTCGGCGTCCAGCGTCCACTCGCCCAGTTCGGCGACCAGGCGGCGCGACAGCTCGTCGGCCTCGTTGAGGTAAATGTTGAACAGCGGGATGCTGATGCGCAGCGGTCCGATGACCTTGACCTGTTCGTCGGCCTCAGGTTCGTCGGCCTCAGGCTCGTCGGCCATCGGCTCGTCGTGCATTGGCTCCGCGCGCGGCGGCTCGGCGGGCGGCGTGGCCGGCAGCTCCAGCTCCAGCGGCAGATCGGCCAGGCCCTGCAGCGCGGGTTCGGCAGCCTCGGCGGCTGCGGCCACCGCGGGCAGGTCCGCCGGCGCTGCAGCGTCGGGGCCGAAGACGTCGCCCCACTCGTCGAGATCGATCTCCAGCGCTTCGGCGGCCGCTGGCGGCGCAGCCGGCTCGGGCGCCGCCGGCAACTCCAGGTTCAGGTCGAACTCGGGTTCGCGTGGCGTCGCGGCTTGCGCCGGCTCGTTGAAATCGCCGAGGTCGAGTTCGAAGGCAACCTCGTCGTCGGCGGGAGTCGAGACGCTGGCGATGGGCGGCGGCTCGCGCCGGCCCAGATCGAGGTCCTCGGCGCTGGGCAGGTCGGGCAGGCGCTGCCTCAGCGGCAGCACGTCGGGCACGACGCGCGGCGCGGGCTCGTCGTCGAAGTCGCCGAGCCTGAGCGCAAATTCGGGTTCGGGTGCGGGTTCGGGAATGGCCGGCGCGGGCGGCGCGAAGGCTTCCAGCGTCTCGACCAGCCGGCCCGCTTCGCCCAGCAGCTCGGGCACGGGCTCGATTTCGGGCAGCGCGGCCGCGACGTCGACGGCCAGCGCCGGTTCGGGCAGCAGTGCCGGCAGCGCCGGCTCTTCGGCGGCCACCGGCACCTCGGCCGGCGCGCTGACGACGGCGCCGTCCACGGCCACCGGGGGCTCGGCGCGGCCCACGAGGGTTGTCTTGTCTTCGCCGGCGACCGCGGGCAGCGTGATCGCCACGCGGGTGCCTTCCAGGCGCAGTGCGTCGGCCGCGCGCGCCACGGCGGCGGCGTTGTGGCCCTCGTCGCGGCCGGCGGCAATGGCTTCGACCCAGCTGTCCATGTAGGCCAGGGCTTCGGAGGTGCACAGGCGCAGCGACGCGTCCATGTTCGGCGCCTGCGCCAGCCGGGCGTTGAAGAGCTGCTCGCAGGACCAGGCGGCTTCGCCGAAGTCGCGCAGGCCGACCATGCGCGAGCTGCCCTTGAGGGTGTGGAACGCGCGCCGCACCGCGGTCATGTCCTGCGTGCTGTCGGGCACGCCTTGCAGCCGTTCGACCGCGGCCG
>JAYUPN010000016.1:0-5440 GCA_043760065.1 Rubrivivax sp.
GCCGCGGCCTCGGCTTCGGCCAGTGCCGCGCGGGCCGCCGGCACGTCGCCCAGCGCATGGTCGACGCGGCCGCGCAGGCACAGCACTTCGCCCAGGTCCATCGGGTCGTCGATTTCCCGCAGCAGCGCCTCGGCCTCGGCCAGCAGGGCGCGCGCTTCGCCCAGGCGCCCCTGCAGGCGCAGCAGCTCGGCCAGGTTGGCCAGCGTCTGGCCTTCGAAACGCCGGTTGCCGATCTCGCGCGCGATCGCCAGCGACTGCAGGTAGTGCGCGCGCGCCTCGTCCAGGCGGCCCTGCTTCTGCAGCACGATGCCGAGCTGTCCGATCGAGACGCCTTCGGTGCGCCGGCTGCCGATGTCGCGCACCGCGCGCAGCGAGGCTTCGTAGGCCGCGGCAGTGGCCTCGAGGTGGTCCTCGTCGAGCTCGAGCTTGCCCAGGTTGCCCAGCGCCACGCCTTCACCTTCGCGGTCGCCGATCTCGCGGCAGACCGCGATCGAGTCCAGGTACAGCGCGCGCGCCTGCTCGAGCCGGCCCTGGTCGTTGTGCAGCGTGCCCAGGTTGCCCAGCACGACACCTTCGGCGAAGCGGTCGCCGACGCTGCGGTAGATCGCCAGCGCCGCCTCGTACTTGGGCAAGGCCTCTTCGAGGCTGCCGGTGTCGTGCAGCTGCACGGCCAGGCTGCCCAGGGCGATGGCCTCGTTGCGCTGCGCGGCCCCGGCTTCGCGCAGCATCGCCAGCGCGGTCCGCGTCAGCGCGATGCCTTCCTTCGGCCGGCCTTCGAAGGTCAGCAGCACACTCAGGCTTTCGAGCATCGTGCCTTCGGCGTGCCGGTCGCCACTGGCGCGCGCCAGCTCGAGCGCCTGCTCCAGGCAGGCCCGCGCCTCGTCGCGGCGCCCGACGCGGCGCAAGGCCTGGGCCCGCGTGCGCGAGACCTCGATGCGGGACGCGGTGCTCAGCGAATCCAGCGCCAGCACCTGCGCACCCAGCTCGGCGCCCAGCGCAAACGGCCCCTGCAGTTGCAGCACCGCCCACACCGCGCGGCAGGTGGGCGCGGCCACCGCGCCGTCGCCCCGCGCCACGGCGCGCCGGCAGGCCACGACCAGGTTGTCCAGCTCCAGCGCCAGCGCCGCGCGCCGCTGCACGCCGCCGTGCGTGTGCAGGGCCTCGATCGCGGCCTCGGTGCCTTCGCTGGCGAAGTGGCGGCCGTGCCGGGTCTCGGCGGCCAGCGCCGGGGCAACACCATCGCGGCGCAGCTGCTGCGCCGCGTACTCGTGGATGCTCAGGTACATGCCGAAGTACGGCTCGTCGATGTCCAGGCGCGAGGCCGACGCATGGACCCAGCTGCGCAGCAGGCTCTTGTCGACGAGGGCCTGCACGACGTCGATCGCCGGCGGTGCCTCGGGCCAGGGCCGGAGGTCGATCACCGCCTCGGCGGCGGCCAGCGTGAAGCCGCCGTCGAAGACCGCGCACTGGGCCAGCGCCGCCTGCTCCCAGGGGCTCAGCAGCTGCCACGACCAGTCGATCACCGCCCGCAGCGTGGCCTGGCGCGCCGCCGCGCCGCGCGCACCGGCCAGCACGGCAAAGCGGTCGCGCAAACGCTCCACCAACTGCGCCGGCGACAGCACGCGGATGCGTGCCGCGGCCAGTTCGATGGCCAGCGGCAGGCCGTCGAGCAGCCGCACGGCCTCGGCCACCGCGGCGCGGTTGTCGGCACCGAGCGCGAAGTCGCTGCGCTGCGCCCGCGCGCGCAGTTCGAACAGCTCGATCGCCTCGCCGGCCAGCGCCAGCGGCTCCAGCGTCAGCAGCACCTCGCCCGGCAGATGCAGCCGTTCGCGGCTGGTGACCAGGAAGGCGGCGTCGGCGCCGCGGTCGAGCCAGTGACCGAGCGTGTGCGGCGCGTGCGCCGCCACCTGCTCGAAGTTGTCCAGGATGAGCAGGCAGCGCCCGCGCGCGGCGATGGCGTGGCCGATCTGCGCCACCGCCTCTGTCGCCCCCAGCGGCACGCCGAGCGTTGCCGCCACGGCGAACAGAATGCCGTCGAGCGAGCGCGCTTCGGACAGGTCGCAGAAGTAGACACCGCCGGGCCAGTCGCCGAGCCAGGCGCGGCCGTAGCGGCGCGCCAGCCGCGTCTTGCCGGTGCCGCCCGGGCCCAGCACGCTGAGCAGCCGCACGCCGCCGTCGAGCTGCTGCGCCAGCGCGCGCAGCTCCGCGCCGCGGCCGACGAAGGCGTCGCGCTCGCCGCCCAGGTTGTTCGGGATCTCGCGCAGCGGGCGCCACAGGCCGTCGTCGTCGGCGACGACGCGCCACGCCTTCTCGGAGTCGGCCGGCGGACTGAGCGGGCTGCGCCCTGGCACGCCGAGCTCGAACACCTGCACCGGCGCCTCGATGCCCTTGAGCCGGTAGTGGCCGTGGCACTCGAGCACCGTGCCCGGCGGCAGCGCGGCCAGCGCCCGCTGCGCCGTTTCGCTGAGCAGGGTCTGGCCGCCGCCGGCCAGCGCCATCAGCCGTGCCGCATACGGCTTGGCCAGGCCTTCGACTTCGACGGGCTTGGCGCCTCGGCGCACGTCCTCGGGTGCATTGCGGCGTTGCGTGAGCGGGCCGACGTGCAGCGACAGGCGCGCCGACAGGCCGAGCGCGGCCACCGCGGGGTGGTAGCCCAGCGCAAAGGCGGCGGCTTCGGCGACGGCGTCGAAGAGCAGGAAGAAGCCGTCCGTGCGGTCGACTTCGCGACCGCCATGGCGGGCCAGCAAGCTGCGCGTCGCGCGGTCATGTTCGGCCCACAGCGCCGCGGCGCGCTCGTCACCCAGCCGCTCGTGCGTGCGCGTGCTGTCGACGAGGTCGGTGCAGACGAGGGCGTGCTCGCTCATCAGGGCCCCGTGCTGTGCACTGCGGTGCTTGAGCCTCCCGGTCGGCCGGGCCGGTTCATGACGTCGGCACGCACAGGGACACGTGGGGCGCGCTGCGCGTCGCACGCAGGGTGGGAGCGGGAAGAGCCATCTTGGCGCCATTGCACCACGCCCGGCGGCGTTCGAGGGCCCTTGGCAACGCGCCAGGCGCGCGGGCAAGTGCAGCCCGCTGTCGCGGGCGAGCCGAGCGCGTGTCCGGCGTGCCGGCGCATCCAATGTAGGCCGTTTCCTAGGCCGCCTTGCGCACGCCGCCTACCGGGGCCAGCGGCAGGGGCGGCGAAGATTTGTCTTCGCCCCCTCAATCTTGGCGCCGCGCGCGCCGCAACGGAGAACACCGATGAACCCGAGATCCGCCAGAGCCGCCAACGACCACGCACCGGCTGCGAAGCCTTCCGCCGCCGGCAGCGCCGCCAACGAACCCGCGGCCCGCGCCGCCGCCGCGCCGCGCGCCCGCGATGCGATCGTGCTGCTGAAGGCCGACCACGCGGAAGTCAAGAAGATGCACCGCCAGTACAAGAAGCTGGCCGACGCGGGCGCCGACGCGGCCAGCCGCGGTGCGCTGGCGATCCAGCTCTGCCATGCGCTGACGGCGCACGCCACCGCGGAAGAGGAACTGTTCTACCCCGCGGCCCGCGAAGCGCTGGAAGACCAGGATCTGGTCGACCACGCCGACGTCGAACATGCCTGCGCCAAGGACCTGATCGGCCAGATCGAGACGATGCAGCCCGACGACAGTCACTACGACGCCAAGGTGCTGGTGCTGTTCGAGTACGTCGACCACCACGTCAAGGAAGAAGAGGGCGAACTCTTCCCGGCTTGCCGCGAGGCCGGGACGATGGACCTGAAGGCGCTGGGCGCGGCGATCGCCGAACGCAAGGCGGCGATCCTCGCCGACCTGAAGGCCACCCACCCGCACCACCACGACAACGGCGCACGGCCTGCATGAAGCCGGACCGGGCTGCCCACGTCGTATGAGCGCAGCCCTGTCTGCCAGGCCCGCGGCGCGGCGCTCGACCACCGGCCGCGCCTTCCATCTTCCAGGGCGCATGCGCCCGCGCCTGTGCACGGCGAGTCAAAGGACAGTCCCATGAGATCCACCAAATCCCCCCGGCCGGCCGCGCGCCGCTCTGCTGCCACCCAACGGCCGGCGGGCAAGCCCGGCCTGCCGTCCAGCCAAGGCCAAGGCGACGAACTGCACCAGCACGCCGGCCCGGACCAGCCGCTGCTGACCAGCAACCAGGGCCTGCCGCTGTCCGACAACCAGAACTCGCTGCGCGGCGGCCCGCGCGGGCCGACGCTGCTGGAAGACTTCCTGCTGCGCGAGAAGATCACGCACTTCGACCACGAGCGCATCCCGGAGCGCATCGTCCACGCGCGCGGGTCGGCCGCACACGGCTACTTCGAGTGCCTGCAAGACTGCTCGGACTGGACGCGCGCCGGCTTCCTTTGCGAGGTCGGCAAGCGCACGCCGGTGTTCGCGCGCTTCTCCACCGTGGCCGGCGGGTCGGGGTCGGTGGACACGCCGCGCGACGTGCGCGGCTTCGCGGTCAAGTTCTACACCGACGAGGGCAACTTCGACCTTGTCGGCAACAACATCCCGGTGTTCTTCATCCAGGACGCGATGAAGTTCCCCGACCTCGTGCACGCCGTGAAGATGGAGCCCGACCGCGGCTACCCGCAGGCCGGGTCGGCGCACGACACCTTCTGGGACTTCGTCTCGCTGGTGCCCGAGAGCCTGCACATGGTGATGTGGGCGATGAGCGACCGCACGCTGCCGCGGTCGCTGCGCATGATGGACGGCTTCGGCGTGCACACCTTCCGCCTCATCAACGCCGACGGCCAGGCGCAGTTCGTCAAGTTTCACTGGCGCAGCCGGCTGGGTGTGCAGAGCACGACCTGGCACGAAGCGGTGCAGCTGCAGGGCGCCGACAACGACTACCACCGCCGCGACCTGCGCGAGGCCATCGAGCGCGGCGACTTCCCCGAGTGGGACCTCGGCCTGCAGGTCTTCGACCAGGCCACGGCCGACAGCCTGCCCTTCGACGTGCTCGATGCCACCAAGCTGATCCCGGAAGAACTGGTGCCGGTGCAGGTGGTGGGCCGCATGGTGCTGGACCGCAACCCCGACAACTTCTTTGCCGAGACCGAACAGGTGGCGTTCTGCCCCTCGCACCTGGTGCCCGGCATCGACTTCAGCAACGACCCGCTGCTGCAGGGGCGGCTCTTCTCGTACCTCGACACCCAGCTCAGCCGCCTGGGCGGCCCCAACTTCCACCAGCTGCCGATCAACCGCCCGCGCTGCCCGTTCCAGAACTTCCAGCGCGACGCCAAGATGCAGATGAACGTGCCGCAGGGGCGCGTGGCCTACGAACCCAACTCGCTGGCGCCCGAGGGCCCGCGGGCTTCGCCCGAGCGCGGCTTTGCCAGCCTGGCGGTGGCCGAGACCGGCCCCAAGGCGCGGCTGCGGCCGGAGTCCTTTGCCGACCACTACTCGCAGGCGCGGCAGTTCTACCGCTCGATGACGGCGACGGAGCAGG
>JAYUPN010000017.1:0-5438 GCA_043760065.1 Rubrivivax sp.
ATCTGACGCGAGACGATCACACCAACTTGGCGATGTTCCAAGCCCTTGGTCATAGACCATCGGCTCAAGGACATATTGGGCTCACAACTCACGGCGGACCAAACCATTCTAGACCTGCAAGTTGCCGCTGCGGGTGTCCCTTCGCTGCGCTCTTGTTCACAACAATTGGCCGTCTTCGCCGAGGGCGACGTCGATGCGCCGCACGAGGGCGTCGATCTCGGCCTGCGGCGCCTCGGCGTCGGCGCGCACGGTGCCGTTTGCACGCGCAGTTGCCGTCGCCACGGGCCCGCGCTCGGCCAGCTGGTAGCCCAGGTTCAGCGCCGCCAGCACGGCGATGCGCTCGCGCGCCTTGACCTTGCCGGCGTCGCGGATGGCGGTCATTTCCTTGTCGACCGCGGCCACCGCGGTGGCCAGCAGCGCTTCGCCGCCTTCGGGGCAGCCGAGCATGTAGACCTGGCCGAGGATCGAGACTTCGACCTGCTTCAAGAGCCGCTCCCCTTGCCGCCGCTGGTGGCGGTGTCGGCGGGCAGGCGCTCGAGCAGCGCGTCGATGCGCGCGCGGGCGGCGGCCAGGCGCGAGCGCAGGCTGTCGCGTTCTGAAGTCACGGCCGCCAGCTGTTGCTCGATCAAGGTGCTGGTGCGTTTGAGTTCCTGGTGGCGCAGCACCAGTCGATCGACGCGTTCCGCAAGGTCTTCCAGCTTGGCCATCGGTGTCCCCCCGAGCTCATATTGTAGGAGCGCGCTCAGGCGTTGACGCGCCCCAGGTCGCACCACGCGCGCACGGCGCAAAGGCCGCAGCGCGGTGCGCGTGCGACGCAGACGTAGCGCCCGTGCAGGATCAGCCAGTGGTGGGCATTCACCGCGTACTGCGCCGGCACGCGTCGCAGCAGTTGCTCTTCCACCTCCAGCGGATGGCGCCCGGGCGCCAGGCCGGTGCGGTTGGCGACGCGAAAGACGTGCGTGTCGACCGCCATCGTCGGCGCGCCGAAGGCGACGTTGAGCACCACGTTCGCGGTCTTGCGGCCGACGCCGGGCAGCGCTTCGAGCGCCTGGCGCGTGCGCGGCACCTCGCCGCCGTGCTGCTCGACCAGGATGCGGCAGGTGGCGAGCAGGTTCTTCGCCTTGGTGCGGAACAGGCCGATGGTGCGGATCAACTCGGTCACCCGCTCTTCACCCAGCGCCAGCATGCGCTGCGGCGTCGGCGCCAGCGCAAAGAGCTGCCGCGTGGCCTTGTTGACGCCGACGTCGGTGGCCTGCGCCGACAGCAGCACCGCGGCCAGCAGCTCGAACACGCTGCTGTACTGCAGCTCGCTTTGCGGCTGCGGGTTGGCGGCGGCCAGCGTCGCGAAGAAGGGTTCGATGAACTCCGGCTTCATGGCTTCAGTCCTTGGGCGGCCGCTGCGCACGCGCACGCTGCAGCGCGGCCTCGATCACCGCGCGCTTGGCTTCCAGCGCCGCGGGGTCGGTGATCTGGCTCTGGCCGGCCAGGTCGGCGAGCTTGGCCTGCGCCTTGGCGGCGAGGCGCTCGTCGTTGTCGCGCTGCTCGCGCACCAGTCGCAGCTGGTGCCAGCCGTAGCGTTGGCGCGCTTCGTCGGCCTGCGGCTGGCTCCAGGCCTGCCAGCCGCTGCGGCCCGGGGTCACCGGCGGCATCGAGATGCAGTCCACCGGGCACACCGGCACGCACAGTTCGCAGCCGGTGCACAGCGCGTCGATGACGGTGTGCATGAGCTTGGGCGCGCCGATGATGCAGTCCACCGGGCAGGCCTTGATGCACAACGTGCAGCCGATGCACCAGGCTTCGTCGATGAGCGCCAGCGCGCGCGGGCCCTCGACGCCGCGCTCTGGGTCCAGCGGCAGCACCGGTCGGCCGCTGATCGCGGCCAGCCGCTCGATGCCCTCGGCGCCGCCGGGCGGGCAGCGGTTGATGTGCGCCTCGCCTGCGGCCATCGCTTCGGCGTAGGCGCGGCAGTCGGGGTAGCCGCAGCGCGTGCACTGCGTCTGCGGCAGCGCGGCGTTAAGCCGGTCGGCCAGCGACGCGGCGATGGGGGAGGGCGGGGTCACCGCCCGATTATCGGGCGCGCTTCTTCGCGGCAGCCTTGGCGGCCGGGGCGGGCTTGGGGACCGGGTTGGGAACGATCTTCAGGACGTTCTTGGCCGTGGCCGCGCTCTTGCCCGCAGCGCCGGCTTCCTGGTCGTAGCGGGCGATGAAGCCGCGCACTTCCGGGTAGACCTTGTCGCGCCAGCGGCGGCCCGAGAAGATGCCGTAGTGGCCGGCGCCTTCGGCGTCGTAGTGGAACGCGCGGTCGCGCGGCACGCCCGAGCAGAGTTCGTGCGCGGCCTTGGTCTGGCCGGCGCCGGAGATGTCGTCGAGCTCGCCTTCGATCGTCAGCAGCGCGGTGGTGGTGATGTCCTGCGGCCGCACCAATTGACCCTTGACGTGCCAGGTGCCGTTGACGAGTGCGAAGTCCTGGAACACGGTCTTGATGGTGTCCAGGTAGTACTCGGCAGGCATGTCCAGCACGGCGTTGTACTCGTCGTAGAACTGGCGGTGCGACTCGGCGCTGTCGTCGTCGCCGCGGATCAGGTCCAGGAAGTAGTCGTAGTGGCTCGACAGGTGGCGGTCGGGGTTCATGGCCACGAAACCGGTGTGCTGCAAGAAGCCGGGATAGACGGCGCGGCCGGCGCCGGGGAAGTTCTGCGGCACGCGGAAGATGACGTTGGTCTCGAACCAGCTGAAGCTCTTGTTCATCGCCAGGTTGTTGACGGCGGTGGGGCTCTTGCGGGCGTCGATGGGGCCGCCCATCATCGTCATCGTGCGCGGCGTGGGCTCGCCCCGGCTGGCCATCAGCGACACCGCGGCGAGCACCGGCACCGTGGGCTGGCAGACCGAGATCACGTGCGCGTCGGTGCCGCAGTGGCGGATGAACTCCTGCACGTACTCGACGTAGTCGTCGAGGTGGAAGGCTCCGGCGCCCAGCGGCACCATGCGCGCATCGGTCCAGTCGGTGATGAAGACCTTGTGGTCGTGCAGCAGGGCCTTGACGGTGTCGCGCAGCAGCGTCGAGTGGTGGCCCGACAGCGGCGCCACCACCAGCACCGTGGGCTGCGACTTCATGGTCTCCAGCGCGCGCGGGTTGTCGGTGAACCTCTTGAAGCGCAGCAGGCGGCAGAAGGGCTTGGTCACCGCCACCTGCTCCTGCACGGCGATCGTGACGCCGTCGACGTCGGCCGAGGTGATGTTGAACGCGGGCTTCTCGTACTCCTTGGCCAGCCGGTGCAGGAGGTCGAAGCTGGCCGACACGCGCTGTGCCAGCGGCGTGTGCGCGAAAGGCGACAAGGGGTGGTCGTAGAGCTTGGCCGAAGCGCTGGCGAACTCTGAGAAGGGCGCCATCAAGGCGCGCTGCGTCTCGTACATCTGGTACAGCATCGGTGATCTCCGTTCGGGTGCCGGTCGGGTGTGACGGCCCCATGATTCGCATGGTGCGCTCGCAAGGGCTGCGGCAAGCTGACTGTAACGGCTATTTTGCTGCAATGCAGCATAATGACCACAATCCGGCCTCGCCCCAGCCATGGTGACGCAGCCGCGGCCCCGCCAAAAGCGCGAAAACACGTACCCGAGGGGGCCATTCCCGGCCCGCTGTCGGCTGCGCGACAGGCAGCTGCGCTCTTCAGGCCGCTTGCATGACGCGGGCCAGTGCTGCCGCGACGCCGCCGATGTTGCGGCTGTTGATGGCCGCCACGCAGATGCGCCCTGAGTCCACGCCGTAGACGCCGAATTCGCTGCGCAGGCGCTGCATCTGCTCCTTGGCCAGCCCCGAGTAGCTGAACATGCCCATCTGCTGCGTGATGTAGGACAGATCGCCCCCCACGCCGGCGGCTTGCAACTGCTGCACCAGCTGCGCACGCGTGGCCTTGATGCGCTCGCGCATGCCGGCGAGTTCTTCTTCCCACATCGCGCGCAGCGCCGGCGTCGTCAGCACCGTGGTCACGACCTGGGCACCGAAGGTGGGCGGGTTGCTGTAGTTGGTGCGGATGACGATCTTCAGCTGCGACAGCACGCGGCTGCACTCCTCGGCGCTGCTGCACACCACGCTGAGCGCGCCGACGCGCTCGCCGTAGAGCGAGAAGCTCTTCGAGAACGAGGTCGCGACGAAAAACGACATCTCCTGCGCCAGGAACTGGCGCACTGCCGCGCCGTCCTCGGCGATGCCCTTGCCGAAGCCCTGGTAAGCCATGTCCAGGAACGGCACCAGGCCGCTCGACTTGCACGTCGCAGCCACCTGTTCCCACTGTGCCGGCGACAGGTCGCACCCCGTCGGGTTGTGGCAGCAGGCATGCAGCACGACCACGGTGCCCGGCGCTGCCGCCTGCAGCGCAGCCACCATGGCGTCAAAGCGGATGCCGCCCGCGGACCCGGCAAGGTCCGCTTCGCGGCCCCGGGCGTCGTAGTACGGGTAGCTGTCGACGACGAAGCCGGCGTTGCTGAAGAGCGCGCGGTGGTTCTCCCAGCTCGGGTCGCTGATCAGCACGCGGGCGGCGGGCTGCAACTTCTTCAGGAAGTCCGCCCCCACCTTGAGGCCGCCGGTGCCTCCCAGCGCCTGCACGGTGGCGATGCGGCCTGCGGCCACCGCCGGGTGGTCGACGCCGAAGACCAGGCCCTGCACCGCCTTGTCATAGGCCGCGATGCCGTCGATTGGCAGGTAGCCCTTGGCCTTGGGCGACTCGAGCAGTTGCTTCTCGGCCGCTGCCACGCAGCGCAGCACCGGCAGCTTGCCCTCGTCGTCGAAGTAGACCCCGACACCCAGGTTGACCTTGGCCGGATTCGGGTCGGCGTTGAACTGCTCGTTCAGGCCCAGGATCGGGTCGCGGGGCGCCATTTCGACGGCGCAGAACAGGGAAGGGGGCGAAGCGGACATGGGCGGCAAGACCTGGGAAAGGGCGGGCGTGCGGGGTGCAGAGTGCAGGCCCGCTCGCGCTGCGTTAATCTGTGGGGTTGCTCGCAGCGCCGATCGGTGCTGCGAGGTGATCGAGATTCTATGTGGCTGAACCTGGGAAACCCCGAATGACCGCGCACCTTGCACCGGTGGCCGAGGCCAACGCCGCCGGCACCGACGCCACGGCACCTGTCGCGGGCGAGTTCGTGAGCTTTCCGGACTCGCCGTACCAGCTCTTCCAGCCCTATGCGCCGGCCGGCGACCAGCCGGCCGCGATCGAGCAGCTGATGGAAGGCATTGCCGACGGCCTGACCTACCAGACGCTGCTGGGCGTGACCGGCTCGGGCAAGACCTTCACGATGGCCAATGTCATCGCGCGCAGCGGCCGCCCGGCAATCGTCTTCGCACCCAACAAGACGCTGGCGGCGCAGCTGTACAGCGAGTTCCGCGAGTTCTTCCCGCGCAACGCGGTCGAGTACTTCGTCAGCTACTACGACTACTACCA
>JAYUPN010000018.1:0-15349 GCA_043760065.1 Rubrivivax sp.
CAGCGGCATCACGATCACCGCTTGCGCCGGGTGACGCAAGAGGTGGAAGTAGGCCACGAAGAAGAGCCACATGAAGCCGGTGATGCCCAGCGTCTTGAGCACGAAGCGGTGGCGCACACGGCGCATCAACTCGTGGCGCCAGGGCTCGGGGCCGGCGAGGGCTGCTGATCTCGGTAGAGGAAGGTTGCGGCGTGGCGGCACAAGCGGGGCGCACGCAGCGCGGGGCCATGACGACACGAGGTTACCACCGGGCTTTTGACAATTTGCTGACGCCGCGGCGTGCCCCTCGCACCCTGGTGCACCGCGCGGCGGATGCGGCGCAGGCATTGGCGATAATCCCGCTGCGGCGTCGCCGCGAAGTCCTCCTGCACTCCACCCACAAGGCGCACATGCCGACCCCGACCCGATGAGCGCCCGTGCTGCAACCGCGCTCTTGCTGCACCTGGCGGTGATGTTGCCGGCGCACGCCGATGAACCGCTGTGGGAACTGGGCCTGGGCGTGGCCGGCCTGCGCCTGCCGCACTACCGCGGCAGCGACCAGAGCCACGACCTGCTGCTGCCGCTGCCCTACGGCGTGTACCGCGGCAAGATCTTCCGCGCCACCCGCGAAGGCGCGCGCGCGGTGCTGCTGGACGGCGAACGCTTCGACTTTGACCTCAGCGTGGCCGCCACGGCGCCCGCCCGCAGCAACGACAACCGCGCCCGCGCCGGCATGCCCGACCTCAAGCCCACGGTCGAGCTGGGCCCCAACTTCAACTTCACCTTGAGCCGCGGCGCGGACTGGAAGCTGGACCTGCGCCTGCCGGTGCGTGCGGTGCTGTCGGTGCAGTCCAGGCCGCAGGACCTGGGCTGGACCGCGAGCCCGGTGCTCAACCTCGACGTGCGGCGCTGGGGCTGGGACATCGGCGTGCAGGGCGGGCCGCTGGTCGGCTCGCGCCGCTACAACAGCTACTTCTACGATGTCGCGCCCGTCTATGCGACGGCGACGCGGCCGGCCTACGCCGCGCCCGCGGGCAACGGCGGCTGGCGCTTCACGACCGGCGCGTCGCGCCGCTTCGGCGACTTCTGGGTCGGCGCCTTCGTGCGCCTGGACAGCGTGGCCGGCGCGGCCTTCGAGCCGAGCCCGCTGGTGCGGCAGCGTTCGCAGGCCACTTTCGGCCTGGCGATGAGCTGGGTCTTCGCCACCTCCACCGAGCGGGTGACGGTTGACGATTGAGGAAACCGGGGCGATGGCCGCCGTTCGTCCGCCGTGGTGGCCGCTGGCCTGGGTCGCGCTGCAGGCGCAACTGCTGCTGCTGGGCCTGATGTCGTTGTGCTGGAACGCGGCCGCGTTGCTGCTCTACCCGTTGCTGCCGCGCCCGCTGGGCCGCCGCGTCGGGCGTGTGATGATCGCTTACGGCTACCGCATCTTCTGGCGCATCGCGGCCTTCGTCGGCATGCTGCGGCTGGACGCCAAGGTGCTCGACGCGCTGCGCGACGAAGGCGGGCTGATCGTGGTCGCCAACCACCCCAGCATGCTCGACGCGCTGATGCTGGTGGCGCGGCTGCCGCGCAGCGCCTGCATCATGAAGGCCAGCCTGCTGCGCAACCCCTTCCTGGGGCCGGGCGCACGGCTGGCGCGCTACATCCACAACGACTCGGCCTACGGCATGGTGCAGGTGGCGGTGCAGGACCTGCGCGACGGCGGGCAGCTGGTGCTGTTCCCCGAAGGCACGCGCACCACGCGCCCGCCGCTGAACCCCTTCCACGCCAGCTTCGCGCTCATCGCCAAGCGCGCGCAGGTGCCGGTGCAGGCGGTGTTCATCGACACCGATTCGCCGTACCTCGGCAAGGGCTGGCCGCTGTGGAAGCTGCCGCCGCTGCCGATTCGCTTTGCGGTGCGCCTGGGACGCCGCTTCGCGCCGCCGCAGGACCACCACGCCCTGCTGGCCGAGGTGCAGACCTACTACGCCGCCGGCGTGCACACGACGCGAACGCCATGACGCCGTCGCGCAGCCACCTCGTGCTGATCCCCAGCTACAACACCGGCGCCACGGTCTACGCCACGGTGCGGGCGGCGCGCGCGATGTGGAGCCCGGTGTGGGTGGTGGTGGACGGCAGCACCGACGGCACGGCGCAGGGCCTGCAGCAGTTGGCCGCCGCCGACGCCGGCCTGCGCGTGTGGGTGCTGCGGCACAACCAGGGCAAGGGCGCGGCCGTGCTGCACGGCCTGCACGAGGCCGCGGCGGCGGGCTTCACGCACGTGTTGACGATGGACGCCGACGGCCAGCACCCGGCCGCGCTGATCCCGGCTTTCATGCAGGCCTCGCTGGCGCGGCCCGAGGCCATGGTGCTGGGCCGCCCGGTGTTCGACGCCAGCGCGCCGCTGCTGCGCGTGCGCGGCCGGCGCGTGTCCAACTGGTGGACCCACCTCGAGACGCTGGGCGCCGGTGTCGCCGATTCGCTGTACGGCTTTCGCGTCTACCCGCTGGCTGCGCTGGCCGCGGTGATGCAGCGCCAGCCCTGGATGCGGCGCTTCGACTTCGACACCGAGGCCGTGGTGCGCCTGGCCTGGCGCGGCGTCAAGCCGATCAACCTGGACGCGCCGGTGAAGTACCTGAGCGCGGCCGAAGGTGGCGTCTCGCACTTCAAGTACGGGCGCGACAACCTGCTGCTGAGCTGGATGCACCTGCGGCTGATGCTGGAGTTCGTGCTGCGCCTGCCGCTGCTGCTGTGGTGCAAGGCGCGCCGGCTGCCGCCGTTCCAGCCCTGAGCGGGCGCTGGCCAGCGCTCAGGCCGACAGCGCTGCTTCGGGTTCGTCCTTCAGCGCCGGGAACAGCAGGCTCGGTTCGCCGCGCACGGCGCCGCCGGCTTGCTCGATCGCCAGCCGCAGCGCCGTGCCGTCGAGCGCCGGGTGCTCGGCGCAGCTGCGGTCCAGGATGTCGGTGGCGAGCTGGCGCATGCGCCGGTTGGCGGCCTTCATCACCTGGCGAAACTCATCGCTGCCGACGCGGTCGGCGAGCGCACGGTTCAGTTCGTGGAACCACGGCAGCGAGGCCTGGTCGAGCATGATGGCGTGGTTGCGCTTGCGGCTGTGCCGGCACATCTCGCGCACGAAGTTCTGCATCGCAACGTTGAGCGGCTGCACCATGCCCAGCTCGTCGCGCAGCGCCTGCAGCACGCGCAGGTCGGTCAGGCCGTCCTGGTAGAACAGCCGCGCCAGCACGCCCCAGTAGTAGGTGTAGTCCCAGAACACCTTCAGCGGCAGCACCTCGGGGTCGCCGAAGATGCCGTACTGGTCGACGTACAGCGCCATCGTGTTGTCGTAGAACGAGCGGAAGATCTGCTCGTAGACCTGCACGTGCGCCTTCAGCGGCTTGCCCTCGCGGTCGCGCGCGACGAGGTCGGTGATGTAGGTGTTGCCGATGGCGATGAAGTCGCTGCCCGGCGAGTAGAACGGGTCCAGGAAGCGCCCGGCCTCGCCGGCCAGCGCCCAGCGGCGGTCGGAGAAGATCTGCTCGCAGTCGTAAGAGAAGCGCTTGAAGAAGGCGAAGTCCTGCAGCTTGTCGCGCCGGCTGTCGAGTTCGGTGTAGAGGCGCGGCTGGAACTCCTGCAGCCAGTGCATTGCCTTGTCGAAGGTGTTCATGCGCTCCAGCGCGTGCCAGCGCGGGTCGGCCACGATGCCCACCGAATGTGAACCCGACGACAGCGGGATCAGCCACACCCAGTAGCCCGCGCCGACGAGGTGGTTGGTCGACAACCAGCGCTTGGGCGCGTCGCAGCGTGCCTGCCAGGCCGCGTCCTGCGACCACTCGTCGGGCACCAGGTGCTCGCTGATGCGGAACCACACCGCGTGCACGTCGTGCCTGTTTTCGCGCGCCAGTCCGAGCTTCTTCTTGATCAGGCCGGCGCGGCCGCAGGCGTCGATGACCCAACGCGCGTGCGCCGTCTGCAGCGGCCCGCTGCCCTGCTGCCAGCGCACGGTGTGCAGGGCCAGGTCGTCGCCTTCGGGGGCCAGATCGAGTTCGCGGACCATCGCGCCGTCGACGAATCGCGCGCCCTGGCGCTGCACCTCGTGGCCGAGGAAGTTCTCGAAGATGCCGCGGTCGATCTGCCAGCTGCCTTCGGGCAGCGCGGTGCTGGCACCGAGTTCGGTGACGGCTTCGATGTCGGTGCGCTTCTCGCTGAAGAAGAAGCGGAAGCCGAACTTCTTCAGCTGCGAGTCCATCAGGTGCTGGCGCAGCCCCAGCACGTCGGCGAAGTAGCGGGCGCCGATCTCCACCGTCGACTCGCCGACCTTGTGGCAGGCTTCGGGCACCGGGTGCGCGCGGCGTTCAAGCACCAGCACGTCCAGGTCGGGCAGGCGCTGGCGCAACTGCAGGGCCAGCGTCAGCCCGGCCAGGCCGCCGCCCATGATGACGACCTCGTGCGTGGTGGGAGTGGTGCTCATCGCGTGGGCAGCAGTGGGCAGGGCAGGTGCAAACCCTGCATCATGCCGCAGCCGGGTTGTGGCCTGCTGACGACGGGCGGCGCAGGTGCAGGCGCAGCGACAGTCCGGGCGACAGCGGCCAGGCCCGTTCGGCGTCGACTTCCGTGGCCAGCGCTTCGGCCAGCGGCAGGGCGGCGGCGCTGGCGTTGGCCGCCAGCGCCTGCGCCGCGGCACTGTGCGCCATGGGTGTCGGCACCGATTCGCTGTGCAACGCCCAGTCGACGGCCCAAGTCGACCGCGGCCCTTGCGCGGGCGACAGCACGATCGCCAGCGCCAGCCAGCCGCGGCTGCGGTTGACCGAAGCCAGCGCACCGCTGGCTTCGGTGTCGTAGGCCACCAGCAGCACCGACTGCACGTCGGCCAGGCACTGGCAGGCGGCTTCCATCAGCCCGGCGGCGAAGGTGGTTTCGTGCGCCGACAGCGCGGTGCTGGCGGCCGGGCTGCCGCTGCCGATGGCCCAGTAGCCCGAAGCCGCGTTGTGCACCGAGTGGTGGAAGCGCGTCGGCGACAGCAGCAGCGGATCGGCGGCGAGCGTGCGGCACAACGCGTCGGTGATCGGCAGGTCGCCGTGGGCCGACACGAAGACGCTCGGCAGCGTCGCCAGGTCGTGTCCCGATTCAGCGGCGGCGCGGGCGCCGACCTCCAGCGCCATCAGCACCGAGTCGGGCGCGCGCCGGCGTTCGTTGGCGGCCAGCAGCGCCGGCGACGGGCGCGACGCTTTCGCCGTGCCGGCAGGCGGCGCGGCGCCTTCAGCGCGCAGCGCCGCGCGCGCCCGCTCCCAGTCCGGCAGGTCCGGCGACCACCAGGCGATGCCGTCGATCCACAGCGTGCCGCTCATGCCACGCCCCGCGCAAACAGCAGCACCGCGTTGTTGCCGCCAAAGCCGAAGGCGTGGCAGGCGGCCACATGCACCGGTTTCTGCACCGGCTGCAGCGCCGGCGCGGTGTGCAGCTGCCGGGCGAAGACTTCGCCCAACGCCGGGTCGGCGCTGCCGGTGTGCGCGCTGCCGGCGCGCAGGCCGTCGCGCACCGACAGCACGCAGGCCAGCGCCGCGACGATGCCGGCGGCGCCCATCGTGTGGCCGGTGCAGCCCTTGAGCGCGCTGGCATGCACGTCGGCGCGGTAGCGGCGCGCCACCAGCGCGGCTTCGACCTCGTCGTTGCGCGGTGTGGCGGTGCCGTGCAGGCTGACGAGGTCGACGTCGTGCGCGTGCATGCCGGCGCGCGCCAGCGCGGCGTCGAGCGCACGTTCTGCGCCCAGCCCCTGCGGGTGCGGGCTCGACATGTGGTGGGCGTCGTTCGATTCACCGTGGCCCAGCAGCTGCACCTCGCCGTGGCCACGCTCGAGCAGCGCAAAACCCGCCGCTTCGCCGATGCTGATGCCGTTGCGCGCAGCGGCGAAGGGCCGGCACGGGTGCGCCGACACCAGCCCCAGCGCGGCAAAGCCGAACAGCACGCTGTTGCACAGCGCATCGACGCCGCCCACCACCACCGCGTCGACGAGGCCCAGCCGCAACCAGCGCTCGGCCTGCGCAAAGGCCTTGGCGCTGGACGAGCAGGCGGTGGACACCGTCACGCACGGCCCCTGCAAGGCCAGCGCCTGCTGCACGAAGGCGGTCACGGCGTGGATGGCGTTGAGTGTGTCGCTGCGCAGCGCGGCCGGGAAGCCGCCGTCGTCGGCCAGCGCGACGTAGGCCTGCTCCGACACCCCGAGCGTCGACGCCGAGGTGCCCAGCACCAGGCCGATACGGGCCGCGCCGTGGCGCGTGCGCGCGGCGGCCACGGCGTCGATGAAGCCGTCGGCCTGCAAGCCCAGCCAGGCAGTGCGCGTGGCGCGGCAGTCCCAGGCCGCCAGCGCGGCGGGCAGCCGGGTGTCGTCGATGGCTGTGAGGCTGCCGGTCCACGCCGCCAGCGGCACGCGCGTGAAGGTGTTGGGCTGCAGCGCCGAACGGCCTTCGCGAAGCGCCTGCGCAAAGGCGTCGATGCCGACGCCGGTGGCGCAGGCCAGGCCCTGCGCCACCACGGCGACGGGCGCGATCGGCGCGATCGGCTGCGGGTTCACGCGCTGCAGCTGCGGGGCAGCAGGTCGCGGTCCAGCCAGTCGGACCACAGCCGGCGCCAGGGCGCCCACTCGTGGCCGCCGGGCACCGTCTGCACCTGTGTCGGTGGCAGCAGTTGTGCCAGCAGCGCGTGGCCCTGCGCGAAGCGGTCGTCGCTGCCGTAGCCCAGGTGCAGCGCGGGCGCACCGGCGGGACGCGAGGCCAGCCACTGCCACAGCGCGTGGTCGACGTCGTCGCTGCCATCGGGCCGGGCGCCGAGCTGCCAGCGTCGGGCGCCGCCGGCGTCGGCCACCTCCTGCACCAGCGTGCGCCGCCCCAGGTAAGGCGCCAGCGCCACGATGCCCTCGACCTGCCCCGGGTTGCGCAGCGCGTAGCCCATCGCCACGTAGCCGCCCAGCGAGATGCCGGCCAGCCAGATGCGCGTGTAACCGCGAGCGCGGTAGGGCGCGATGACGTCGTCGCGCAGCCGCTCGAGGATGCTGCCGTCGTAGACGTATTCCAGCCCGGCGCCGGCGATCACCGCGTCGACCGCCAGACGGCGTTGCCGCAGCGCGTCGATCATGCCCTCGGCCTGCATCTCGGCCGGGCTCATGTGGGCACCGGGCAGCAGCACCAGCAGCAACGGCGCTTGCTGCGCGCAGGCGCGGTCGTCGTGCAGCAACTCCATCGTCAGGGGCGTCGGCCGGAACAGCGATCCGCAGCCCGCGAGTCCGCTGCCGGCCAGCCCGCCCAGGCTCACCAGTGCCGACCGGCGCGGGCAGGTCACCGGTAGCCGGTGTCGTTGGCGGCGTGGATGATCCAGATCAGGTGCGCGTTGGAGTCGAAGCCCGACGAGCCGGCGAAGATCAACCGCCCCTGGCCCTTGTAGGCCATCTCGTAGCGGTAGCGGTCGGAGCCGAAGTAGAACGGGATCCAGGCCTTGCCGGTGACGTAGGCGCCCTGGTCGGTGGGCTGGCCGACGATGTCCATCGCCTGCTTGGCGCTCATGCCGATCTTGAGCTGGTTGAACTTGGTGCCGGGCGCCGGCCTGCCGGTGATCTCGCCTTCCCAGTCGTTGAGTCCCTTGACCTTCTGGCCGAAGCCGGACTCGACCTTCTTCACGTCGACGACCTCGCCGGCGGCGTTCATGCCGGGGCCGATCTTGGGGCCCGAGGGTGCGGCAAGGACCGCCGGCAGGGACAGGGAGTGGGTGGTGAGGTTCATGTGCGCTCCCGTGGGTGACTGGAAGGTGGAGCGCGCCCGGTGAAGGACGCGCGACTATGGTAGCCCAGCGACCCGGCGCCAACGCACGCCGAACCGGCCCTTCGAGGCAGTGCGCACCTGCGGTGGCCCGGGCGGGCGCACTGCGCGCCACGCCACGCGCAGAGGCCACTTGCAAGGGCATCGACGATGCTGTCGCGCAATCGGCCTGACCATGCAGCGCATACAGAAGCGATCGAATCGACTTTCCGCGCCGGCCGAGCGCCGGCGCTGGCCACCGGGCGGTGCGAAATCGTCTGTCTCTCCAAGCCGTCCAGAAAGGACAGACGTGTCGCATCCCGCCGTTCGGGAGCCCACTTTCCCTGCCCTGGCCGGCAAGCCGCTGGGCGCAGCGCCCGTGTCGGACGCAGCAGCGGCAGCGCGGCTGCAGGACAGCGCGCAGGTGCACGGCCTGGCCGACTACCGGCAGCTCGACGACATCAACGTCGCCTTCGGCGGCCAGTGGCGGCCGCTGATCGACGGCATCCAGCCCGAGGTGGTGGACGCCGGCTACCGCGGGCCGTCGCAGGAACCCGGCGCTGCGCAGCGCCGCCGCGGTGGTGGCCGAGTGCTGTGGCCTGTTCCTGCTCGGCCCGCGGTGGCTGGCGGACCGCCAGCTGTCGGCGCAACTGGCCGGCACCGAACGGGTCGACGGCCGGTTGTGCGACGTCGTGCAGGTCTGGATGTCGCCCGGTCTCGGGCAGGTTGCGCTGGACCGCGTGGCGCTGTGCATCGACCGCGCCGACGCCGTGACGCGCCGGCTGCGCTTCACGCTCGAAGGTTTTGCCGGCACGCGCGGCGCCGTCGCCGAGGTCGACACCTTCGATCACCAGCGTCGCTTCGGCGTGTTGTGGCCGATGCGCTCTTATGAAGAAGTGGTGCACCCGATCCGGCTGCCGGCGCACGACTGGTTCGTGACCGGGCTCGACTTGAACCGGGGCTACGGCGCCGAGGCCCTCGCGGGCCCGCAGTTCAGCGGCCGGGCCGCGGCCCCCGCTGCGGGTCTTTGAGGGCCCGCAGGGCGATGCCCTTCACTGCAGGACCTGGACCGATGCCGGCACCGATCCCTGCCGCGCCGTGTAGCGGATCCTGACGGCCACGGTGTTGTTCAGCGTGTTCGTCTCGGGCAGGACCTTGTTCGGGTTGACGTGCAGTTCGAGCACGTAGTCACCGGTCTTGACGCCGTCGACGGCGATGAACTGGCCGTCGAGGTGCGCCTGGTAGGTGTCGGACCAACCCGCTGACAGGCCCTGGACGCCGGTGCACGAGGTGAAGGTCGGCGTCGGGTTGGCGCCGGGGCTGTAGATATCGGAGTCGATCATGCAGAAGCCGAGCTTGCTGCCCGCGACCAGCGACCGGTTCTTCACCGCCTGCGCCAGCACCGCCGCGTTGACCGCCGCGCTCACCGGCTGCTGGAGGTCGCGCAGCGCCAGCCAGGTGTCGTAGCCGCCGGGTGTCCACAGCCGGTGTGCGGCGTAGTCGTGCAGGTGCATGTGGCCGTGGCAGCTGGACATCTCGTACAGCGCAGGGCAGCTCGCGGGGTTGCCGATGACGAGCGCGCCGGGGCCGATGTTGGGCGTGCTGGTGGCAAAGCGCAGCAGGGTGCGCCAGCCCGGGCTCGGCACATAGCCTTCCTGCACCGAGCACGAGGTTGCCGTGAACTTCTCTTCGCCGACGGACAGGTACTGCGCGAGCTTGGTGCCGCTGACGATCAGGTCCGGCAGCGCGCCGCCGGTATCAGTGGCGCAGGGCCCGGTGTCGGCCAGCGCCAGCCAGGGGCAGGCAGCAGCGGCCAGTGCGAGGGCGCTCGAGCGCCAACGCGCGCTTGCTGAGGGCTTCATCGAAAGTACTCCAGAAGGCGCCGTGGCGCCGGCGCGGGCCTGCCACCGGGCAGGCCCGGTTTCACGGTCAGGGGCCGACGTACTTGTTGCCGAAGGTCAGCGTGCGGTCGCTGGTGCCGATGCGCACGACCACGGTTCTGGACGGCGGGTTCAGCGACCTGCCGTCCAGGATGTTGGCGGTGACGGCGTAGGTGTTGGTCGAGTCGTAGCTGGCGCCCTCGATGACGGTGTAGTCACCGCTGCCCAGCGCGCAGACCTTGAGCAGGGGTTCCTTGGTGCCCGGGAAGCCGGTCCACAGCAGGCCCTGCACTTCGAGACCCATCGGGTCGTAGATGCGGATCGGCCACACCATCGCGGGCTCACCGGCGTCCTGCTTGCCGTTGCCGTTGCTGTCCAAGAACTTGTTCACGGTCAGGCACACCGAGCGGCGGGCTTTGACCTTGAAGTTGTCGGTCTTCGACGCCGCCGGAATGAAACCGTGGAAGTAGCCCGGGTTGTAGCCGTTGTCGACGACGTCCGGGTTGCCGGCGAAGTCGCCCACCGGCGTGACCCACACCTTGTATTCGCCGCCGTTGTTGGGCGTGTCCAGGAAGGGGCAGAGTTCGATCGTGACGGCGCCATGGTCGACGTCCAGTCCGGTCTCGTGGTCGCCGGGGGCCGCCGGGGCGACGCGCGAGGTGATCAGGCCACCCACCACCGTGAAGCGGCGGAAGCGCTGCGCATCAGTGCTCAGCAGCACCTTGCCGCTGGGGTCGGTGACCTGGTAGAAGTAGTCGCCGTCGGGCAACCCGGCGGCCGTGGCCGGCGCATTGGGGCCCGGGCCGCCGTCGAGGTACACGCCCAGGCCGTCGCACTTGGCCGAGAAGATGTTGGCGTTGACCCTTGAGCCGTCGACCAGCGTCGTGAAGATCGCGCCGGGCAGTGGCGGTGCTGCCAGCGCCAGGGTGCTGACGGCCAGGAGGGCACCCGTCGTGAGCACGCGCAACATTGAAACCGATCTTCCTACCATTCCCACTCTCCTTGTTGTGTCTAAAGTTGACCCAATGGATGGTGACGGTGGGGCAAGCCAGGAAGCATCGGGTTAACCCTTGAACCCACCTGAGTCGAGGGGTCGGCTGGTGGCATGTCGTCGTGCAATGCGGGTGCGGTGGTGCGTGGGGAAGATCAGTACAAGCCGCCGTTGACCGAGATCACCTGCCCGGTGATGTAGCCCGCGGCCGGGCTGGCCAGGAAGCCGGCCAGCGCTGCCACGTCCTCGGGCGTGCCGGCACGCTGCGCTGGCACCATGCGCTTGATGGTCTCGGCGTCGAAGGCGCTGGCGGCCATCGGCGAATCGATGATGCCGGGCGCGATGGCGTTGACGGTGACGCCGCGGCTGGCGACTTCGAGCGCCAGCGCCTTGGTCGCGCTGTTCAGCCCGCCCTTGGCCGCGGCGTAGTTGACCTGGCCGCGGTTGCCGGCCAGCGCGGTCACCGACGAGACGTTGATGATGCGGCCCCAGCGCGTGCGCAGCATCGGCAGCACCAGCGGCTGCGTGACGCGGAAGAAGCCGTGCAGCGAGACGTCGATGACGCCGTACCACTGCGCGGCCTTCATGCCTGGGAACACCGCGTCGTCGTGGATGCCGGCGTTGTTGACGATGATCTGCACCGGCCCGGCCGTCAGCATCTGCGCCACGGCGGCGGCGGTGGCGGCGTCGTCGCTGAGGTCGAACACGACGGGTTCGGCCTGACCACCGTCGGCGCGGATCTGCTCGGCCAGCGCCTGCACGGCGTCGGGGCGGCTGTTGCCGTGCAGCAGCAGGCTGGCGCCGTCGGCAGCCAGGCGCCTGGCGATGGCCGCGCCGAGCGCACCGCTGGCGCCGGTGACGAGTGCACGCTTGCCTTGCAGGGTCAGGGTCATGGCGCGGCCTTCAAGGCAGTGCGTTGAGGATCACGGTGGCGCGGCCATCGACCAGCAGCCGGCCGGCGTCGTCGTGCAGGCTGAAGGCGTACAGCGCCTGCTGCGTGTCGCCGGCGAGCTTGGTGGCGCTGATGCGCAGAACGCCCGCCACGTCGTCCAGCCGCGGCACGCGCAGGCGCACCGCGCGCACGCTGGCCAGGAAGCCGGGCGTCGGCGCGCTGCCGGGCGCCGCGCTGAGCGTGCCGTGCAGCGCCATCGCCTGCGAGGCGTACTCGATGGCGGTGGGCGCCGGCAGCACGCCGGCGCTGCGCAGCGGATGGGCCGGGTCGCGGTGGCTGATCGCGCTGCACTCGATGCCTTCGGCGGTCCAGCTGCGCAGCGTGTCGAGCAGGCACATGTTGCCGCTGTGCGGCACGCGCGCAGCGATGCCGGCGTGGTCCAGCGTCTGCGGCTGCACGACGGCGCTCACGATGCCGCCACCGACAGGCGCAGCGACTGTCCGCTCAGGCCTTCGACCACCACCTCGGCGGCGGTGATGCCGGCCAGCGCCTGCAGCAGCGGCAGTGCACGCGCCGCCGGGATGCCGCGGCGCACGGCTTCCAGTGCGGCATCGGCGCAGACCGCAGGTGCGGCATCGCCTGCGATGTCCAGCCGCAGCCGCCGCCCTGCAGCGGGCGGCGCGATGACCAGCGCCACCGCGAACACGTCGGCCACCGGACGCACCGCGTGCAGCGGCTCGGGGTAGGGCACGTCGCAGGCCACCAGCAGCACCGGCGCGCCGGTGGCGGCGCACTGCACCGCGGCTTCGAGCAGCCCGGCGGCGAAGCTGGCGTCGTAGGCGGCGAGGCTGGTCGACGGCGCACGCGACTGCGCGGCGATGTGCCAGTAGCCAGCGGCCGCGTTGTGCACGGAGTTGGTGAAGCGCGTCGGCGACACCAGCCGCTCGGGCGCTGCCAGCGCCTCGCACAACAGGTGGCAGTTGAGCGGGTCGCCAGTGGACGCGGTGAAGACGGTGGGCAACGTCGCCGGGTCCAGCGCGCAGGCGGCCAGCGCCTGGTCGGCGACGACGATCGAGGCTTTCACCACCGCGCCGGCACGCCGCCGCTCGGTGGCCGGCAGCCGCTCGGGCGCCGGCACCACGGTGGGCACCTGCCGCCATGCCGACAGGTCGCGCAGCGCGGCCTGGCCGCCCGTCCAGTCGGCCAGCCCGGGGCCGAGCAGGCCGATGCCGATGACGCTGAACTCGAGCGTCATCGCGCAGCCCCGAAGATGAGGCTGGTGTTGCTGCCGCCGAAGCCGAAGGAGTTGCTGGCCACGACGTCGACACGCTGCGCGCGCCCCTGGCGCAAGTAGTGCGTGCGCAGCGCGGGGTCGACCTGCTGCACGTTCAGGCCCGCGGGCATGAAGCCGTGCCGAAGCGCCAGCATCGCCACCGCGGCCTCGACGCCGCCGGCCGCGCCCAACGTGTGGCCGGTGTAGCCCTTGGTGCTGCTGCACGGCAGCGCGGTGCCGAAGACGGCGGCCACGGCCTTGTCCTCGGCGGCGTCGTTGCCCGGCGTGCCGGTGCCGTGCAGGTTGAGGTAGTCGACGTCTCCTGGCTGCAGGCCGGCCTGCGCGAGCGCGGCGTGCATCGCCGCGGCGGCGCCGGCGCCTTCGGGGTGCGGGCTGCTCATGTGGTGGCCGTCGCTGGATTCGCCGGCGCCCAGCAGCCAGGCCAGCGGCTGCCCGGCGTCGCGCTCGAGCAGCGCGAAGGCCGCGGCCTCGCCGATCGACAGTCCGGCGCGCTGCGCGTCCCACGGCCGGCAGATGTCGGTCGACATCAGCTCCAGGCTCTTGAAGCCGTACAGCGTGGTCATGCACAAGCTGTCGACACCGCCGACCACGGCCGCGTCGACGAGCCCGGCTTCGATCATGCGCTGCGCGGCGGCAAAGACCTTGGCGCTGGACGAGCAGGCGGTGGACACCACGCAGGCCGGGCCGCGCAGGCCGAGCGCGGCGCGCACGTAAGCGGCCACCGAGTAGGTGTTGTGCGTCGTCGCGTAGTGCAGGCTCGGCGGCAGCGCGCCGCTGGTGGCGTCGCGATGGCGGTAGGCGATCTCGGTCTGCAGGATGCCCGAGGTGCTGGTGCCCAGGAAGACGCCGATGCGCGCCGCGCCCCAGCGCCTTGCGGCCTGGCCGACACGTTCACCGAAGCCGTCGGCACGCAGCGCCAGTTCGGCCAGGCGGTTGTTGCGGCAGTCGTGTTCGATCAGGTCGGGCCGCAGTTGCACCGCGTCGGCGCCGCTGACCACGCCCAGCCAGGTGCCCAGCACCGCGGTCTCGAAACCCTGCTGCGCCAGGCCGCTGCGGCCGGCCTGCAGCGCTGCCAGCGTGGCGTCGCGGCCGTGGCCGAGCGCGCTGACGAGCGTGAAGTCGCTGACCGCCAGCGGCTTCAAGGCGCCGCCCCTTGCAAATCGGCCACCACCAGCACGTTGGCGAAAGGTGTGCCCTGGCTCTGCGGCACGGCGTGCACGGTGAATCCCAGCGCCTGCAGGCATGCCATCCATTCCTGCAGCGTGCGGCCCCAGGTCGGCGCGACGCGGTGGCCGCGGGCCCAGGTGACGATGCGGTCGACCCACTGGCTGGCGGCGAAGCCGCGGCGGTGGGCAACGTCGCCCACGCGCAGCAGCAAGCGGCCGCGCGGCAGCAGCGCGTCGCGCACGCGTTCGAGCACAGCGTCTTGCGCCGCGTGGTCCACGTAGTGCAACACGTCGAGGATGACGACCACGTCGCACGGCGCGATCGCGGCCTGGCGCATGTCGGCGCAGACGAAACGCGGCGCCAGCGCCAGCGCGTCCAGCGAGGCCTGCGCGCGCGCCACGTCCTTGGCCATCAGCTCGATGCCGGTGTAGGTGCTGGCCGATGCCGCCACCGGCCAGGCCGCGGGCCACTGGCCCGCGTGCTGCATGTCGCTGCTGGCCTGCAGCAGGCTGGCGACCAGGCCCTGGCCACAACCGATGTCGACCACGCGCGCCTGCGCCTGCAGGTCGCCGCGTTGCAGCATGCCGCGGAACACCGGGTCGTATCCGAGCTTGCCGCGCGCCCAGTGCCAGGCCCAGCGGCCGCTGCGGCGGTAGGGCGCACAGGCGGCGGCGTGCAGGCGGATCCAGGCGGCGGCGTCGGCGCCGCTTGCTGTGAAGGCGCTACGGGGCAACGGTGCGCGCCGTGCGGGCTGGATGGGCAGATCCTTGGGATGCATCAAGAGCTCCTGCGTGCCGGCAGGGCTTCGCCCAAGGTCACGGGTTTCAGGCCGGCCGCGCGGCACTGCTGCAGCAACGGCGGCAGCACGTCGAGCAGCACGGCGCGACCTTGCGCGGTGCGGCTCGCATGGCCGTCGTGCAGCAGCACGATGCTGCCCCCGCCCAGTCCATGCAGCAGGCGCTGCAGTACGGCGGCGGCGTCGTTGCGCCGGGTGTCGAAGCCGCGGCGGCTCCAGCTCACCAGGTGCAGGTTCAAGCGGTGCAGCACCGGGTCGAGCAGCGGGTTGCGCAAGCCGGCCGGGGCGCGGAAGCAGTGCGGTCGCACGCCGGTCACGTCGGTCAGCAGCGCCTGCGCGTCACCGATCTCGCGCGCGAAGCCGCGCGGCCCGAGCAGTGAAAATTGGTGGCGATGCTGCAGGCTGTGGTTCTGCACGCTGTGGCCGGCGGCGACGATGCGCCGCGTCAGCGCCGGATGCTGCCGCACGCGCTCGCCGATGCAGAAGAAGGTGGCGCGCGTGCCGTGCGCGGCCAGCAGGTCGAGCACCGCCGGCGTGACTTCGGGGTCGGGGCCATCGTCGAGGGTCAACGCGATCTCGCCGCG
>JAYUPN010000019.1:0-15312 GCA_043760065.1 Rubrivivax sp.
CTTCGGCTCACGCGCAAGCAAAATCAAGCACTTAGCGGTGATGTCGGGGCTCAGTTGAGAAAGACGGGCTAGATCGGACGCCTTCTGACGCGCTGCTCGGACACGCTCGAAAAACTCTCAGCCTCTGAGTCCGCAGGCCTTCAGCCGCTGCGCTTCCTGGTCGGCGCAGCGCGCACTTCGAAGACCACGCGGTCCACGCCCTCGGCCGATCGCCGCTCCAGCACGTGCCGCCCCGGCCGCGGCAGCCAGCTGACCACCGTGCCGCTGCCGACGAGGCGCGTGCCGACGAACCACTGGCCGCTCTGGCCCTCGAAGACCAGGCGCTGCGCGGCGATCGGGATCTCGGGGTCGAGCACGATGACGCTGCCGTCGCGCGGCGCCTGGATGCCGAAGCGCGGTGCGCCCTCGCCGCGCGGCGCCGTGCGCAGCGCGCCGGGTTCGGTGCCGGCCAGGAACCACTCGCTCTGCCGGGCTACCAGGCCGGCCGGCGGTGCCGGGGCCGCCGACGGCATCTGCGCATGCAGGTGCGCCATCAGCTCGCGCCACACCGGCGCGGCGCCGCTGATGCCGCTGACGCCGTGCATCGGCTCGCCGCTGGCGTTGCCGACCCACACCCCGACCGTGAAGCGCTGGCTGAAGCCGATGCACCAGTTGTCGCGCAGGTCCTTGCTGGTGCCGGTCTTCACCGCCGCCCAGCCGCGCGTGACCAACGGGCTGTCCAGGCCGAAGGTCAACGCGCGTGCGGCCGGGTCGGACAGCATGTCGGCCACCTGCCAGGCGACGGCGGCGTCGAGCACGCGCCGATCGGCAGCCGCCGGCGCATCGGCGTGCCAGCGCACGGGCCCGCCCAGGCCCTGCCGCGCCAGCATGCGGTAGGCGTTGCTGAGGTCCAGCAGCGTCACGTCGGCGCTGCCCAGCGCCATCGCCAGGCCGTGGAAGCCGGCGCTCTGGTCCAGCCGCAGGCCGGCGCGGTTGAGGCCCTCGAACAGCGCGTCGGGCCCCAGCAGCACCGCCACGCGCACGGCCGGCACGTTCAGGCTCGACGCCAGTGCCTGGCGCACGCTGACCGGGCCGCGGTATCCGTGGTCGTAGTTCTGCGGCTGGTACAGAGCGCCGCCGGTGGCCAGCTGCAGCGGCGCGTCGTCGAGCACGCTGGCCGGTGTGATCAGCCGCTGCTGCAGCGCCAGTGCGTAGACGAAGGGCTTGAGCGTGCTGCCGGGTTGGCGCCGCGCCAGCACGGCGTCGACCTCGGGCGCCGACGAGGTCGCGCCGGCCGACCCGACCCAGGCCAGCACCTCGCCGCTGGCGTTGTCCAGCACGACCACGGCGCCGTCCTCGGCGTTGCGGCCGCGCAGTTCGGCCAGTTGGCGGCGCAGCGCCGACAGCGCGACGCGCTGGGTCGGCGCGTCGAGCGTGCTGCGCAGCGCGTGCGGCGCGGCAGACTTGCTGCGTGCCAGTTGCTGCGCCAGGTGGCGCGCGAGATGCGGCGCCAGGCTCGCGCCCGCCGCCGGCCCGGGGCGGCGCGCCAGCGCCTGCTCAAGCGTGGTGGCCAGGCCCTCGCAACGCTGCGCCTGCTGCCGCAGCACCTCGCAGGCGCGGCGCTTCAGCAGCGCCGGCTGCGCGTTGGGCGCACGCACCATCGCCGCCAGCAAGGCCGCTTCGATGGCGTCCAGCCCGCTGGCGTGTTTGCCGAAGAGTTGCTGCGACGCCGCGGCCACGCCGACCAGCTCGCCGCGCAGCGGCACCCGGTTGAGGTAGGTCTCGAGGATCTGCGCCTTGCTCCACTGCGCTTCGAGCTCACGCGCGCGCACCATCTGCGAGACCTTGGTCGCGACGCTGCGGCCGCCGGCCGGGCGCGCCAGATCGTCGTCGAGCAACCCCGCCAGCTGCATCGTCAGCGTCGACGCGCCGCGCGTGCGCTGGCTCCAGGCGTTGGCAAAGGCGCTGGCCGCCAGCGCGCGCCAGTCGACGCCGCCGTGGCCCCAGAAGCGGTGGTCCTCGCTGAGCACCAGCGCATGGCGCAGCGCCGGCGAGACCTCGGACAGGGCCAGCCACGGCCCGCGGCGCACGCTGGCGTCGATGCGCAACTGCTGCAGCGGCTCGCCGTGGCGGCTGAGCAGCGCGATGTCCGACGGCGCATGCGCGGCGCGCACGGCGTCGAAGCTGGGCAGCGCCCACGCCGGCTGCAGCGCCGTCGCGGCCAGCACCAGGCCCGTCAGCGCGGCCTTCACGGCAGCACCTCCCACGCTGGATTGGGCCGTTCGCCGAAGGACTCGGGCGCGTACATCGCCTCGACACGCGTCGGCGGCAGGCCGAAGCGGCCGCTGGTGTTCAGCCGCAGCGTGTACTCCACCACCTGCTTGCCGCGCGGCATCCAGTCGTAGTAGCCGCGCCAGGCATCGGCGGCACGCTCTTCATAAGCCGGCCAGGCGCGGCCTTCGCGCTTTTCGCCCCGCGTCGCGATGGCCGAGTCGCGGCCCAGGCCGGCGCCCAGCAGCGTGGCGCCGGCCGGCACCGGGTCGGCGATGACAACCCAGCTCATGTCGGCGGCTGCTTCGACCTCGATGCGCACGCGCACGGTGTCGCCGCGGCTCCAGGCGTCGGGGCGTTGGCGCTCGATTGCGCTCACCGTCTTGCTGATGCGGTAGCCGGCCGAAATCGGCGCCGTCAGCGGCACCGCGGCCAGCGACTGCACAGCAAGCCAGGGCCGGCCCGCGCCTTCGTGCCGGGCCGTCAGCGGCGCGGCGGCGGCCAGCGGCAGCGACAGCCCGTCGCCACCCGGCTTGGTCGCCCAGTCCAGCGTGCGCGCCTGCGCTGCCAGCTGCACGCTGCTGCGGCCGCTGACGGCGCTGCTCTCGAAGCGCGCCGCAAAGCGCTCCAGCGCCAGCACGCCCCACAGGTTGGCGGTGGTGGTCGACCACGCGCCGCGCTTTTGTCGCGCCAGCGTGCCGGTCAGCAACAGCGGCACGTCGTCCTTCCATGCCGGCACTTCAGTCGCGGCCAGCAGCAGGCGGGCGGCGTTGGCGTCGGGGCCATCCATCAGCCACCACCAGTCGTCGTCGACTTCGGTGCTGAACTTCAGCGTCGTGCCGCCGGCCACCAGGCGGCTGCGGACGAGGCGCTGCAGTTCGTCCAGCCGCGCCGCACGGTCGGGCAGCGTGTCGACGCGGCGGACCAGGCTCCAGGCATCGAGCAGCGCCGAGGTCGGCCACGCCGCCGGCGTCCAGGTGATGCTGCCCAGCAGGCGCGGCATCACGCGGCCGTGGCGGGCCAGCGCTTCCAGCGCCGCGAGCTTGCGCACGTCGAGGTCGGCGCGCGGCGCGAAGAAGCGGCGCTCGATGCGGCCTTCGACAAAAGCCTGCAGCCCTTGCAGCATGGCGTCGCGCGTCGGCTCGGGCCAGCTCATCCGGGCCTCGTGGGCGGTGCTGATCAGGTAGGCCGTGAGGCGGTCGCTGCCGGTGGCGCCGCTGCCGGCACCGGGAGGGAAGTAGTGCGCCAGGCCGTCGCTGTCAAGGTAGCCCGCGGCTTCGTCGCGCAGCCGGGCCCAGCCGGCCGCGTCGTGCAGCGCCAGCGCGCGCGAAGTCTTCTGCTCCAGGCAGCTGTAGGGGTAGGTCTCGAAGAAGCGGCGCAGCCCCGGCAGTGCGCCGGCCAGGCTGGGCTGCAGGGAGACATCCACCCGTGCCGAGCCCGGCCGCGCATCGGCCGGCGGCGCCAGCGGCAGCGACACGCTGCCTTCCAGCGCTTGCAGGCTGGCCTGCCAGACGCGCACCGGCACGGCGGGCGAGACGGCCTGCACGATCTTCACGCGGTCGCTGGCCGGCTTGGCCACACTGCCGCTTTCGCGCGCCGACGCTTCCCATTCGATGCGCGCCGCGCCTTCGGGCACCTGCACCGGCCAGCGCACCTCGGCCGCGGCGCCGGCCGCCAGCTGCACCGTCTGTGCCGCCGGCTGCGAGGCCAGCGCCGCGCCGTCGGCCCTGCCCGCCAGCGTCGCGCTGACCGTCATCGCCCGTGCCGTCGTGTTGCGCAGCGTGAAGCCGGCGTCGAAGCGGTCGCCGCCGCGCACGAGCGGCGGCAGGCCGCTGAGCAGCTGCAGGTCCTGCGTCACGCGGACCTGGGTGCGGCCGGTGCCGTAGAGCTCGTGCCCGTCGCTGCTGCGGGCATCGGCGATGGCGACCAGGCTGAAGCTGCTCAGCGAGTCGTTCAGCGGCACGTCGACGACGGCCTGGCCCTGCGCGTCGAGCACCACGGTGCCGCGCCAAAGCAGCAGCGTGTCGAAGAGCTCGCGCGTCGGGTTGCGGCCGCCGCCGCCGCCGGGCGGCAGCGCCTTGCGGCCGTGGTGGCGGCGGCCGATGATTTCGCCTTGCGCCGTCGCCGTCTCCACGCCCCAGGCTCGCGGCTGCATCATCGCTTCGAGCAGCAACCACGAGCGGTTGCCCTGCAGCGCCAGCAGGCCGTCGTCGACGGCGGCGAAGGCGACCTCGGCTCCGGCCAGCGGCTGGCCGCCGCGGCGCACGCTGATCGTGGCCTTGACGGTCTCGCGCACGCCGTACTGCGCCTGCGGCGTGCTGACCTTGACGTCCAGCCGGTGCTCGGCAAGGCCGATCTTCAGCTCGGCGACGCCGAGCTTGAAGCTGGGCTTGGCCAGGTCGACCAGCGCCGTCGGCGCGCGCCACTCCTTGCCTTCGTAGCGAAAGGCGCGCCACCACTCGCCGGGCTCCTTCCAGCCCCAGGTGAAGAGGCTCCACCACGGCGCCTCGCGCAGGCGGCCGCGCAGCACGAAGGCGCTGACGATGACGTTGGGCGCCCAGCTGCGGGCGCTGCCTTCCGCGGCGCGCGGGATCGCCACCTCGATCACCGGCTCGCGGCCGCTGAGCGTGACCACGCGGGCGTCGATCAGCCCTTCGCGCTCCACCGTCACCAGCGCCGTGGCGCGGGCAAAGGGCATGCGCACCTGCAGCCGCGCGGTCTGGCCGGGTTCGACTTCACGCTGCTCGGGCAGCAGGTCGATGCGGTCGTCGTTGTCCTGCGCGAACCACATCTGATCGGCGCCGCTGAGCCACGCCGATGCCGCGGCCACGCTCGTGCGGCCGGCGTCGTCGACGGCCTTGGCCTGCAGCTCGACCTCGCCGCTGACGTCGAGCTTGGCGCGGCACGACAGGCGCCCGCGTTCGTCGGTGCTGCCGTTGCACAGCACGCCCAGCGGCTTGCTCTCGCGCCGGTTGTCGTAGCTGTAGAAGCCGCCGACGATGCGCTTGCGTGTGCTCAGCGTCTGCTGCTGCACGCCCAGGACTTCGACCGCGCGGCCGTGCAGCGGCTTGCCGTCGGTACTGAGCACGAGCGCGGTGAACTGCAGCTCGCCGCGCGCTGCCGCCCACTGCGGCACGCGCAGGCCCACCACCACGGCGGCCGGCCACAGGCGCAGGCGCTGGCTGACGGTCTGCACTTCGCCGTTAGGGTCGGTGAAGCTGAGTTCGGATTGCAGCTCGGCCGCGCCCTCGAGCGCCGGCAGCTTGGACACCACCAGCCGCGCCGCGCCGCGCGCGTCGGTGGTGGCCGGCAGCCTGTCGGCCACCAGCACGCTGGTGTCGCTGCCCGCTTCGCCATCGTTCGCGGCCTTGCCTGGCGCGGCGAAGCTGAACTCCTCGTGCCCCGCGAACTGCGGCACCTCGGGCCGCAGCAGCGCCGACAGATTCAGCGGCGCCGCCGGCATCGGAGCGCCGGCCAGCGCATTGAGCTGCGCCGCAAACGCGACCTCTGCGGGTGCGATCAGCACGCCCGACGGCCCCGTCAACCGCGCGTCGACCAGCGGCACGCGGAAGGCCTCGACGCGGAAGCTGCCGCTGGCGATGCGCTGCTCGCCGCGTTGCAGCGCCACGTCGTAGAGGCCCAGCGCGGCGGTCTTGGGGATCGGCCACTGGCTCTCGGCCGCGCGCGCCGCGCCGCCGGCGCGCGCCGGCCAGGCCAGCGGCAGGCGCACGATGGCGTCGCTGCCGACGTGGGTGAGCACGACCTCGTCGGGCAGCGAGCCAGGTGCCGGCAGCGCCAGGCCGGCCGCGGTCTCGTCGCGCACGAAGTGCTTCATCGACACCGTCTCGCCGGCGCGCAGCAGCGTGCGGTCGAACACCGTGTGCGCGCGGCGGTTGGGCGACTGTGCGCTGGCGGTGTCGATGTTGAAGCGCCAGGCCTCGATGCCGCGGCTCCAGCGGCTGAAGACGAAGCCCAGGTCCGGTCCCTGTGCATCGCTGGCGCGGGCGGTGACGAAGAGGCCGTCGCCCTGCGGGCATTGTGCGTCGTCGGTGTCGTCGAAGCCGCGCTCGATGCGCGCGATGCCGTCGGCGCCGGTGCTGCCGCTCCAGACCGCCTTGCCCTGGCAGGAGTTGACGGCCACCTGCGCGCCGGCCACCGGCCGGCCACGGTCCAGCGTCGTCACCCACACCAGGCTCGAGGTGCGGCCGCGCTTGAAGTGCACGCCCAGGTTGCTGACCAGCGCGCCGGTGCGCGCGTACATCGGACCCTTGGATTCGAGCAGCGCCTGGCCGAGGATGCGCGACTCGACCTCGACCACGTGGTAGCCGCGCTGCGGCAACGGCACGCCGATGACCTCGGTGGCGCGCGGCTCGCTGTTCAAGAGCTGCGGCAGCTCGGCGCGCGTCACCTCGGCTTCATCGGCCAGCATCGGCTGCGTGCGCGTTCGGAACTGCTCGGCGTGGTCCTTCTTCAAGCGTGCGATCCAGCGCAGCAGCGTCTCGTCGTTGCTGGCTGGGTCGAAGCGTTTGATGGCGACGCGGCCGCCGGTGCTGGCGCCGGGCAGGTCGGCCTGGACGTGGCGCAGCGTCATCGGCAGCAGCGCCGGTTCACCGCCCGAGCTGCCGGATTCGACGATGCCGAAAGGCCCACCGGCAAACTTGGCCAGCGGCGGCAGCGCACCGGTCGCGACTTCGAGCGGAAAGCTCGCCGCGTTGGCCAGCGGACGGCCGGTCTCGTCCTGCAGCGCGGCCGGCAGCGTCAGCGCAAAGCGCGTGTTCTCGGGCAAGGGCGCAGCAAAGCGCACTTCGCTCAGCGTGGCCGAGCGCTCCTGCGCGTCGAGCACCGGCGACAGCGCGGCGCCGATGGCCGGCTGCAAGCGCGCCGCCAGCGCCATCGCACGCGGCACCGGCGCGCTGAAGCGCAGCACCAGCGGGCGCAGCGGCAGGCACGGCGCGCGGGCGTTTTCGCGTTCGCAGCTGAACTCGGCCAGCAGCCGGGTGCGCACCTTCCACTGGAAACGCTGCGCGCGTTTGGACACCAGCTGCGGCTGGCCGGCCGCGGCGATGCCGGCGCCCCAGACCAGCCGCACGCCGGCGCCGGCCGGCAGCGGCCGCTGGCAGGCCAGCAGTTCGAGAGGGCCCGGAGCGGCGTCACGCTTCAACGCGCGCAGCGCGTCGTCGCGCTCGGCGCCTTCGATGCGGCGCACGGGGATGCGCTCGCCCAGGCCTTCGACCTCGCACCACGCAGCGCTGCGCACGCTGGCCGGGTCGGGAACGCCGTTCAGGCGCAGCAGGAAGTGCTGCTGTTCCTCGATCGGCGAGCCGGGCCAGGGCAGCGCAGAGATCACGATCGGCGCGCCGGTGGCGAAGGTGAAAACCGTCGCTCCGGTTAGCGGGCCGTCCAGCGGCGAGAACGCGGCCGCGGCCGTGAGCGTGCAGCGCTGCCCGGCGGCCAGCGGCTGCTGCAGGTCGAACACCCAGTAGCGGTCATTGAGCCAGCGCGCCTCGCCGGCCGGGGCGCGGCCGTTGCAGCTCAAGGCGAAGGGGGCAGGCAGTCGCAGGTCGCCTTGCGGCACCACGCCGGCGTCGAAGCGCACGGCGACCTGGCGCACTTCGGCGACCTCGCCCTGCGGGCTGACCTGGATCACGCGTGCGGCCTGCGCCGCGCCGGCGCCGATGACGGCCAGGAAGGCCGGCAGCGCGATCACCGCTACCCCGCCGCGCAGCTTTGAACCCTTGTGCATGAGCCACCTCCCGGTGACCCATTCTGGCGCCGTTGCGATGGCGCTCTGGTGGCTCTCGGGCGCTGTCGCGCTCGTCGCGCGACTTACTGCGGCAGCGGTTCCTCGGGCCCGCGCCCGCCGCGCGCCTCGCGTGCTTCGAGCTGCCACTGCCGGCGCTGCGCCACCAGTTGGCGCAGGCGGGCGTCGATGACCGAACCTTCGATGAAGTCCTGCCCGGTGGCGCCGCGCGTGGTCTGCTGCGCCGCGCGCAGGCGGTCGATGGCGCCGGTGAGGTCGCCCAGCACGGCGCGCGCCTCGGCCGCGGCACGCTGGCCGCGCAGGCGCAGGTTCAGCGCCTCGCTGGTGGCGGCCAGCGTTTCCCAGGCGGTGGCGTCCTGGCTGTTGTCGGCGACCCAGGTCTGCAAGGCCTCGGTGCTTTCGCGCAGCGCGGCGGCCTGGCCGTCGCGGCCGGGGTTGCTGCGCTGCAGGCCCAGCAACGCCTGCGCGCGCAGCAGCATCGGCGGCCGCTGCAGGCCGCGCGCCGGGCTGGCGGCTTGCAGGGCCTCGACGGTCTGCAGCGCGCCGGCGGCGTCGCCGCGCGCCAGCTGCAATTGCGCCTGCAGCAGCACCAGGGCGCGTTCGGCCGCCGGCTCCCGCGGCGACGCGCCGGCGGCCAGGCTCCGCGCGTCGGCGGCCAGCGTCTGTGCCTTGGCATGGTCCAACAGCCGCGAAGCCGCCAGCGCGCCGGCGTAGAGCGCGCCGACGCGGTCGGACAGCAGCGGCGACGCGGTGCCGCCGTTCAGGCGCTGCAGCGCCTGCGCGCTGTCGTCCATCAGCACGCGTGCGCGCGCCTGCATCGCGGCGTGCAGCAGCGTCGGTTGCGGCGCCGCCTTGCCCGCCAGCAGCGTGCGGTTGCGCGCCTCGCTGATGCGGTCCACCGTCAGCGGGTGGCTGCGCAGGTAGGGGAAGCCGCCGCTGTCGTTGAGGCGCGTCGCGACGTCGAGCTTGTCGAACATCGCCGCCATGCCGGCGGTGGAGAAGCCGGCGGTGGACAGCACGCCATAGCCCAGCCGGTCGGCTTCGCGCTCCATGTCGCGCGAGAAATTCAGCTGCGTCTGGATCGCCGCCGCTTGGCCCGTGGCCATCGCCGCGTTGGCCGCGTCGGCGCTGTTGCTGCGCGACGCGGCCAGGATGCCCAGCAGCAAGGCCGCCACCGCCATCAGCGATGCGCGCTGCTGCGGCGCGATGCTGCGCGCGATGTGGCGCTGCGTGATGTGCGTCAGCTCGTGCGCCAGCACCGAGGCCAGCTGGTCCGCCGTCGTCGTCAGCGCCATCAACCCGAGGTGCACGCCGACGTAGCCGCCGGGCAGTGCGAAGGCGTTGACGCTGCGGTCGCGCAGCAGGAAGGCCTCCCACGCGAAAGCGCGATCGGTCTCGGGGTTGATGTCGCCCTGCGTGCGCGCCGCTTCGACGAGCGGGCTCCACAGTTGCTGCAGGTACTCCAGCAGCACCGGGTCGTCCAGGTACTGCGGGTCGCGCCGGCCTTCGCGCATGATCTGCTCGCCGATGCGGCGCTCGGCCGAGATCGACAGGTCGTCGGAGGCCGATTCGCCCAGGGCCGGCAGCCGCACCTGGGCCTGCGCCGGGGCCGGCGCGGCGAAGGTGCCGAGCGTCGTCGTGCAGGCCAGCAGCGACGCGAGCAGGCGACGCCAGGGCGTTCGAGGGGTGCGGTGCGGTGGGCTCAAGCGTGTCTCGGGCGGCCAGGGATCGGGTTGGAGCGGGCTTCGGCGGCGGCGTTCCCTCGGTCCGCCGGTGGCTATCATGACACCGGCATGTTGCTGCATGTGAACCTGCGGCCCCGGCCGCGCGAGCGCAGAGATGAATTCACCGCTGACCCACTTCGACGGCGACGGCCAGGCCCACATGGTCGACGTCTCGGCCAAGGCCGAGACGCACCGCGTGGCGCGTGCCACCGGCCACATCCGCATGCTGCCGGCGACCTTCGAGCTCATCGCCAGCGGCCGGGCGTTGAAGGGCGACGTCATCGGCATCGCCCGCATCGCCGCCATCCAGGGCGCCAAGCGCACGGCCGAGCTGGTGCCGCTGTGCCACCCGCTGCCGATCACGCGCGTCGCGGTGGACTTCGAGCTCGACCGCGACGCCAGCGAGGTGCGCTGCACGGCGCAGGTCGAGACACTGGGCCGCACCGGCGTCGAGATGGAAGCGCTGACCGCGGTGCAGATCGGCCTGCTGACTGTCTACGACATGTGCAAGGCCGCCGACCGCGGCATGGTCATGGGCGGCATCCGCGTGCTGGAGAAGAGCGGCGGCAAATCAGGGCACTGGCAGGCGCCGTGAGCGGCTGATCGCGGGCGCGGCCGCGGCGATCAAGGGCGCGGCAGGAACTCGCGCCAGGACAGCGTCCGCGACGGCAGCACACACTGGAAGGGCAGCGCAGGGGCAGCCTGGTCCGCCGCCACGGCCCGCTCGGGGCAGGGCGCGAAGAACTCCTCGGCATCGGTTTTCTTGAACTCGCGCAGCCGCTCGGCGATGTGGCGCGCGGCGTCGGTCTCGCCGCGCGCCGCCAGCGACGTGGCCCAGGCGACCATCAGCCGGGTGTCCAGCAGGTAATGGCTGGCGCGGTCGAAGGCGTGTGCCGGGTCGGTCACGGGCACGCCCGAGGTGACCGCGGCGTAGTCGGCGTGGTGGCCGAAGAAGATGCTGCGCTGGCCGCGCGCGATGCGCTGCGCAAGCGGTGGATCGCCCGGGTTGGCGCTGAAGATCGCCGCCACGCGGCCGTAGTCCCAGACCGAGAACACCGCGCCGGCGAGCAACAGCCAGCCGGCGATGGCCAGCCATGACGCGCGCAGGGTCCCGGTCTCGGATGGTGCAGAGCCGGTCGGCGACAGCGCGGCCGCTTCGCGCAGCGCAAAACCCAGCGCCCAGGCCGTGGGCAGCAGGAAATAGGCGTACCACAGCGGGTACTCGAGCAGGCTGTGCAGGCCGATCATCAGCACCATCATCATGGCGCAGCGCTGCGCGCGAGCGCCGTCGTCATCCGAGCGCCAGGCCCGCAGCGCAGCGCGGCCCAGCGCCCACAGCAGCAGGCCCATCACCAGCAGCGACAGCGGCAGGCCGAGTTCCACCGCCAGTTGCAGCGGCAGGTTGTGGGTGTGGTCGAAGAAGGCGATCGGCCGGTCCGGCAACGGCGTCATCGTCCACGCCAGGTTGAATTCGCCGAAGCCGACGCCGGTCCACGGCTGGGCCCGGATCAGCTCCCATGTGTTCTTCCAGATGCCGAAGCGCGAGCCCGAGATGTCGCTCTCGGCCAGCCGCGCCGTGCCGCCGAAGCTGTGTTCGGCGGCGGCGGCCCATTGCGCCAGGCCCCACCAGGACAGGGCGTAGAGCAGCGGCGTCAAAAAGAGCAGCGCTCGCGTGGGGCGCGCCAGGCGGCGGTCAAGCAAGCCCCACAGCCCGAGCAGCAGCACGCTGACGAGGCCGGTGCGCGATGCCGTGAGGACGACCGCGAACACGAACGCCGTCATCAGCGCGAAGGCGGGCCGCAGCGACAGCCGGCGCAGTTCCAGCAGGGCGACGACGGCGATGCACGACCACAGCAGCAGGCTGCTGAGGTGGTTGGGCTGGCGCAGGTTGCCGACGGCGCGGCCGGCGATGCCGGAGATGGCGATCCAGCTGCCGTCGGCAGCGTCTGGCGCGAACACCTGCACCATCGCGATCGCGACGTTGCAGGCGCCGGCCACGACCAGGCCCATGGAGAAGTCGCCAAAGGTCGCCGCTGCGGTCGGCGTGTCGTGGCTCGAGCAGCCGCTGACGGCCAACACCGCGGTTGCGCCGAACAAGCCCAGCGCCGACAGGGCCAGTGTCGACGGCAAGGCCTGCGCAAGCCAGGACAGCAGCACCGCTGCGCCAAGCAACAACAGTGCTGTCAGCAGCTGCCAGGCGCCGCGCAGGGACTTCGGTGCGCCTGTTGCCGCGGCGGACGCGAAGGCGCCCCACAGTGCGATGGCCAGCGCCTGGTTGAGGAAGGTCGCCGAAGGCGAGACATTGAAAGCCAGCAGCGACGGCGCGGTTGCGGCGGCCACGGCGGCCCACTGCAGGGCTGAGGCTTTGGAGGGTCGAGAGGTCAACGTGCGCCGCCAGGGGTGCCGTTGGATCGCGGCGGCGTGGATGTTAACGACGGCGAAGCTGCTCGCCGGCGGATCACGTCACGCCGGCGGCCTGCGCGAGCTTGTGCGCCTGCAGCCAGGCCCGCCACTCCCGTTCGATCTTCAGGAACTGCTTGTCATGGCATACGCTGCGAATGATCCGCAGTTCCGCTTCGGCCTCTTCGGCCTTGCCGTTCAGTGCGAGTGCCTTGGCATAGTCCAGGCGCGTCGAGATCATGTGGAACCGCCGTGCCAGGGCTTTCAGGCCCTGCATCTCTTCCGGCGAGAGGCCCGGAGCGATCTTGATGCGGGCGCTGGCGTTGAGCGCGGCCAACTGGTCCAGCACCCAGGGCTTCTCGAAGTGGGTGTGATCGGGCCGGACACTGAAATTGGCGCGTTCGAAGCGGTTGAAGCGGAAGTCATCCTCGATCTGGAAGTACTCCCAGCTGGTGAGGGCGAACAGCGACGCTGTGGCGACGGCAACGACGGCCATGAAGCGGCTGGGCCGATGTCGACCGGGCGCCGCGGTGTGCGCTGCTGTCGCCACGGGAGTCATCACAGCACCCGCCAGCAGCGCTGCCGGCAGCAGGAAGTAGGCATGGGCAAAGGGAAACTCCAGCATCGACTGGACGAGCAAGGCCAGCCAGATGGCAAAGACGGCATGGCGCTGCGCCATCAGCGACGGATCGGCGGTGCGGCGCAGCATGCCCAGCAGCCAAGCCGCCAGCGCCGACGCCAGAAGCAGTGCCAGCGGAATCCCGACCCAGGTCATCAAGTCGAGCAGCAGGTTGTGCGCAAAGATGACGTTGCGCGATGGATTCACCTGGGCGGCCACTTCGGCCATCGCGCTCACACCCTGATTGAAGCCGTAGCCCAGCCACGGGTGCTCGAGGATCGCGGCCCAGAAGTGCAGCCAGATCCACTGCCGCGGGCCGACTTCGGCAGGCGCCCTCAATTCGGTGGCCTTGAGCAAGAGCATCTGTTGCAACGGCTCGACGGCCAGAATCAGCAGCAGCCCGGCAACGATCGCCAGCAGCACGTCGGCCAGCCGGAGTCGGGTCGCCACGCGTCGCCGCGTCACCAGCCAGCAACCGGCGATGATCATTAGCGCCAGCGCCGATGCGCGCGACTGGCTGATCAACACGCCCAAGCCAAAGTACAGCATCGCCAGGCCGTACACCCAGCGGTGGACGATGCCACGCGCTTCGAACAAGGCGGTGACGGCCACGATGGCCACCACCATGAGCAGACCGAAATGGTTCGGTTGGGCCAGGCTGGCATAGGGCCGATCGTCGATCAGTTCCATCGCCCACCAACCTGGGGTGGTCAGGCGGAACCACTGAACCAGCGCCAGACCGTTGGCGACCAGGCCGCTCACGACCAGTGTCAGCCAAAGTGTGGCAAGCACCTTCTCGGGGCTCTGCTGCGCCGCCCACAACGCGCCTACATAGAGGGCCAGCGCGACGCCCAGACCATACAGCAGGCCGATCACTGCATCGCCGCGGAACTCCAGCTGGCCCGCGGCGAACTGCAGCAAAGGCAACAAGGCCACCAGCAGCCACGCCCGAGCGGCCGGCGGCGTAGGCAGTCGCGAGGGCGGCGTCAGCGCCAACCGCGCGCCGGGCGCCTCATCTGCACGCTGGCGCGCTGGACAGGCAAACACCGCAAGGCCGAGAAAGCACAGGCCGAGCGCGGCAAAGAATTCGAGATGAAAGGTGGTCCAGGGCGGGTAGTGATTGGGTGCGTTCCAGCCCAGGAACAGCATGGCCAGCCCGAGGCCGGTCAGCCAGTTTGCAGCGAGACGGTCAGCCGCCGCCGAGGAACGAAAAAAAGGGCGCCCAAGGCGCCCTTTGTCGACCGATCCTGTCATTAGAGGATCTTGCACGAACCCGGCAGGTACTTGGTCGACATCGGGGTGGCTGTACCGGGCCCGCAAACCCACATTGCCACCGTGCCGCCGGCGGTCGGCGCGGTGCAGGTGAGAAAGGTCGTCGCAGTGCTGTTGCTGCACGGCGCCAGCCTGATGGTTCCGTTGGCCGAACCGAGGTTCTGCGCGGTCACGGTGACCACGCCAGTCGTCGCAGCGGTACCGATCGTCGCGACGTACTTGGTGCCGGAGCCGGAAGTGACCTCGCAACCCCAACCGTCTGCGACGGCGGGCAGTACAGTGGCGGATTGGACCGTCTCGGTGATGCTGGTGCGGCAGGCCGATGCGGCCAGCACCACCTCAGACACCTTGGCCTTGAGCGTGTAGTCCTGGTAAGCCGGCAGCGCAACCGCCGCCAGGATGCCGATGATCGCCACGACGATCATCAGTTCGATCAGGGTGAAACCTTGCTGAACACGCTTCATGTATGAAACTCCTAAGGGCTGGGTGCGGGAGAGAGTGGGGTCCTACATCCCCCTTGGATGCAGGGGTCGTGCCAGCAAGATTCGTTGCTTTTGATGCGACTTCTGCCACATCGAGTGACGAGAATCGTCACTTCCCTGTCCGTGCGCTGGCATCCCGGCGCCTGAGGTGACGCAAACCGTCACCTGCGTTTTGCGCTTCAGCCAGGGACGATCATCACCTGCCCCGGCACCAGCGCACGTATGCGGTGCGGACTGCCTTGTGCTGCGATCTCCGACATCACGGCATCGACTTCACCCGGCTTGATGTGGGTGATGAAGACTTCGGTCGGGGTCGCGAGGTGCGCGAGTTCGGCGCGCAACTCGGTCGGGCACAGGTGCTGGCTCAGATGGGCCAAGGCGTGCTCATCGTCGCCGAAGGCGGTCTCGATGACCAGCGCGCACATCGGCAGCGAGGCCAGGCGCGCCCACAGCGCCGGGTTGGGGCCGGTGTCGCCCGTGAAGACCCACGCACCCGGCCGGCCGAGCACGGCATAGCCGACCGCCGGCACGGTGTGCAGGGCGGGCAGGACCTCGACCCGGCGCTCACCCAGCGAGAGGATCTGGCCGACCTCGACGGCCTGGAAGGCCAGCACCGGGTGACGGGTGTCGGGCAGGCGGGTGAAATCGGGCCAGATCACGCCATTGAAGACGTGCAGGCGCAACGCGGCGATGGTCGCGGCCAGGGCATGGACCTGGATCGGCGCACGCCCCTGCGCGTGGCGGCGCCGCGTGACGCTGTCGGCCAGCAGGCCGATGGACAGGATGTGGTCGAGGTGCGAGTGC
>JAYUPN010000020.1:0-15275 GCA_043760065.1 Rubrivivax sp.
CGGCGGCACCGACCGGCCCGAAGTGCGCGGCAGCAACGGCGTCTACCGGCTGCTCAGCGGCGCCGACACGGGCACGCTGGACTTCATGTACCCGCGCAACTTCATCGCCCCCGACGGCCGCGTATTCGGCTTCGACAGCGCCGGCCGCATGTACTGGGTGAATGCCACCGGCAGCGGCAGCATCACGATGGCCGGCCAGTTCCCGGCCGCCACCACCGGCAGCGACTCGACCGCGGTGATGTACCGGCCGGGCAAGATTCTGCAGGTGGGCGGCAACTCGAGCGGCGCCATCGTCATCGACGTCAACGGCAGCACGCCGAGCGTGAGCACCACGGCGTCGATGCTGCGCCAGCGCCGGCTGGCCACCGCCACCGTGATGGCCGACGGCCGCGTCATGGTCAGCGGCGGCAGCCGCGACTGGAACGCGCTGACCGAAGTCAGCTACGAGGCCGAGATCTGGAACCCCGTCAACGGCACCTGGACGGTGGGCTCGTCGATGCAGCGCGCGCGGCTGTACCACAGCGTCGGCCTGCTGCTGCCCGACGCCACGGTGCTGGTCGCCGGCGGCGGCGCGCCGGGGCCGCAGAACAACACCAATGGCGAGATCTACTACCCGCCGTACCTCTTCACCGCCGCCGGCACCGAAGCCGCGCGCCCGGCGATCAGCACCGCGCCCACGGTCGTCGACCCCGGCCGCACGGTGCAGGTGGACGTGAGCAGCAGCCGCCCCGTCAGCCGCGTCACCTTCGTCGCCACCGGCTCGGTCACGCACGGCTGGAACATGGGCCAGCGCTTCGTCGACCTGCCCTTCAGCGCGGCAGGCTCGACGCTGTCGGTGCAGATCCCGGCGCGTGCGTCCGACGTGCCGCCGGGCACCTGGATGATGTTCGTCTTCGACGACGCCGGCGTGCCGTCGGTGGCGAAGATGGTGCGCGTCAACGTGGCGCCGGCGCTGAACACCGCCGTGGCGCCGGTGATCACATCGCCCGGCAACCAGAGCAGCACCGCCGGCGCCGCGGTCGACCTGGCCGTGGCCGGCAGCGACCCCAACGGCGACTCGCTGACCTGGTCGGCCAGCGGCCTGCCGCCCGGCCTGGCCATCAGCGCCGGCACGGGCCGCATCACCGGCACGCCCACCACCAGCGGCACCTACAGCGCCAGCGTCGCCGCCAGCGATGGCTTCAACAGCACCAGTGTGTCCTTCAGCTGGGTCGTCACGGGCGGCGGTGGCGGCGGCACGTTGGTGCTGAGCGCACCGACGGCACCGCTGCCTGCGGTGGCCGGCAGCGCCGCGACCTTCAGCGCCAGCGCCAGCGGCAGCGGCGTGCTCTACAGCTGGAACTTCGGCGACGGCACGCCGGCCAGCGCCTGGTCGGCCAGCGGCAGCGCCAGCCACGTTTACAGCGGCGCCGGCATCTTCTACGCCACCGTCACCGCGCGCGACAGCGCCGGCAGCGAGCAGCGCGCCACCGTCATGCACCGCTCGCACCTGGCGACCAGCACGCAGGCGCCGGTGCAGTCCGGCCCGCTGCTGCTGGAGCCGCGCAGCGGCGCCGCCACGCGGCTGTGGGCCGTCAATCCCGACAACGACACGGTGTCGGTGTTCGACACCGCGAGCCACGCCAAGCTGGCCGAGATCGCCGTCGGCGCCGCGCCGCGCACGTTGGCGCTGGCCGGCGACGGCACGGTGTGGGTGATCAACAAGGGCGCGGCGACGATCAGCGTCATCAGCCCCGCCACGCTGGCGGTGATCCGCACGGTGGCGCTGCCGCGCGCCTCGCAGCCGTTCGGCATCGCGATGGCGCGCAGCAGCGGCTCGGCACTGGTCGCGCTGGAGGGCAGCGGCCAGCTGCTGAAGATCAACACCGCCACCTACACCACCAGCGCCACGCTGGCGGTGGGCGCCAACCCGCGCCACGTCTCGGTGGCCGCCGACGGCGCCACGGCCTATGTCTCGCGCTTCGTCACACCGCCGCTGGCGGGCGAGGGCAGCACGACCGTCAACACCGGCGCCGGTGGCGGCGAGGTGGTGGTGATCAACAGCGGCACCATGGCCGTGCAGCGCACCGTGCTGCTGGCGCACAGCAACGTGCCGGATGCCGAGAACCAGGGCCGCGGCATCCCCAACTACCTGGGCGCCGCGGCGCTGTCGCCCGACGGCACCCAGGCCTTCGTGCCCAGCAAGCAGGACAACATCGCGCGCGGCACCTCGCGCGACGGGCTGGCGCTGAATTTCCAGAACACGGTGCGCGCGATCAGCTCGCGCATCGACCTGGCGACGCAGACCGAACAGCTGGCGGCGCGCATCGACCACGACAACGCCAGCGTCGCCAGCGCCGCGGCCTACGACCCGCTGGGCGTGCTGCTCTTCGTGGCGCTGGAAACCAGCCGCGAGGTGGCGGTGCTCGACGCGCACCGGCGCAACCAGATCCTGCGCATCGACGTCGGCCGCGCGCCGCAGGGCCTGGCGGTGTCGGCCGACGGCCGCACGCTGTACGTGCACAACTTCATGGACCGCACGGTGGGCGTGTTCGACCTCGGCCCGCTCGTGCAGCAGGCCCTGGCTTCGGTGCCCGCCGTGGTCACGCTGGGATCGGTGGCCACCGAGAAGCTCGGCGCCAGCGTGCTGCGCGGCAAGCAGTTCTTCTACGACGCCCGCGACACGCGGCTGGCGCGCGACCGCTACATGAGCTGCGCCAGCTGCCACCACGACGGCGCTGCCGACGGCCGCGTCTGGGACCTGGCCGCGCAGGGCGAAGGCCTGCGCAACACGATCAGCCTGCGCGGCCGCGCCGGCGCCCACGGCCGCCTGCACTGGAGCAACAACTTCGACGAGGTGCAGGACTTCGAAGGCCAGATCCGTTCACTGGCCGGCGGCACCGGGCTGATGAGCGATGCGCAGTTCAACACCGGCACGCGAAACCAGCCGCTGGGCGACGCCAAGGCCGGTGTGTCGGCCGACCTCGATGCCCTGGCGGCCTACGTCGGCTCGCTCAACACCTTCGCAGCAAGCCCGTCGCGCAGCAGCGCTGGCGCGCTCAGCACGGCGGGCAACGACGGCCGCAATGCCTTCGTGGCGCTGAACTGCGCCTCGTGCCACGGCGGCGCCGCCTTCAGCCGCAGCGGTGCCGACAACCCGGCCGACATCGGCACGCGCAAGGCCAGCAGCGGGCAGCGGCTCTTCGGCGTGCTGGCCGGCATCGACGTGCCGACCTTGCGCGACGCGTGGGCCACGGCGCCCTACCTGCACGACGGCTCGGCGGCGACGCTCGAAGCCGCGGTGCGCGCGCACGTCGGGCTGGTCGCCAGCGACGCGCAGGTCACGCAGCTGGCGCAGTACCTGCGCGAGACCGGCAGCGAGGAAGCTGCCGCACCCGCGCCCGCGAGCAACGGCGCCGGCCTGCTGGGCAGCTACTTCAGCGGCACCACGCTGGCGGGCACGCCGCTGCTGTCGCGCACCGAAGCGGTGGACTTCGACTGGGGCAGCGGCAGGCCCGGCACCGGGCTGCCGGCCGACAACTTCTCGGTGCGCTGGACCGGCACCGTCACCGTGCCCACGAGCGGCAGCTACCGCTTGCGCACCGTGTCGGACGACGGCGTGCGGCTGTGGGTGGGCGGCACCCAGCGCATCAACAACTGGACCGACCACGCGCCGACCACCAACACCAGCACCACGCTGTCGCTGACGGCGGGCCAGCGCGTGGCCTTGACGCTGGAGTACTACGAACGCGGCGGCGGCGCGCAGATCCGGCTGCAGTGGCTGACGCCGGGCGCCACCACCTACGTGGCGGTGCCGGCGTCGCGCCTGAACACGCAGTGACCGGCGCCGGGTTTCAGCGCCCGTCGTGGCCGTGACGCTGGGTCAGGAACTCCAGCGTCGCCTGCCGCGTCTGCGGCGAGTTCAGGATGCCCAGGTGCGTGGAGCCGAGGATCGGGTCGTACACGCCCTGGCCGACGAGGTCGAGCTGTCGCGCGCCCTTCAACTCGGCGCTGCGCGAGAAGTCGGTCGGCTTGCCGAAGCTGTCGATCGCCGGCACCGGTGACAGCACGCCGTCGGGCAGCGGGAAATAGACGAAGCTCGTGTCGGCGTTGCGGATCACCAGCACGCGCGTGCGGCCGTCGTCCTCGTTGCGGCCGTTCTTGCCGTTGAGCAGCTTGAGGAACGGCGTCTCGGGCGAGCCCAGCTCCTGGCAGACCTCGCTGCCGGGCGTGAAGCCGCCCAGCGACGGCAGCTGCCAGTAGTTGGCCGGCGCTGGGCTGCAGTTGATGATGCCGTGGTTGGGGCCGTCGATGGCCACCATGCGGCGCACCTGGCCGTACGAGTCGTCCTGGCGCATCCACTCGCGCGCCAGCGTCACGCCCAGGCTGTGGCCGACGATGTCGACCTGCCTGGCGCCGGTGAAGGCGAGCACGGCCTTGACGAAGCGGCGCAGGTCGGGCACGTTGGCCTGGTTGGTGTGGGCGATGCTGGACCGGCGCGGCTGGTCACCCGCCAGGTCGCACTGGTCGCCCTGGTATCCCAGGCCCCACAGCTCGCTGGTGGCGTAGCCGTTGTCGGCCAGGTACTGCGCCATCGCCTGCATGCGGCCGTAGGGCGCGCAGGCGGTGGCGAAAGGCGTGTCGTTGTTGCCGTGCAAAAAGATCACCGGCGTGCGGATCACCGCGCCGGCGGCGCCGAAGCCGATGACGGGCTTCTTCAGCGACGCGTCCTCGATCACCGGGAAGCCGGCGGGAAAGCTCGTGCCGACGGTGCCCGCGGCCTGCGCGGTGGTGCCGGCCGCACACAGCGCGAGTGCGGCGCTGGCCAGCAGGTTGCGGATCGTGGGTTTGCCACTGAACTGGATCGTCATACCGGTCTCCTGGGTGGTTTGCAGAGCGACCGGGCAGTGCCCGATCAGGGGGAAAGAAAGCGCTCGACGAGCGCGAAGTGCTCGGGCGTGTTGAGCGCCGGCGCGTGGCCGCAGCCCGGCAGCGTGACCACCACCGCGCGCGGCCCGCGCACGCGCATGGCCTCGGCGGTGTCGGGCAGCAGCAGGTCGGAGCTTTCGCCGCGCAGGCACAGCACCGGCAGCGTCAGCGAGTCCCAGGCGTCCCACTGCTCGTAGTCGCGCGGCTGGTGCACAAACTGCTGCACCATCGCCGGGTCGTAGTGCGGCGTGACGCGGCCGTCGCTCAGGCGGCGCACGCTGGTTTCGGTCAGCAACCGCCACTGCGCGTCGCTGAGCCAGCCGTAGGGCTTGTAGATGGTGCGGAAGTACCGCTCAAGCTCGCCCACGGTGGCGAATGCCGCCGGGTTGCCGGCGTAGGCCAGGATGCGGTCGATGGCCGCCTTCGGCACCGAAGCGCCGATGTCGTTGAGCACCAGCCGCTCGATGCGCCCGCGCAGCAGCCCGGCGGCCGCGCGCAGGCCGATGGCGCCGCCAATCGAGGTGCCCAGCCAGTGCATGCGCGCGATGCCCAGCTGGTCCACCAGCGCCAGCGCGATGCGCTCGTAGAAGGCCAGGTTGTATTCGGCCGCCGGGTCGGGGCTCCACTGGCTCAGGCCGCGGCCGATGGTGTCGGGGCAGATCACGCGCCAGCGCTGCGACAGGTGCGCCGCGATGGCGTCCATGTCGCGCCCGGTGCGCGCCAGGCCATGCCAGGCGACCACGGTCTCGGCGTGCTGCGCACCCCACTCGGTGCAGTGGATCTCGCGCCCTTCGCAGGCGATGTAGTGCGATTGCATCGTCATGCGGTTTTCCGGCTCGCCAGCGCGCGCAGCCGGCCGACGATGCCGGTCGGGAAGTGATAGACCGAGAGCACGAACAGCACCCCCAGCCAGAGCAGCCAGCGGTCGGGCGAGACGATCTGCGGCAGCAGCGGCAGGCCTTCGAGCGCACTGCTGCCGACCTTGAGCAGGTCCTGCAGGTAGTTCTGCGCCAGCACGAAGAGCGCGGAGCCGAGCACCGCGCCGTAGATCGTGCCCATGCCGCCGATGACGACGATGAGCAGGATGTCGAGCATGATCTCGAACGACAGCGTGGTGTCGGGCCCGACGTAGCGCAGCCACAGCGCCAGCAGCGCACCCGCCGCGCAGGCGAACAGGGCCGACAGCACGTTGCTCCAGGTGCGGTAGATGACGATGCGAAAGCCCAGCGCCTCGGCGCGGAAGTCGTTTTCGCGGATCGCCTGCAGCACGCGCCCGAACGGCGAGTTGACGATGCGCAGCAGCGCCAGCACCAGCACCAGCACGACTGCAAACAACAGGTAGTAGGTGAAGATCTTGCCGTCGACCGTGACGCCCAGGATCGGCGCGGCGAAGGGCTCGAAGCCCGGGCTCAGCAGCTCGGGGCTCTTGAAGCTGAGGCCGTCCTCGCCGCCGGTGAAGTCCGACAGCTGCGAGGCCAGGGTCTGGAAGGCGCTGGCCACCGCGAGCGTGATCATGGCGTAGAAGATCGCCTTCACGCGCAGTGAGAAGAGGCCGATCACCAGCGACAGCAGCAGCGACACCAGCATCGCTAGCGCCGTGCCCACCAGCACGGCACCGAAACCCGGCCCCAGGCGCGTGCTGGCGATCGCCACGCCGTAGGCGCCGATGCCGAAGAACATCGTGTGCGCGAAGCTGACGATGCCGGTGTAGCCCAGCAGCAGGTCGAAGCTGGCGACCAGCAGGATGAAGACCAGCGCCTTGGCCGCCACCGACAGCGCCTTCGCGCCGGGGAAGGCGAAAGGCGCGACGGCCAGCGCCACCAGCACGACCAGCAGCGCCAGCGCCAGCCAGCGGCTGCGCGGGCGGTCGTGCGAGAGGATGCGGTCGAGCAGCATGATTGAGGGTTATCGGTTCGTCACCGGGTACAGCCCCTGCGGCCGCCACAGCAGGATCGCCACCATGAGCCCGATGTTGGAGAACAGCGCCACCTTGGGCGCCAGGAAGCCGGTGTAGTTGGCCAGCAGGCCGACCAGCAGCGCGCCGATGAAGCAGCCCAGCGTCGAGCCCAGCCCGCCGATGATGATGACGATGAAGATCAGCACGTTGACCTGGGCGCCGATCTGCGGCGACACCGCCTGCTGGTACAGCCCCCACATCACGCCGCCCAGCCCGGCCAGCGCCGAGCCGGCAGCGAAGACGCCGACGAAAAGGCGGCGGATGCGGTAGCCCAGGCTCTCGACCATCTCGCGGTCCTGCACGCCGGCGCGGATGAGCAGGCCGACCTTGGTGCGCGACAGCGTCCACACCAGCAGCACGAAGACCACGAGGCCGATGACCGAGGCGACGATGCGGTACTTCTCGATCGCCGCGTCGCCGAACAGGAACGATCCGCGCAACGGCTCGGGCAGCGGCAGCGCGATCTGCAGCGGGCCCCAGATGACCTTGATGATCTCCTCGCCGACGATCATGCCGCCCATCGTGATCAGGATCTGCTTCAGGTGCAGGCCGTAGACCGGCCGCACGATCACGCGTTCGAAGGCCCAGCCCATGGCGCCGGCGACGGCCATCGCGACCAGCATGGCGCTGAAGATCGCCAGCAGCGCCTGCCACACGCCCGCGTCGGCGAACACCGCCATGCCGCCCATCACGGTGGTGGCCATGAAGGCACCGAGCGCGATGAAGACGCCGTGGCCGAAGTTCAGCACGTCCATGAGGCCGAACACCAGCGTCAGCCCTGAGGCGATGATGAAGATGATGAAGCCCATCGCGAGGCCTGCCACGGTCAGCGTGACCCAGCTGCTGCCGCTGCCGATGGCGGGCAAGCCGAGCGCCATCACGCCCAGCAGCAGCGCCACCGGCTTCCAGTCGAAGGTGGCTTTCGGGATCGCCGACGGCGCGGCGGCCGGGGCGGCCGAGTCGGCAACAGTCACCGGCTTCTGCGCCGCGCTCACTGATGCGCCCCCAGCGACAGACCCAGCAGCCGCTGCTGCAGCGCCGCGTCGGCGGCCAGCTCCGCCATCGCGCCGGCGTGCACGACGCGGCCGTCGTCCATCACCGCCACGCGGTCGCCCAGCGCCCTGGCCATCATGAAGTTCTGCTCGACGAGCAGGATCGTCGTCTGCTGACTCTTCAGCTCACGAAAGGCGCTGATGAGGTTCTGGATGATCGACGGCGCCAGACCCTTGCTCGGCTCGTCGATGAGCAGCAGCGCACGCGGCTCGCAGATCGCGCGCGCCACGGCCAGCATCTGCTTCTGCCCGCCCGAGAGCTTGCCTGCCGGGTAGAGCCAGAACTTCTGCAGCGCCGGAAAGAGGCCGAAGATCCACGCCAGCCGCGCCTGGTCGAGCTCGCCTTCGTGGCGCGCACTCCGTGCCGCCAGCACCATGTTCTCCTTCACCGTGAGGTCGCTGAAGATGCCCATGTTCTCGGGCACGTAGGCGATGCCGCCGGCGGCGATGTCGGGCGTGGGCACGCCGCTCAGGCGCTGGTCGCGGAAGGTGATCTCACCCTGAGACGCCGGCCACAGGCCCATGATCGTGCGCAGCGTCGTCGTCTTGCCGGCGCCGTTGCGGCCCAGCAGCATCGTCACTTGCCCGGCCGGCACCGCGAGGTCGACGCCGTGCAGGATGTGGTACGCGCCGATGTGCGTGTGCACGCCCTTCAGTTCCAGCAGGGTCGTCATGCAGCTTCTTCCGCGGCCATGCCGAGGTAAGCCTGCTGAACCACGGGTGAGGCGATCACCGCCGCCGGTTCGCCGTCGGCCACCAGCTGCCCGTTGTGCAGCACGACGATGCGGTCCGACAGCTCGCGCACGACGTCCATCTTGTGCTCGACGAGCAGGATCACGATGTCCTTGCGCGCCTTGAGCTGGCGGATCAAGTCCAGCACCACCGGCACCTCGTCCACGCTCATGCCGGCCGTGGGCTCGTCGAACATGTAGACCTTGGGGTCGAGCGCCATCAAGAGCGCCACTTCCAGCTTGCGCTGGTCGCCGTGCGGCAGGCTGCTCGCCGGCAGCGCGGCCTTGTCGGCCAGGTGCACCTGCTCCAGCACCTGCGTGGCTTCGCCGATCCAGGCCTTGTGGTCGCTCCAGACGCGCCACATGTCGGGCCACAGGTGCAGCGCGCCGCGGCCGCGGCCGGCTTCGCGGGCCTGGATCGCCAGCCGCACGTTCTCGTGCACGCTGAGGTTGGGGAACAGCTGCGTCAGCTGGAAAGCCCGGCCCAGGCCGCGGCGCGTGCGCAACGCCGCGGGCAGCGTGGTGATGTCTTCGCCGTCCAGCGTCACCGTGCCCTCGCTGGCCGGCAGCTGGCCCGAGATGAGGTTGAAGTAGGTCGTCTTGCCGGCGCCGTTGGGGCCGACGATCGAGGTCAGCGTGCCGGGCTCGAAGCGGCACGAGACGTGGTCGACGGCGACATGGCCGCCGAACCGGATCGTCAGGTCTCGTGTCTCGAGCATGATGCAAGGTGTGGCCCCGGCCAGAGGGCGAGGCATTTGTCGTCTTTCTGACTGGAGCCCCCTCCCGGAGGGGGCTGGGGGGAGCGGCGCTTTCGCGGCTCGCCGCAACAAACGCGATCAGCGTTTGTTGCGGATCGGGATGTTCAGCTCTTCAGCTTTGATGACGCGCACCAACTCCGGCACGCCCCAGGCAAAGGCCGGGTCGTTCTTGATGCGGAAATGGAACATGTCCTGCATCGCCTGGTGGTCTTCCTTGCGGAACGTCATCTTGCCCTTGGGCGTCTCGAAGCTCATACCTTCCATCGCGGTGATGAGCCGGTCGGTGGTGGTGTCGCCCTTGGTCTTTTTCAGCGCCTCGACCACCGCGATGGCCGCGCTCATGCCGCCGGCGGTGAAGAAGTCGGGCGGTGCCTTGAACTTGCTGTAGTGGTTGGCCACGAGCCAGGTGTTGACCGCGTTTTTGGGGATGCCGAAGTAGTAGTACAGCGCGCCCTCCATGCCCTCGAACTGCTTGTAGGCCACCATTGCCGGCAGGATGTTGCCGCCGGTGGCCAGCTTGATGCCGTAGCGCTTGTCCAGTTCCAGGTCGGCAATCTTGGAGAACGGTGTCGGGCTGCCGGCCCAGCCGACCGAGATGTACTTCTTGCCCGGCTGGTCCTTGAGCTTGTCGATGATGCGCTGCAGGCCGGCGGTGAAGTCGGTGGTGCCCACCGGCAGGTACTCCTCGTGCACGATCTTGGCGTTCTTCATGAACTCCTTGGCCGCCTTCACACCGTCGCGGCCGAAGGCGTTGTCGTTGGCCAGCGTGGCCACGACGTTGCCGGCCTGGTCCAGCGCGGCGGCATTCGCGGCCGCGTCCTGGCTGGAATTGCGGCCGGTGCGGAAGATGTACTTGTTCCACTTGTCGCCGGTGATGCTGTCGGCGACCGCAGGCTCGACGAGCAGGATCTTCTTGTATTCCTCGGCCACCGGCAGCATCGCCAGGCCGACCGGGCTGGCGGTGGGGCCGACCGCGATGTCGACCTTGTCGTCGGCGTAGGCGGCGGCCAGCGCCGCCTTGCCCACGTCGGGCTTGCCCTGGTCGTCCTTCTCGATCACCACCAGCTTGCGGCCGCCGACCATCATCGTGCCGCCGGTGGCGTAGTCCAGGCCCATGTTGAAGCCGACGATGGTCTGCTTGGCATAGGCTTCCAGCGGGCCGGTCTTGCTGGCGATGAGGGCGATCTTGATGTCCTTGCCGGCTTGGGCCATGGCGCTGCCGGCGGCGAGGGCGAGGGCGGCAATGACAAAGGGAATGGCGCGACGTTGCATGAGGTCTCCTGGGGCTGGACTGTCCCGTTCATTGCAAGCGGCGTGCCGCACGCACAAAATCAGTGCAAACCCTGACTATTGAGCGCCCGGAAGGCGGTGAGAAGCAGAGAGCGTTCGACAAAGCGACATAGAGTTGCTTAGATGACCATCTTTCAGTCACTCAACTGGACGCCTGATTGTCTGATGTTCAGTCAATCGGACTTCAGCTGATCGACGAAACACACGCCCGCGATACAGTGGAGCAGTCAACCAGCAGGCGGGGAGTCATCGATGGAGGGGACGCTGTTTTCGCACACAGGCCGCAATGCCCTGGCCGGGCGGTCCGCCGAAGGCCCGCATTGGCAACGTCGGCGGCATTGGATGGGCCTCGTCGCGGTGCTCATCGGCAGCGCTGCCGGCGCTCAGACATCGGGTCCGCCCGCCGCACCGCTGCCGACCATCGCGATCTACTCGCAGCTCGCGCGAGAAGTCAGCGTGACGCAGTTCCAGGAATCGACCGGCAGCCGGCTCGACAACAACAAGCGCCAGCGCATTCCGGTCCCAGATGGCGCCTTCGACAAGGCCGTGGTGGTGCTGGCGGGTCAGGCGCTGCGCCTGGCCATGCCGATGGTCAACCCCTGGCTGGTGGCGCCCACCGACCAGGATCTCTTTGACTCCCTGCAAACCACGAGTGACGGCGCCCAGGTGAACATTCCGGACGACATGATGGCCGCGCTTCGCGAGCGTGGTGCTGCGCAGCTCATCGTGTTCACACCTTACCGGGCCCAGGCTTCGCTGCGAGCCAAGTTCTCCCGTGAGGGAACAGGACAACTGGAAGGCCTCGGCTTCTTCGTCGACATGCACACGCCGACCAGGAATGTCGACACCAACCAGGTGGGCAAGGGCTACCTTGCTCCCTATGTGCACTACCGCGGCACGCTGATCGACGTGGCAACGCGGCGAGTGCTGCGCACGCGCACCACCACCGAAGGCTTCATCCTGTCGGCGGCCGACTCCAAGGGCAGTGCACATCCCTGGGACGTGATGACCGCGTCCGAGAAGATGAACACCCTGCGCGACATGCTGAAGACGGAGATCGGCCTGACGGTGCCGGCCCTGCTGGCCAAGCCCTGATCAGGTCATGCCGGCCACATCGGGCCGGCGCGCCAGCCGGTCGTAGAGGGCCGCGCGTGGCTGACAATCGCCGCCGATGGAACGCTCGCTGAGCAAGCTCAAAACCCCAGTCGCGACCAGCGCTTGGCCAGCCCGGGCCAGCCCTTGAACCTGGCGCTGTCACCCGCGGGCCGGGCCTACCTGGAAGACGGGCTCGCCACCGACGAGCTACCGCCGGCCGCGGCCGAGCGCATCCGCCGCGCTTTTGCTCAGGGCAGCGGCTTTGGCTTGCTGCACCTGGGCGCCGTCGAACTGGGCAGCACCTTGCCCGCATCGCTGGCCTTCGGGCGCGAGTTTGCGCACCTCTTCATGGCCCGCCTGACGGCGACGCCGCAGCTGGCCGAAGAGTGGGCGACGTTGGACCTGCCCGCGCCGCAGCCCGAACTGGAGCAACTGGCCGCCGCCGTACCGCCCATGACTGGCGCGGAATACCTGGACGCGGCGCGGCTGGCCGTGCTGTGGCAAGAACTGCATGCGGCGGCGCGGCACGAGATCGCTGCTGCGCCCAGCGAGGACGGCCAGGTCAACGGCCAGGTCAATGGCAAGGTCAAGGCCTGGCTGCAAGGCAAACACAGCAGCTGGAACCTGGTCGGCCGCGTCTGTTTCCATCTCGCCGAAAACAAGAACGACGAAGACGCGCCGTTTGCGTTCCTGGCCACCTTCGCCACCCACGTCGCCCGCGACGCCCGCGTGCAGCACCAGCCGCTGGCGCGCGCCTTGCAGCTGCATGCCGGCGCGCAGGGCCGCGAGCTGCTGCTCAAGCTGCTGCTGCCGGTGCAGAAGGCGGCACAACATTGCCAATGGCTGCGCTCGCTGGTCGACGCCGGCGAGGTCTTTCACCCCCTGGCCTGGACGCCCGCGCAGGCGCACCGGTTCCTGCGCGACATCCCCTTGCTTGAAGCCGCCGGCCTGGTGGTGCGCATCCCCGACTGGTGGCAGCCGCGACAGCCGCCGCGCGCGCAAGTGCAGGTCAACGTCGGCCAGCGAGCGTCCGGCCTCGGCCTGCAGACCATGCTCGACTTTCGTGTCGAGCTGACGCTGGACGGCCAGGTGCTGTCGGCGCAGGAGTGGAGAGAACTGGCCGCCGCGGGCGACGGCCTGGTGCGGCTGAAGGGTCGCTGGGTCGAGGTCGACCGCGAGAAACTGAATGCCGTGCTGGCGCACTGGAAAGTGGTGCAGCGCTCGGCCGGCGACGAAGGCCTGTCGTTCTTCGACGGCATGCGCTTGTTGGCCGGCGCACGCATGGGCGCCGAGGCACCTGACGAGCTGGAGCAGGCCACGGCCGAGTGGTCACGCGTGGTGCCCGGCGACTGGTTGCGCAAGACCCTGGCAGAGCTGCACAACACCCACGCTGACGGCAGCGTCGGCCCCGACCCGCGCCCCGAGTTGCAAGCGCAGCTGCGCCCCTACCAGGAGCTGGGGGTGCGCTGGTTGTGGACACTCAATCGCCTGGGCCTGGGTGGCTGCCTGGCCGACGACATGGGTCTGGGCAAGACGGTGCAAGTGCTGGGCTTGCTGACGCTGGCCAAGCGCGAAGGCGACAGCGGCCCGCACCTGCTGGTGGTGCCGGCATCGCTGATCGCCAACTGGCAGGCCGAGATGGCGCGTTTTGCGCCACAGCTGCGCCTGCTGGTCGCCCACCCTTCGGCCCAACCGGCCAAGGAACTGCAGGCGCTGACGAACCTCGCCGCCACCGATGTGGTGCTGACCAGCTATGCCAGCGTGGCGCGCTGGCCCTGGCTGGCGCAGCAGCCCTGGTCGGTGCTGGTGCTGGATGAAGCGCAAGCCATCAAGAACCCCGGCGCGCAACAGACCCGCCGCGTCAAGGCACTGAAGAGCCGCGTGCGTTTTGCCCTCACCGGCACGCCGGTGGAAAACCGCCTGGGCGACCTGTGGTCGCTGTTTGACTTCATCTGCCCGGGGCTGCTGGGATCGGCCACCACCTTCAGCCGTTTTGTGCGGCGTCTGGAGGCCAATGAACATGTGGGTTATGCGCCGCTGCGCAAACTGGTGCAGCCCTACATCCTGCGCCGCCTGAAAAGCGACAAACAGGTGATCGCCGACCTGCCCGACAAGACCGAGGTCAAGGCCTACTGCTCGCTCACGCCGGTGCAGGCCAACCTGTATCAGAAGGCGGTGGACGCGCTGGCGCAGCAGATCGGTGCGCTGGACGGCATGGCGCGGCGCGGCGCGGTGCTGGCCTTCCTGATGCGCTTCAAGCAGATTTGCAACCACCCTTCGCAGTGGCTGGGCGACGGTGTTTTCCGGCCCCAGGACAGCGGCAAATTCGCGCGCCTGCTGGAGCTGTGTGAACCGATGGCGCAGCGCCAGCAAAAGCTGCTGGTGTTCACCCAGTTCCGCGAAATGACGACGCCGCTGCACGACTATCTGCAAGGCGTGTTCGGCCGCCCGGGCCTGGTGCTGCACGGCGGCACCGCCGTCAAGGCGCGTGGCGCTCTGGTCGAGTCTTTCCAGGCCGATGCCGGGCCGCCCTTTTTCGTGCTGTCGCTGAAGGCCGGCGGCACCGGCCTGAATCTGACCGCCGCCTCGCATGTGCTGCACTTTGACCGCTGGTGGAACCCGGCGGTGGAAAATCAGGCCACCGACCGCGCCTACCGCATCGGGCAAAAGCGCAACGTCCTGGTACACAAGTTTGTCTGCCGCGGTACGGTGGAAGAGAAAATCGACGCCCTCATCGAGTCCAAGCGGGGCCTGTCGCAGCAGCTGCTCGAAGGCGGCGGCGAAGCCCTGCTGACCGAGCTGGGCAACGACGAACTGCTGCGCCTGGTAGCCCTGGACATCAGCAGCGCGATGGACGAGGCCAAGGCCGCCTGAACAGGAGATCTGCCCATGGGACGATACGACTACGGCTACGACGACGGCGGCGGCGGCTGGGCTCCCTATGTGCCGGTGGCACAAAGGCGGCAGCAGGCCGAGCGCAAGGCCGCGGCGCTGAAGAAGAAGGGGCAGGTCCTGCAGCCGGTGGTGATCCAGGGCCGCACGCTGGCGCGCAGCTTCTGGGGCAAGGCCTGGTGCGACAAGCTCGAGGCCTACAGCGACTACGCCAATCGTCTGCCGCGTGGGCGCACCTACGTCAGCAACGGCTCGGTCATCGACCTCCAGGTGGGCACCGGCGAAGTGCGCTCGCTGGTGTCGGGCTCGGAGCTGTACCGCGTGCACGTCCGCGTGCAGCAGCTGCCGGCGCCGCTGTGGAGCGCACTGGTCAAGGAATGCAGTGGCAAGGTCGATTCGCTCATCGAACTGCTGCAAGGCCGCTTGTCCAAGGCGGTGATGGAGGTCGTGACACGTCCGGGCCAGGGGCTGTTTCCACTGCCGCGTGAGATCGACTTTGACTGCAGCTGCCCGGATTCGGCGCGCCTGTGCAAACACGTGGCGGCCACGCTGTACGGCGTGGGTGCGCGCCTGGACGACGCACCCGAGTTGC
>JAYUPN010000021.1:0-5378 GCA_043760065.1 Rubrivivax sp.
CGGCGTCCAGGCCCTGGCCGGCGTGGACGTGGAAGTCCGGCGCGGCGAAATTCTCGGCCTGCTCGGCCCCAACGGCTCGGGCAAGTCGACCTTCATCAACGTCGTCAGCGGCCACTACGTGCCCAGCGGCGGCAGCATCGTCTTCGAGGGCCAGGAGCTGGCCGGCCGCGAAGCCCACCGCATCGCCCGCGCGGGCATCGCGCGCACCTACCAGATCCCGCGCCCCTTCGCGCTGCAGTCGGTGCTCGACAACGTGGCACTCGCCGCGATGTTCGGTGGCGGCCTCGGCTCGCCGGCCGCAGCGCGGCGCGAAGCGATGACCTGGCTGGCCTTCGCCGGCCTCGCCGACAAGGCGCTGTCGCGCCCCGACGAACTCAACCTGCACCAGCGCAAGTTCCTCGAACTGGCGCGCGCGCTGGCCTCGCGGCCGCGCCTGGTGCTGCTGGACGAAGTGCTGTGCGGTCTGACGCCGTCGGAGATCGACGACGCGGTGGCCCTGGTGCGCCGCATCCGCGACCAGGGCGCCACTGTCGTCTTCGTCGAGCACGTGATGCGCGCGGTGATGGCGCTGACCGATCGCGTGGTGGTGTTCGACCATGGCGAGCTGCTGGCCGAAGGCCCGGCGGCCGAGGTCATGCGGCGCCCCGAGGTCATGGCGGCCTACCTGGGCCCGCCGCCCGACGCTGTGCCGAGCTCGAGCCCCGGCCCCGGCCCGGAGTCCGGCCATGCTTGAGGTGCGCGACCTGCAGGTCGCCTACGGCCCCGCACCGGCGCTGTGGGGCGTGACGCTTGCGCTGCGGCCGCGCGAGTTGCTGTGCGTCGTGGGGCCCAACGGTGCCGGCAAGACGACGCTCATCAACACGCTGGCCGGAGTGCTGCGCGCGCGCAGCGGGCGCATCGACTTCGAAGGCCGCGACATCACCGCGCTGCCGCCGCACCGCTTTTGCGATGCCGGCATCGCGCTGGTGCCTGAAGGCCGGCGGCTGTTCGGCTCGATGAGCGTGCTGGAGAACCTGGAGATCGGCAGCCTGCTGCCGGCGGCCAAGGCGCGGCGGGCGCAGTCGCTGGCTTCGGTGCTGGCGCTGTTCCCGGCGCTGAAGGTCAAGCTCGGACAAGCGGCGGGCGAACTGTCGGGCGGGCAGCAGCAGATGGTGGCCATCGGCCGCGCGCTGATGGCGTGCCCGCGGCTGCTGCTGCTCGACGAACCCTCGCTCGGCCTGTCGCCGCTGATCGTCAACGAAGTGTTCAGCGCCATCCGGCGCGTCAATGCCGAAGGCACGGCCGTGCTGCTGGTGGAGCAGAACGTGTCGATGGCGCTGCGCGTGGCCGACCGCGTTTACGTGCTCGAAGCAGGCCGCATGGTCGCCGAAGGCACGCCCGACGAACTGATGCAGCGCGACGAGATCCGTCGTGCCTACCTGGGCGTCTGAAATGAAACGTCTGCCCCAAGCTCGCTTCGCTCGCAGCCCCCGAGGGGGCGCTCAGTGCCTTCGGAACGGCCGGGCGGTACTGAAATGATCTTCGTGCTGCGCCTGCTCGACAAGCCACACAGCGCCGGGTTACGCCAGCGCATGCGGCCGCAACAGGCCGGCTTCGCGCCTGCGCCCTAAGCCCTGAGCCCTGAGCCCACCGCCATGGTCAAGCACATCGTGATGTGGAACGTGCGCGGCGAAGACGCCGCGTCTCGCGAGCGCAATATCGCGTTGCTGAAGTCCGAGTTCGAGTCGCTGCGCGGTCGCGTGCCGGGCTTGCTGCACCTGGAGATCGGCGTCGACGACAGCCGTGTCGACTACGCCTGCGATGTCGTGCTCTACACCGAGTTCGAGTCCCGCCTCGCCCTGGCGGCCTATGCCGAGCACCCCGAGCACCTGCGCGTGAAGAGCGCGCTCGCCGGCCTGCGCACGGCACGCCACCAGGTCGACTACGAAGTTCCCCCGTCCGACAAACCACTGACCGCTGGAGACAAACCCCATGTGCACGTTGTGTGAAGCAGGCCGCCCGCAGAACCACTGGAATCCGCGTCGCGGCTTCCTCAAGGCCGCGGGGGCAAGCAGCATCGCTGCCGGCGCCATGAGTCTCTTTGCGGCGCCGGCCGCCGCCGCCGGCGACGACGATGAAGAGCCCCAGGACAGCGGCCGGCATGGCCGCCGCTACCTGATTCGCGGCGGCGCCGTGATGTCGATGGACCCCGCGGTGGGCGACTTCGCCCGCGCCGACGTGCTCGTCGACGGCAAGAAGATCATCGCCGTCGGCCCCAACCTGAGCGCAGGCGGTGCTGCCGTGATCGACGCACGCGGCCGCATCGTGATGCCCGGCTTCATCGACACCCACCACCACCTGTTCGAGACCGCGCTGCGCAGCTTTCTGGCCGACGGCCTGCTGTTCGACGGCCTCGACGCGGGCATCACGCAGAACTACTTCCAGAAGATCCTGCTGACCTTCGCGCCCGTGTACCGCCCGCACGACGTCTACATCAGCACGCTGTTCGGCTCGCTCAGCCAGCTCGACGCCGGCGTGACGACGGTGCACGACATCTCGCAGATCCACCACTCGCCGCAGCACAGCGAGGCCTCGATCAAGGCGCTGCGCGACTCGGGCCGTCGCGCCGTGTTCGGCTACTTCGAGAGCGCCGGCGGCGTGGCCGGCAACCAGTACCCGACCGACGCGCGCCGCATCAAGCGCGAGCACTTCAGCTCCAGCGACCAGTTGCTGTCGATGTCGATGGGCGGCGAGATCTATCTGCCCGGCTACGAGACCGCGTGGGCGATCGGGCGCGAACTGGGCATCCAGGTCGTGGCCCACATCGTCGGCACCTTCGGCATGAAGCCGACCTTCGACGCGCTGGCCGCGGCCAACGCCTTCGGAGCCGACAACCTGTTCATGCACATGACCGGGATGTCCGACTTTGCGTGGCAGAAGGTCCGCGATGCCGGCGCCGGGGTGTCGCTGGCGGTGCCCATCGAGATGAACATGGCGCACGGCACGCCGCCGATCATCAAGGCCCAGCAGCTGGGCATCCGGCCCTCGCTGTCGACCGACGTCGAGTGCACGCTGACCGCCGACCTCTTCACCCAGATGCGCACGGCGATGGCGCTGCAGCGCATGTTCGTCAACGCCAACAAGCTGGGCGAACCCAGCATGCCGGCCACGGCGGGGGTGGCGCTGGCGACCGCCCGCGACGCGCTGCAGTGGGCGACGATGAACGGCGCGCGCGACCTCAAGCTCGACCGCAAGGTCGGCTCGTTGAGCCCGGGCAAGGAGGCCGACATCATCATCCTCGACGCCGAGGCGATCAACGTCGCGCCGCTCAACCACGCGCCGGGCGCGGTGGTGTCGTTGATGGAGCGCTCCAACGTCGAGACCGTCATCGTCGCCGGCCAGGTGCGCAAGTGGAAGGGCCGCATGAAAAACGTCAACCTGCCCCGGCTGCGGCGCGAACTGGAGGCCTCGCGCGACCACCTGTTCGCCGCCGCCGGCATTGCGCAGAATCTGTTCCGCGCGCCCTGACCCGCCACCCGCCCACCCGACCGCGCGGAGAGCACCATGACCCAGCACCAGACCCACGACATCACCCAGGCCGTCCTGGACCGCATCCAGGACAGCACCGATCCGCGCTTCAAGCAGGTGCTGACGGCCGTCATCCGCCACGTCCACGCGCTGGCGCGCGAGGTCGATCTGAAGCCCGACGAGTGGATGGCGGCGCTGCAGTTCCTGACCCGGGTCGGCCAGACCTGCGACGAAAGGCGGCAGGAGTTCATCCTGCTGTCGGACACGCTGGGGCTGTCGATGCTGGTGGTGCAGCTCGAGCAGCAGCGCCGCTCGGCCGCCGCCCTGGTCGACCCGGCCGCCACCGCGGCGCCCACCGAGGCCACGGTGCAAGGCCCCTTCTACTGGCAGGGCTCGCCGGCGCTGCCGCTGGGCAGTGACATCGGGCAGGGCATGCCTGGCGAGCCCACCTACTACAGCGGCCGCGTCACCGACACCCACGGCCGGCCGATCGCGGACTGCTGCGTCGACGTCTGGTCGGGCGACGGCGACGGCGTCTACGACATGCAGCTGGGCGCAGAAGCCGGCATGCGGCTGCGCGCGCGTTTCCTCACCGACGCCGAAGGCGGCTACCGCTTCTGGTCGATCAAGCCGACCTTCTACCCGGTGCCCGACGACGGCCCGGTGGGCGACATGCTGCGCCGCATGGGCCGCCACCCCAACCGCCCCGGCCACATCCACCTGATGGTCTACCGCGACGGCTTCGTGCCGCTGACGACGCACCTCTTTCCTGCCGACAGCCCGTTCCTCGACAGCGACGCCGTGTTCGGCGTGCGCGACAGCCTGATCGTGCCTTTCACGCAACACGCGCCGGGCAAGGCCCCGGACGGCCGCGTGCTCGAGCGGCCGTTCCACACCATGCAGCACGACATCCACCTCGCGCCGGCAGCGTGAGGGTGTGAGCGTGTGAACCTGACAGAAACGGACACCTCCCCATGAAGATCGGCAAAGCCACCGTCCCCGAGTCCGCGATCTGCACCTACGACGAAGAGACCATCGTCGTGCGCGGCGCCGACCTGTGCGAAGACCTGATCGGCAAGCTCGGCTTCGTCGACTACTTCCACTTCCTGGTCACCGGCCGCCGGCCCGATGCCGTGGCCAGCCGGGTGCTGGACGCGACGCTGGTGGCCATCGCCGAACACGGCCTGGTGCCCAGCGTGCAGGCCGCGCGCATGACGCTGGCCGCCGCGCCCGACGCCATCCAGGGTGCGGTGGCGGCAGGCATCCTGGGCTGCGGCTCGGTGATCCTGGGCGCCTCCGAGACCGCAGGGCGGCTGTTCCTTCGCGTCGACGCGCTGGCCAAGGACAAGGCACTGTCGCTCGAAGAAGCCGCCCGCGACGTCGTGCGCGAGCTGCATGACCGCAAGCAGGCGATTCCCGGCTACGGCCATCCGCAGCACAAGGCGCGCGACCCGCGCGTGGCGCGCCTGTTCGCCGTCGCTGCCGAAGCCGGCGCGTCGATGCACTTCGTGCACATCGCCGAAGCGATCGAGCGCGTGCTGCCGGCGATCACCGGCCGCGGGCTGCGCCTGAACGTGTCGGCGGCGATCCCCGCCGTGCTGCTCGACGTCGGCTTCCCCGCGGATGCGCTCAAGGGCGTGCCGATGCTGGCGCGCTGCGCCGGCCTCATCGGGCACCTGACCGAAGAACTCGGCCGGCCGATCGGCTTTGCGCTGTCGTACCAGGCCACGCGCGAGCAGCGCTACACCGGCGAGCTGCCGCCCGGCTTCACGCCCAAGACGGCGCTGTGAGAGGCTGAGGACAAGGCACATGGCAAAGGTACTCGCAGGCGTGCGCGTGGTCGAACACGGCACCTTCATCACCGGCCCGGC
>JAYUPN010000022.1:0-5341 GCA_043760065.1 Rubrivivax sp.
TCGACCTGCGGTTGCCCGACATGAGCGGTTTCAAGTTGCTGGAACTGCTGCAGGCCGAACCCTTGGCGGCCGAGGTGCCGGTGGTGGTCTACACCGGCAAGGACCTGAGCGCGCTCGAGCACACGAAGCTCAAGCAGATGGCCAAGAGCATCATTCTCAAGGACGTGCAGTCCCCCGAGCGGCTGCTCGATGAAACCGCGCTGTTCCTGCATCGCATCATCACCGAACTGCCCGCCGACAAGCAGGCGCTGCTGCAGCGGCTGCACGGCTCGAACGAGGCGTTGAACGGACGCAAGGTGTTGATCGTCGACGACGATGCGCGCAACATCTTTGCGCTGACGTCGCTGCTCGAGAACCAGGACATGAAGGTCATCAGCGCGACCAGCGGGCGCAAAGCGATCGAGTTGATCAAGAAGACCTCCGACCTCAGCCTGGTGCTGATGGACATCATGATGCCGGACATGGACGGCTACGAGACGATGCGGCAGATCCGCGCCGAGCCCGAGTTCCGTCACCTGCCGATCCTGGCGTTGACCGCGAAAGCCATGAAGGGGGACCGCGAAAAATGCCTGGAAGCCGGGGCCAGTGACTACATCGCCAAGCCGGTGAACACGGCGCAGCTGCTGTCGCTGATGCGGGTTTGGTTGTTCCGGTGAACACCTTCAGCCAGATCGCTGGCGCGCCGGCGAGCAACGCACGACTGGCCGCAGCTTCGGCAACGTCGGCCGCGCCACCGCCCACCGTGCTGGCCGGGTTCGAGTCGATGTCGATCAACATCCTCATCGTCGACGACGAGCCGGCCAATCTGGTGGTGCTTGAAACCGTGCTCGACGATCCCGGCTACCGCCTCATCCGCGCCGCGTCGGGTGCGCAGGCCCTGCTCGCGCTGATGGAAGAAGAGGAGTTCGCCGTCCTCATCCTGGACGTGCGGCTGCCCGACATGACCGGCTTCGAGTTGGCCTCGGTCATCAAGGACCGCAAGAAGACCTCGACCGTGCCGATCATCTTCCTGACCGCCTACTACGACAAGGACAGCCACGCGCTGGAAGGTTATGGCAGCGGCGCGGTGGACTACCTGAACAAACCCGTCAGCCCGGCCGTGCTGCGCTCGAAGGTGGCCGTGTTCGCGGACCTGCATCGAAAGAACCGCGCCATCGCACAGGCCAACGTGGCGTTGATGGGCGAAGTGCTCGAGCGGCGTCGCGCAGAGGAGCAACTGCGCGACCTGAACGAAACGCTGGAGCAGCGCGTGATCGAGCGCACCGAGGCGTTGCGCCAGGCCGACCGCAAGCTGCAGATCATCATGAACAGCATCACCGACGGGCTGCTCATGCTGGATCAGGAGCGGCGCCTGACCTACTGCAACGAGCAAGGCGCCACCCTGCTGGGCAAGCGGGTCGACGATCTGCTGGGCAGACCGGCTCGCGACCTGTTTCCTTCCACTGTCGCCGAGACCTTCGAGGCCTCCTGTCGCAGGGCGATGCTGAGCCGGCAGGCGGTGTCGTTCGAGCTCTTCTACCCGAAGCCGGTCAGCCGCTGGCTCGAGTTCCGCGCCTATCCGTCCGACCAGAGCCTGTCCGTGTACTTTCACGACGTCACCGATCGGCGCGAGGTCGAGACCCGGCGCGAGCACCTGCTGTCCGCGGAGCATGCGGCGAGGACCGAAGGTGAACGCGTGGCGCGGGCCAAGGACCATTTCCTGGCATCGCTCGGCCACGAGTTGCGCACACCGCTGGCGGCGATTCTCGGCTGGTCGAGCGTCCTGCAGCGTTCGAACTTCGACCCGGCCATGCTGCAAAGAGGCATCGACGCCATCGCCAGCAGCGCGCGTGCACAGACCAGGCTCGTCAACGACCTCCTCGACGTGAGCCGCATCGTCTCGGGCAAGCTGAGGATGAGCTTCGGGCGCCTGGCGCTCTGCGAGGTCGCCCGAAGCGCCGTCGACGCCGTCCGGCCGGTGGCGCAAGACAAGGGCGTGACGCTTGAGTTGAATCTCGCCGACGAGCAGTCGACGGACATCGTCGGCGACAGGCTGCGACTGCAGCAGATCGCGTCGAACCTGCTCATCAACGCCCTCAAGTTCACGCCCGCTGGAGGCAAGGTCACGGTGACCACGGCTGCGCAGGACGGGCACGCGGAGTTGGTCGTGGTCGACAGCGGCGTCGGCATCTCGCCTGAATTCGTTCCCCACCTGTTTGAACGCTTCAGCCAGGCGGACAGCGCCGATGCGCGCGACCATGGCGGCCTGGGCCTCGGGCTTTCCATCGTCAAGAATCTGGCCGAGCTGCACGCCGGCAGCGTCACGGCATGGAGCGACGGCAAGGGCCGAGGGGCCAGCTTCCGCGTCCGCCTTCCGCTCGCTGACAGCGCGGCGGCGCAAGGTCTGCTCTCGCGCATGTTGCCATTCGACGAAGATCTGGACGAAGGCGAGGCCCGTGAGCCTTGCGCCACGCAGCTCGAGCTGGACGGTGTCGAAATTCTGCTCGTCGATGACCACCTCGAGTTGCTGGACCTGCAGCGCCGCATGCTCGTCGATTGCGGCGCCATCGTGACAACGGCGAGTTCCGCCGATCAGGCGCTCGAATGCCTGCATCGCGGGTCATTCGACGTCCTGTTGACCGACCTGGGGATGCCCGGGAGCGATGGATTTGCGCTGATCCACAGCGTTCGAACCCAGCTCGGGCTGAGCGCCGCGCAGTTGCCGGCGGCCGCCATCACCGCGTTCAGCCGGCCCGAGGATCGGGACCGCGCCTTGGACAATGGTTTCCAGGCCTACCTGTTCAAACCGGCTTCACCGAGCGCGCTGACCTTGACGGTGCGCCGGCTGTTGCAGTCAGCGAACGACAGCAACCCGCAGCCGCAGCACAAACCGCTGGCCGCGCCATTGCCAGCCGCGCGCGGGCCCGTGCGCACGCTGCTGGTCGAAGACAACGAGTACGTGCGGGAGCAACTCACCTGGCTGCTGGAAGAGGAAGGACTCGACGTCGTTGCCTGCGCCAGTGGCGAGGCGGCAGAAACGGCGTTCACAGCGCGCACCTTCGACCTCGTCGTGACCGACGTCAGCCTGCCCGGCATGTCGGGTGTCGAGCTGGCGCGCCGCATCCTGTCGCGGTCTCCGCGCTGCTGGCTGGTCTTCCACTCGGGCCACCCGATGGAAGACAGACTGCATCAGTTCGGACCGCGGGTGCGTGCGCTGATGAAGCCGTTCGAAGTGGACGATCTGCGGCGCCTGTTGGACGAGGTTCAAGCCAGCTTCGATCCGATGCCCTGAGCCCTTGCGGGGGCGTCGGCTCGTCCACCGCCAACTCCCTGGGCCCGCCGCTTTCCGTTCGATGAAGTCGGTCGATCTGAACGTGCGCCGGACCTGCCGCGCCGGTGGAGGCGCTTGGCCGCGCGCCGGATGGCCCCCGGCTGTCAGTCGATCTGCAGGTACACCCTGCCGCCCTCGACCTTGACCGGATAACTGCGCAGCGCCTCGACGACCGGATCGCACAGCGGCTTGCCATCACGGACGTCGAACTTGCCCTGGTGCAGCGGGCATTCGATCTCGTGGCCGTCCAGGAAACCGTCGCACAAGCGTGCCTGGCCGTGGGTGCAGATGTTGTCGGTGGCGTAGACCGCGTCGCCCACGGTGTAGATCGCGATGTCGCAACCCGCCACCGCGAGGCCCAGGACATCGTCGGTGGGCAGTTCGTCGGCCGCCAGCGCGTCGACCCAGTTCGTGCTGCTCATGATGGCCTCAGATCGGATAGATGATGGAATTGGGAATCATCTCGGAGTCGTAGATGCACTCGCGCGATGCGAACTTCAGTCCTGCCGGTGTGCGCACCACGACGTCGAGGGTGCGGCCGACGTTGAACACGGTCGAGGCATCGGACAGCTTGGTGCGAAACACCGCGTAGTTGGCCTCGCAGCGCCAGCGCCCCTGTGCGGCCTCGCGGATCACCGGCGAGCCGACGATGTGCCGCTGGTAGTAAGGGTCGTGGAACAGCGTCTCCTGGATGCCGTAGACGCGGTCCTTCAGCATGCCCTTGCTCGTGAAGGACAGCGTCGCCAGCGGGAAGCCGCGTTCATGGTTCTCGCGCGGCTGCAGCCGGTAGACGCAATCGTCGGTGAAGAACTCGGGCCAGAGGTCCCAGTTGCCGGAGTCGACGGCGCTTGCGTAGTCCGCGTAGAGCTGCGTGAGTGCCAGCCAGTCTTCGAAGTTGAGCTGTGTTGTCATGGCTCGGGCCTCGATCACGCTGCCATCACTTCGCGCCAGTAGCGGTACATGCCGCGGATCAGCGTCTCGGTGACCATGTGCTCGGTGTTCTCCACCTCGCGGCCGCCGAGTTCGGCCAAGGTGCGGTGGAAGGGCTTGCTCTCGAAGGCCTGCTGCGAGAACTCGATGACCTCGCCGTCGTCGGCCGAGACGAAGCCGGCCGGGCCGAACAGGTTGGCCTGGCGCAGGCGCCGTTGCGTCATCTCCTCGCTGTCGTCGTCGAAGCCGAAGTGCGTCCAGACAAAGTCGAAGCTGCCGTGCCCGGTGGGCTGGATGTGGCGCGTCGAGACGCTGTTGACCTGCTGCTGCAGGATGACGCTGGGGAAGATTGTCGTCATCACTGCGGTCGGGCCGCCCCACCAGGGCTCCGGCGCGATGTCGAGGAAGCTCGGATCGTGGAGCTGCATGCTCTCCTTGAAGCTCGACACCTGCGTGACCTGCGACATCTGCTCGGACTTGCCGGCCGTGCCGCGTGTCGAGATCATCGCCGCGTGGCGGTGCTTGTCGTCCATGCGCAGCTGCGACTTGTTGTCGGCGCGCCAGAGCCCGAAGGTGACGAACCAGGTGTGCAGCAGGCCCGGGTGGTACGGGTCCTTGATGTTCTCCTGCATCAGCTTCCAGTTGCCCGGAATGCGCTGCCGGTTGTAGCCGAGGATCTTCAGCTTGCGGCCGTTGAACAGGCGATCGAAGTAGTGGAGGATCGTCGGGCCCAGGTAGTCCTCGAGCGACTCGACACCATGGTCGAACGACGCGAACACCACGCCGCCGCGGCTCGCGACCTTCAGCTTCGTCAGCCCGTGGTCGGCTGTCTTGAAGTCCGCCGGCATGCCGCCGTTGACCTTGCCGTCCTGCTTGACCCCACGCCGGAAGGGCACGCCCTGCAGGTCGCCCGACAAGGTGTAGTTCCACTGGTGGTACCGGCAGGTGAAGCCCTGGACGTTGCCGTCGCGCGCACGGCAGAACGCCATGCCGCGGTGCGCACAGGCGTTTTCGACGACATGGATCGCAGCGTCCTTGTCACGGACCATGATGACCGAGCGTTCGCCGACGACGGTGCGCTTGAAGTCGCCCGCGTTCGGG
>JAYUPN010000023.1:0-14954 GCA_043760065.1 Rubrivivax sp.
CTTCAGCGCCACGAACTTGGTCGTGCCGGCGTTGTTGACGAGCACATCGGCGCGGCCGAAGTGCTGCCGCGTCTCGTCGGCCAGCCGCCGCGCATCGGCGTCCAGCGCGACATCGGCCTGCACGACGAGCGCCGCCGCACCGAGGGCCCGGCATTCGGCGGCGACGGCATCGGCGGGCTCGCGGCTGCGCGAGAAGTTGACGACGACATCCCAGCCCTCGCGCGCAAAGCGCCGCACGGTGGCCGCGCCGATGCCCGACGAAGAACCGCTGACCACACACACCCTGCGCTCGCCCATGCTGTCTCCCGTTGATGCTGCCGCAGCGATGCTAAAGGCCGAACGACAGGTCCGAAAACGGCCAGCCGGCGCCGGCCCGACACCTATCATCGGCCGCATGGTCCTCGATGCAGACGCTGCCTACCTTGCCGTCAAAGCCCGCGATGCGCGCTTCGACGGGCGGCTGTTCGTCGGCGTCACCTCCACCGGCGTCTACTGCCGCCCGGTGTGCCGCGTGCGCACGCCGCGGCGCGAGAACTGCCGCTTCTTCGACACCCGCGCGCAGGCCGAGGCCGCAGCCTTCCGGCCGTGCATGAAGTGCCGGCCCGAGATCGCGCCTGGCCTGTCGCAGATGGACTCCTCACGCACGCTGGCCGACACCGCCGCGCGCTGGATCGAGCACGCCGTGCACGCGGGCGAGTCGCTGGCGCTGCCGACCCTCGCGGCGAAACTGGGCATCACCGACCGCCACCTGCGCCGCATCTTTCTGGCCGCGCACGGCGTTTCGCCGCACGACTATCTGAGCACGCAGCGCCTGCTGCTGGCCAAGCAGCTGCTGACCGACACGACGCAGCCGGTGACGCAGGTGGCGCTGGCCAGCGGCTTCGACAGCCTGCGCCGCTTCAACGCCGCCTTCGCCGAGCGCTACCGCTTCAACCCGACGCAGCTGCGCCGCGAGGGCGCGACGGCGCGTGCCGACATGGCGCTGCGCCTGGCCTACCGGCCGCCCTACGACGTGGCGGCCGTGCTCGGCTTTTTCGAGCGCCGCCAGGTGCTGGGCGTGGAACACGTCGACGGCCTGACGCTGCGCCGCACCGTGGCCTGGACGCACCGCGGCGCGCCGCTCGCCGGCTGGCTGAGCTGCCGCTTCGTGCCCGACAAGCACGAGGTGCATGTCGAAGCCTCGCCGAGCCTGATGCCGGTGCTGGGCGAGGTCATGCAGCGTGTGCGCCAGGGCCTGGACCTCGACGCCGACCCGGCGCGCATCGACCCCGTGCTCGCGCTGCTGCCGGTGCCGCTGCGGCCGGGCACGCGGCTGCCCGGCGCGCTGGACGGCTTCGAGGGCGCGCTGCGCGTGATCCTGGGCCAGCAGGTCACGGTGAAGGCGGCGCGCACGCTGGTGCAGCGGCTGGTGGGCCGCTTCGGCATGCCGATCGAAACGCCGTGGCCCGCCTTGACGCATGTCTTTCCGAACGCCGAGGCGATTGCCGCGGCCGACCCCGAGGTCATCGGCAAGCTCGGTATCGTGCCTCAGCGCGTGAAGGCGATGCAGGCGCTGGCTGGCGCGGTCGCCAACGGCGATCTGGCATTGCACCGCGGCGCACCGATCGAAGCCACGCTCGACGCCCTGCGCGCCCTGCCCGGCATCGGCGAGTGGACGGCGCAGGTCATCGCGATGCGTTCGCTGGCCTGGCCCGACGCCTGGCCGGCCAGCGACATCGGCCTCATGAACGCGCTCGAAGCGGCCGTGCCCGCCCTGGGCCGGACGCTGGCCCGCAACGCCAAGCACATCACCACGCTCGCCGAACCCTGGCGGCCGTGGCGCGCCTATGCCGTGATGCGGCTGTGGCAGGAACTGGAGACCCCCGCATGAACACCACCTTCGACGCGCAGTGCCGCATCCACACCCCGCTCGGCCCGATGACGCTGGCCGCCACGGCACGCGGCCTGGCCGGTGCCTGGTTCGATGCCCAGTCGCACCACCCGGGCGAGCTGCAAGCGCCGGTCGACGCCGCGCACCCGGTGCTGGTGCAGGCCGCGCACGAGCTGGCCGAATACTTTGCCGGCACGCGCCAGGGCTTCGACGTCGCGCTGGACCCGCAGGGCACCGCGTTCCAGCACCGCGTCTGGCTGGCGCTGCGCCGCATCCACCGCGGCCGGCTGCACACCTACGGCGCCATCGCGCAGGAGCTGGGGCTGCCCGCAGCCGCGCGCGCGGTGGGCGCGGCGGTGGGGCGCAACCCGCTGTCGGTGATCGTGCCCTGCCACCGTGTTGTCGGCCGTGACGGGTCACTCACCGGTTATGCCGGCGGGCTGCCGCGCAAGCAGGCGCTGCTGCAGCTGGAAGGCGCGGCCGCCGCATGAAGCGGCGCGACCTCGCCGACCTGCTGCTGCTGGCCGCGCTGTGGGGCGGCTCGTTCCTGTTCATGCGCATGGGCGCGATCGAATTCGGCCCGGTGGCGCTGGTCTTCGTGCGCGTCACGGGCGCCGCGCTGCTGCTGCCGCTGCTGGCCGCGCGCGGCCAGTTCGGCGCGCTGCGCACGCACGGTCGCGCCATCGCGGCGGTGGGCATCGTCAACTCGGCGCTGCCGTTCCTGCTGTTCGCGATGGCCGCGCTGGCGTTGACGACGGCGCTGATGGCGGTCTTCAACGCCACGGCCTCGATCTGGGGCGCGCTCGTGGCCTGGCTGTGGCTGGGCGAGCGGCTGGACCGCTGGCGCTGGCTGGGGCTGGCCATCGGCGTGCTGGGTGTCGCAGGCTTGAGCTGGGGCCAGGCCGACTTCAAGCCCGGCGCGCATGGCGTCAGTGCGGCGCTGGGCATCGGCGCCTGCCTGCTGGCCGCCGTGCTCTACGGCATCGCCGGCAACCTGTCGCGCCGACATCTGGCGGGCGTGCCGCCGCTGGCGGTGGCCGCCGGCAGCCAGCTTGCGGCCAGCCTGGCCCTCGCGCTGCCGGCCTGGTGGTGGTGGCCCGCGGTGACGCCGGGGGCCGATGCCTGGCTGGCCGCGACGGCGCTGGCGCTGGCCTGCACCGGGTGGGCCTACGTGCTGTACTTCAGGCTCATCGCCAACGTCGGCGCGGCGCAGGCGATGTCGGTGACGTTCCTGATCCCGGCCTTCGCCTTGCTGTGGGGCTGGCTGCTGCTGGGCGAGCGGCCCACCGGCGGCATGTTGGCGGGCTGTGCGGTGATCCTGATCGGCACCGCGCTGGCCACCGGGCTGTGGCAGCCGCAGCTGCGCAGCGCCGCTCAGCCGCCCGGCGCATGAAAAACGGCCGCGGTGCAGCGCACGGCGGCCGTTGTCGGGCAGGGCCCGGTCAGCGGAACTTGTTCTGCGGCACGGTGCGCAATTCGCCCGGCAGCGAGCTGATGTAGTCCGCCATCGCCTTGAGTTCGTCGCGCTTGAACTGCTTGACCTGGCCGCTCATGATGGCGTTGCCGCGGCCGACCTGCGGGTTGCCTTCGATGCCGTAGGCGCGCAAAGCGACGAGCAGGTAGTCGGCATGCTGCCCGCCCAGCTTGGGGTAGCTGCCGTCGATGGGCTTGCTGAAGTTGGCGCCGTGGCACGACACGCAGGCGCCCTTGGCGAGCAGCGCCGCGACGGCCGGCGACGGCGCCACGGCCGGCGTCTCGGCCACGGTCTTCACCGACGATGCGCCGTGCTTTTCGTAGTAGGCCGCGAGGTCGGCCATGTCGGCGTCGGTCAGCGACGCGGCGATGCCCTTCATCGTCGGGTGCTTGCGCTCGCCCTTCTTGTAGGCGGTGAGTGCGGCGACGATGTACTTGGCGCCCTGGCCCGAGATCATCGGCACCTTGTGGATCTCGGGGAAGCTGGCCTGGTAGCCCTGGATGCCGTGGCAGCCGATGCACATCGCCGCCTTCTTTTCGCCCGCCGCAGCGTCTTGGGCCTGGGCGGTGGACAGGGCACCGGCAAATACCAGCACGGGTGCCAGCAGGAAGGAGGTCGCTTTGCTCATCATCGGCGTGGGGTGTGAATGCAGGGGGTCGCAGCGGGGACAGCAGGCGATTATAGGCGGCCCTTATACTGGTTCGAGACCCTCTTCACACCCTCTTGCGACGGGCACCATCGCCCGCATGGCTGCCCATGAAATTCCAAGGCTCCGACCAGTACGTTGCCACCCCCGACCTGATGCTGGCCGTCAACGCCGCCGTGACGCTGAAGCGGCCGCTGCTCGTCAAGGGCGAACCCGGCACCGGCAAGACGATGCTGGCCGAGGAAGTGGCCAGCGCGCTGGACATGCCGCTCTTGCAGTGGCACATCAAGAGCACGACCAAGGCGCAGCAGGGGCTGTACGAGTACGACGCCGTCAGCCGGTTGCGGGACAGCCAGCTCGCGGGTGTCGAAGGCGGGGAGAAGGTCAAGAACATCCACAACTACATCGTCAAGGGTGTGCTCTGGCAGGCCTTCACGGCCGAGCAGCCGGTGGCACTGCTGATCGACGAGATCGACAAGGCCGACATCGAGTTCCCCAACGACCTGCTGCGCGAGATCGACCGCATGGAGTTCTACGTCTACGAGACGCGCGAACTGGTCCAGGCGCGCCACCGCCCGGTGGTCTTCATCACCAGCAACAACGAGAAGGAACTGCCCGACGCCTTTTTGCGCCGCTGCTTCTTCCACTACATCAAGTTCCCCGACGCCGACACCATGCGCGCGATCGTCGACGTGCACTTCCCGGGGCTGAAGAAGGAACTGCTGGGCCTGGCGCTGAAGACCTTCTACGACATCCGCAACCTGCCCGGCCTGAAGAAGAAGCCCAGCACCAGCGAGCTGCTGGACTGGCTCAAGCTGCTGGTGGCCGAGGACATTCCGCTCGAAGCACTGCAGAGCAAGGACGACAAGGTCGCGATCCCGCCGCTGGTGGGCGCGCTGCTGAAGAACGAGCAGGACGTGACGCTGTTCGAGAAGCTCGTCTTCATGCAACGCCACAACCGCTGAGCGGCCGGGGCGCGCCGATGTCCTGGCCCGACCTGGTCACGTTGACCGGTCTGCACGCGCGGCTCGTGCCGCTGCAAGCCGCGCACCACGACGCGCTGTGCGAGGCCACGCGCGACGGCGAGCTCTGGCGCCTGTGGTACACGGCCGTGCCCTCGCCCGACGGCATGGCCGCCGAGATCCAGCGCCGCCTGCAGCTGCAGGCGGCCGGCTCGATGCTGCCCTTCACGGTGCACGACGCCGGCGGCCGCATCGTCGGCATGACGACCTACATGAACATCGACGCCAAGAACAAGCGCGTCGAGATCGGCAGCACCTGGACCGCGCGCAGCGCGCAGCGCTCGGCGCTGAACACGCAGTGCAAGCGGCTGTTGCTCGGGCATGCCTTCGACGCGCTGGGCTGCATCGCGGTGGAGTTCCGCACGCACCGCCTCAACACCCAGAGCCGCCGCGCCATCGAACGGCTGGGCGCGCAGCTCGACGGCATGTTGCGCGCGCATGCCCTGTCCTCCGACGGCACGGTGCGCGACACCGCGGTCTACAGCATCACGGCGCCGGAATGGCCGGCGATCAAGTCACACCTGGACTGGCAGCTCACGAAGCCGCGCCAGACCTGAGCCGCGCCGCACCCCGGCGCCCATCCTGGAGTCTTTCGCATGGCCAAGAAGAAGAACCTCACCGTCGACGCGCTGTGGCAGCTGCAGCGCATCGGCAGCCCGAGCCTGAGCCCCGACGGCGCGCAGGCCGTCGCCGCGGTGACGCGTCACTCGATGGCGGACAACAAGTCGATGTCCTCGCTGTGGCTGCTGTCGACGCTGGGCGGCGCGCCGCGCGCGCTCACGACCTGCGGCGACAAGGACGGCCAGCCGCGCTGGAGCCCGCCGCGCGCCGACCACGGCGAGCTGATCGCCTTCACCGCCAAGCGCGAGCAGGAAGGTCTCAAGGACAAGGAGAACCAGCTCTACCTGATCGCGCCTGACGGCGGCGAGGCGCGCCGCGCCGCCGAGGTCGCCACCGGCGTCGAGGCCTTCCGCTGGTGTCCCGACGGCCAGCGACTGGTCTTTGTGTCCTGGGTCTGGCCGCAGCTCAAGGGCAACAAGGCGCAGGCCGCCGAGCACAAGAAATTCAGCGAGCGCAAGGAGACCGGCTACGCCACCAGCGAGTCGCAGTACCGCCACTGGGACCGCAACCTGCCGATGGGCCGCGTGCCGCGCCTGCACCTGCTCGAGCTGGCGCCGGAGGGCGCGGCCAAGTCCCACGGCAAGGTGCGCGACCTCTTCGAGGGCACGTCCTACGAGCTGACGCGCGCCGACCCCGGCGCCGACTGCTTCGACATCTCGCCCGACGGCAAGCGCATCGTCTTCGCCTTCGACCCGGCCGAGGTCAAGCGCGGCGACAACCACTTTGCGCTGGCCGAGATGGAGCTTCGCAGCGGCCGGACAGTGGTCATCGCACGCGACCCGGCGTGGGACTTCGGCACCCCGCGCTACAGCCCCGATGGCGAGCGCATCGCCTTCACCGCCAGCCACGCCGGCCTCAAGCACACCATGCCGGCGCAGCTGGCGCTGTGGCAGCGCGACAGCGGCCGCCACGAGGTTGTCAGCGCCGAGTGGGACCACGAGGTGCACGCCCCACTGCACTGGGAAGCCGACGGCCAGGCGCTGCTGTTCTGCACCGAGCAGAAGGGCCGCAACCACCTGTGGCGCTTCGACGTGCCCGACCGCCGCGCCGAGGTGCTGGTCGCCGGCGGCTGGGTCAGCGGCTTCGACAAGGCCGCCGGTACGCTGGTCACGGTGGCCGATTCGGCCAGCCACCCGGGCCGCATGCACGCCCACCTGCCGGGCGCCGAGCCGCAGCGCATCGAGAGCTTCAACGACGAGCTGATGGCCACGCTGGAGATGGGCCGCGTCGAGGAGGTGTGGCTCAAGGGCGCGCTCGAAGACCCGGTGCAGATGTGGCTCGTCTACCCGCCCGGCTTCGACGCGAAGAAGTCGTACCCGGTGATGCACAACATCCACGGCGGCCCGCACACCGGCCCCGGCGACAACTGGCATTACCGTTGGAACACCCAACTGTTCGCGGCGCAGGGCTGTGTCGTGGCCAGCGTCAACTACCACGGCTCGTCGGGTTTCGGCTATGCGTTCCTGGACAGCATCACGCACCGCTGGGGTGAGCTCGAATTGCAGGACATCGAAGCCGGCACCGACTGGCTGCGCAAGAAGCCCTGGGTCGACAAGCAGCGCATCAGTGCCTGCGGCGGCAGCTACGGCGGCTTCATGGTGGCGTGGATGAACGGCCACGCGAAACCCGGCCGCTACCAGGCCTACATCTGTCACGCCGGCTGCTTCGACTGGGTGAGCATGTTCGCCGACGACGCCTGGTACTGGCATGCCTTGGAACTGGGCGCCTGGTACTGGGACGACATGGCGCGCATCGAGCGCCAGAGCCCGCATGCCTTCGCAGCCAAGTTCCGCACGCCCACGCTCGTGATCCACGGCGCGCTCGACTACCGCGTGCCCGACGCGCAGGGCCTGGCCTACTACAACACGCTCAAGGCGCTGAAGGTCGACGCCCGGCTGCTGTGGTTCGCGGACGAGAACCACTGGATCCTGAAGCCGCGCAACAGCAAGCTCTGGTACGGCGAGTTCTTCGACTGGCTGCGCACGCACGGCCCCAAGGCCTCGGGGCCGGCCAAGGCCGCAACGCAGGGGGCGAGCAAGCCAGCGCGAAAGACCGCAACGGCGGCCGGCTGAACAGCACCGGCTCAGCGCGGCGAGAATAGCCAGAACTGGGTCCTCGGACGAGCGCCATGCTGATCAACTTCTTCTACACCCTGCGCGCCGCCAAGCTGAAGGTCTCGGTCAAGGAGTACCTGACGCTGCTCGAAGCGCTGCAGGCCGGCGTGATCGGGCCTTCGGTCGACGACTTTTACTACCTGGCCCGAACCTCGCTGGTCAAGGACGAGACGCAGTTCGACAAGTTCGACCGCGCTTTCGGCGCCTACTTCAAGGGCGTCGAGCTGCTCACCGACTTCACGCAGGACGTGCCGCTGGAGTGGCTGCGCAAGACGCTGGAGCTCGAGCTCAGCGCCGAGGACAAGGCGGCAATCCAGAAGATGGGTTGGGACGAGCTGATGGAGACGCTGAAGAAGCGTTTCGAGGAACAGAAAGAGCGCCACGAAGGCGGCAGCAAGATGATCGGCACCGGCGGCACCAGCCCCTTCGGCGCCTATGGCTACAACCCGCAGGGCATCCGCATCGGCCAGGACAAGGGCCGTGGCCGCAGCGCCGTCAAGGTCTGGGACCAGCGCGCCTACAAGGACTACGACGACACCAAGGAACTGGGCACGCGCAACATCAAGGTCGCGTTGCGCCGCCTGCGCCGCTTCGCGCGCGAGGGCGCCGCCGACGAGCTGGACCTGGACGACACCATCCACTGCACGGCGGCCAACGCCGGCATGCTGGACATCAAGATGGTGCCCGAGCGCCACAACAAGGTGAAGGTGCTGCTGCTGATGGATGTCGGCGGCACGATGGACGAGCACATCCACCGCGTCGAGGAACTTTTCTCGGCCGCCAAGACCGAATTCAAGCACCTTGAGTTCTATTACTTCCACAACTGCGTCTACGACTTCATGTGGAAGAACAACAAGCGCCGCTTCAGCGAAAAACACGCCACGTGGGACGTGATCCGCAAGTACAACCGCGACTACAAGCTGATCTTCGTCGGCGACGCGACGATGAGCCCGTACGAGATCCTGCAGCCCGGCGGCAGCGTCGAGTACAACAACGAAGAGCCCGGCGCCGAATGGGTGCAGCGCCTGACCCACGCCTTCCCCAAGCACGCCTGGATCAACCCCGAACCGCAGGGCGTCTGGCAGTACCGGCAGAGCATCGCCATCGTGCAGCAACTGCTCAACCATCGCATGTTCCCGCTCACGCTGGCCGGGCTCGAAGGTGCGATGCGGCTGCTCAGCAAATGACCTTGATGCGTGACGCGGCAGCGCCTGGCCTGGCGCTGGGCCGGGCTGCGCGCGCAGCGGCAACGGCCGTGCGGGCGCGCTGTCTGCTCGCGTTGCTGGCCGGCGCTTTGCTCGCCGGCTGCGCCAGCCTGAAGGGCGGCGAAGCCCCGGCGGCAGCGCCCCCTGCCGAAGCCTTTGCGCTCGTCACGCCGCAGGAGTTCGAGCAGCAGTCGCAGACGCTGGGCGTGAAGATCGAGATCGAAGCCCCGGCGCCGCTGCAGGCGCTGCTCGAGCGCCACCTCGACCTCGTGCGCCTGGGCCGCATCGAACGCGAAGACGTCGACGACACCGAGTGGGCGCGCCTGATCGACGCCAGCCCGCTGCAGGTGCGCGAGTTGCTGCAGACCGAGGGCTACTTCACGCCCGAAGTCAGCATCGAGCGCGCCCCCGGCCGCGGCGCCGGCCAGCCCGACCTTGTGCGGCTGAGGGTGGTGCCCGGCCCGCGCGCCCGCATCTCGCGCGTCACGATCGAAGCCGAAGGTGAACTCGAGCGCGGCGCCAGCCGGGGCGAGCCCCACGCCACCGAGATGCTGCAGCAACTGCGCCGCGCCTGGGCGCTGCCGGTGGGTGCGGACTTCCGCAACCCCGGTTGGAGTGCTGCCAAGTCGGCCGCGCTGGCGCGCCTGCGCGCTGCCGGCTACGCCACCGCGGTGTGGAGCGGCACTGGCGCCGACGTCAGCGTCGAGCGCAACGAGGTGCGCCTGTTCCTGGTCGTCGACAGCGGGCCGCTGTTCCGCCTGGGCGGGCTGCAGATCGAGGGCCTGAACGCGCAGGACGCCGAGACCGTGCGCAACCTGGCGTACACGCAACTCGGCGTGCCGGTGACCGAGACCCTGCTGCTGGACTTCCAGGAACGGCTGCAGAAGTCAGGCCTCTTCGAGACCGCCAGCGTGACACTCGACCCCGACCCCACCCAAGCCGCCGAAGCCACCGTGCTGGTGCGGCTGCGCGAGGCGCCGCTGCAGGTCTACACCTTCGGCCTGGGCTACAGCGCCAACACCGGCGCGCGCGCGTCGGTGGAGCACTTGTACCGGCGCGTCTTCGGCCTGCCGGCCTCGTCCAAGCTCAAGATCGAGGTCGGTCAGCTGCGCCAGGCCTGGAACGCCGAGATCAGCAGCCGGCCCAACGAGCGGCTGTACCGCAACCTCGCCGGCGGCGCCGTCGAGCGCCTGGTGTCCGACACCGACGTCGTGCTGTCGCAGCGCCTGCGCCTGGGCCGGGCGCAGGACACGCAGCGGCTGGAGCGGCTCTTCTACACCGAAGCCGAGCGCTCGTCGCGCCGCACCAACGCCGGCGACCGCAACAACGCGCTGGCGCTGTCGCTCAACTTCTACGGCGGCTGGCGCGACCTCGACAGCGTCGTGCTGCCCACCGATGGCGAGACACTGGCGCTGCAGCTCGGCATCGGCCAGTCCAGCGGCACCGACGCCGACCGCGGCATCTTCGGCCGCCTGTACGGGCGCCTGACGGTGTACCGGCCGCTGGGCCGTGCCTGGTTCGGCCAGGCCCGGCTGGAGCTGGGCCATGTGCAGTTGGGGCCGCGCATGGTGGTGCCCGAGTCGCTGAAGTGGCGTGCCGGCGGCGACGAGTCGGTGCGTGGCTACAGCTACCGCAGCCTGGGCCCGCTGGTCGACGGCGCCGTCGGCAGCGGCAACGCGCTGTTCTCAGCCAGCGTCGAACTGGCGCGGCCTTTCATCGACCGCATGCCCTCGCTGTGGGGCGCGGTGTTCTTCGACGCCGGCAACGCCGCCGACGGCTGGGGGTCGCTCAAGCCGGTCTACGGCACCGGCTTCGGCGTGCGCTGGCGCAGCCCGGTCGGCCCCTTGCGCCTGGACTGGGCCTACGGCAGCGAGACGCGCAAGGGCCGCCTGCACTTCAGCGTCGGCATCGCGTTCTGATGGCCATGAGCGAGCCCGACACACCGCCCCCGCCGCCACCGGCCGCAGCGCTCGACACACATCCGCACGCCGCGCCGGCGCCGCTGCGCACCGGCCTGTCGCTGCTGCTGCCGCTGGGCCTCGTCATCGCCTGCCTGCTGCTGCTGGCCGGCGGCGTCACGGCGCTCGTGCGCTGGTGGCTGGTGGAGGAGTCGGGTTCGCAGTGGCTGGTGCAGCGGCTGCCGCTGGTGCAGGTGGAAGGGTTCCGCGGCAAGCTGGCGGGCCCCAGCTGGCAGGCCGACCGGGTGCGCTTCGAATGGAACCAGGGCCAGGCCTCGCTGACGATCGAAGGCCTGTCGGCCAGCGGCGTGCAGTGGACGCGCCAGCCGCACGACCGCGCCTGGGCTGGGTTGGCCATCGACCAGCTCAGCGCGCGCAAGGTCACCGTGCAGTCCGGCCCGCGCGGGCCGCGGCCGATTCCGGCACCGGCCAGCATCGCGCTGCCGCTGGACATCCGGCTGCACGCGGGTCGGGTGAGCGAGCTGGTGGTCGACCAGTGGGCGCCGCTGCGCGACCTGGCGGTGACGTCGCTGGTGCTCGACAACCGCGCCGGCGCCGAACACCGCGTCGACAGCGCCAGCGCCTCGTGGCAGGGCCTGCAGGTGCAGCTGGCGGCGCGCATCGCCACCGCCGCGCCGCAGGCGCTGTCGGCACAAGGCACGTTGCGGCCGTTGGGCGCCGCCGATGCGCCGGCCTGGGCCGCCGTGGTGCAGGCCGGCGGCACGCTGCCGCGGCCGCAGCTGGTGGCCACGCTGCGCGGCGTGCCGCGTCCCGGCCAGGAGCCGCCGGCGCTGGACCTGCGCGCCGTGCTCAACCCGCTGCAGGCCTGGCCGCTCGAGGCCCTGAGCCTGCACACGCAGGAGCTCGACCTGTCGGCGCTGGCCACCCGCGCCCCGCAGACGCGCCTGATCGGCAGCGCCACGCTGGCGCCGCGCGTCGCCGGTGCACCGCTGGCCGCCACCATCGAACTGCGCAACGCCCTGCCCGGACGCTGGAACGAACGCCGGCTGCCGGTGCAGCAGGTGCTGGCCGAGGTGCGCGGCACGCTCGACAAGCCCGATCGCCTCGACGCACCCCGCTTCGAAATCACGCTGGCCGATGCCGCCCAGCGCGCCGGCCGCTTCAGCGGCAGCGCGGTCTGGAACGGCTCGGAGCTGCAGCTGGACTCGCGGCTCGACGCCGTCACGCCGCAGCGCCTGGACGGCCGCGCCGCGGCGATGGTGCTGTCGGGGCCGCTGCTCGCCACGGTGCGCGGCCTGCCGACGCCGACGGGCAAGGCGCCCGCTGCCGGCGCGGGCCCGTCGCTGGACTGGAAGGTCGACCTGGACGGCTCGCTCGAGCGCTCGCCGCTGCCGGTGCGGCTGCTGATGCAAGGCACCGCCAACGACCAGCGGCTCGAGGTGACGCGGCTGCGCGCCATTTCGGGCAACGCCACGGCCGAGCTGCGCGGCCTGCTGCAGCGCGCCGGCAAGGCCGACTGGAAGCTTGAGACCAGCGGCAGCCTGGTCGACTTCGACCCCCTGCCCTGGTGGCCGGGCGAAACCGGCACCGCCTGGCGCCAGGGCCCGCACCGCGTGTCGGCCGGCTGGCAGCTCGACCTGCGCCTGCCCGGCAACGCAGCGTCGTTGCCGGCGCTGGAGGTGTTGCAACGCCTGTCGGGCAACGGCAACCTGCGCGTGCACGACTCGGTGCTGGCCGGCGTGCCGCTGGCCGCCGACATCAAACTCGGCTACGCGGCGGCGACGCCGGCCGCGGCGACGCCGGCCGCGGCGTCGGCGGCGGCGCTGTTGCGCGTCGACGCCACGCTGGGCGGCAACCGCATCAGCGTCGACGGCCGCGGCGACCCCGGTAGCAGCGGCCAGGGCGACCGCTGGCGCGCCGAGCTCAGCGCCGACAGCTTGCCCGGCCTGGCACCGCTGGCCCGGCTGCATCCGGCACTGGCCAACTGGGTGCCGACCCAGGGCAGCGCCACCCTGGAAGTGGTCGCCGAAGGCCGCTGGCCCGCGTTGCGGACCGAAGGCAGCGCACGCGTGCGCCAGCTCAAGGCCGGCAGCGCGGCGCTCGCCGACGGCCTGGCGACGTGGCGCCTGGACGGCAGCGGCGACCGCGCGCTGGCGCTGAAGCTGTCGCTGGCGGGGCTGCAATGGGGCGAGCAGCGCGCCGACCACCTCAACGCCGAGGTCAGCGGCACGCTGGCCGAACACCGCATCGAGGTCGCCAGCGCGCTGCCGCTGCGACCGCCCGAGGCCGCCGCGCAGCTGCTGGGCGTGCTGGCGCAGTCGGGCACGCGGGCGCAGATGTCGGCCCTGGGCAGCTGGCGCGCCGACCCTGCCGGCGGCGGCAGCTGGCGCGCACGCATCGATCGCCTGCTGGTCGGCTCGTGGGACGGCAGCCCGGGCGACGCGCCGCCGGCTTCGCTGTGGCTGCAGGCGCGCGACCTGCGGGCCGAGCTGCAGTTCGACGCCGGCGGCCGCCTGCTCACCCTGCAGGCCGACCCGGGCCGCGTGCAGATGGCCGACAACATGGCGCTGCGCTGGGACGAGGTCAAGGGCGACTGGCGCGGCGCGCGGCCGCAGTTCAACCTGCGCGCCGACGTCGAGCCCTTTGCGCTGGCGCCGCTGCTGGCCCGCCTGCAGCCGCGCATGGGCTGGGGCGGCGACATCCGGCTCGCCGCGCGGGTCGACATCCGCGCCGCCGAACGTTTCGACGCCGACCTGGTGTTCGAGCGCAGCAGCGGCGACCTGCACATCACCAACGGCGAGGCCATGCAGCTGCTCGGCCTGACCGAGCTGAAACTCAAGCTCTCGGCACACGACGGCGTGTGGCTCGTCGACCCGGTGTTCAAGGGCCGCAGCCTGGGCGAGATCACCGGCAGCGTGCGCGTGCAGACCACGCCCGAGCGTCTGTGGCCGCACGCCGACGCCGCCGTGCAGGGCGAGCTGCAGGCGCGCGTCGCCGACGTCGGCATCTGGGGCGCTTGGGTGCCGCCGGGCTGGCGGCTGGGCGGCGAATTGCGCACCACGGCAACGCTGAGCGGCCGCTTCGCCGAGCCGCGCTACACCGGCGAAGTCAGCGGCAACAAGCTGTCGGTGCGCAACCTGCTGCAGGGCGTCAATGTCAGCGAAGGCCAGGTGCTGGCGCGGCTGGAAGGCGACAAGGCGAGCATCGAACGCTTCACACTCAAGGGCGGCGACGGCACGCTCACGCTCAGCGGCGGCGCGACGCTGGGCGCCGTGCCGCAGGCCACGCTGCAGGTCAAGGCCGAGCGCTTCCGCGTCATCGGCCGCGTCGACCGCTCGGCCACCGTCAGCGGGGCTGCCGAGCTGGTGCTCAGCCGCGAGCGCGGCCGGCTCGAAGGCCGCTTCATGCTCGACGAAGGCCACTACGACGCCAGCCGCAGCGACGCGCCGTCGCTGGACGACGACGTCACCGTGCGCCGCGCCGGCGAACGCGAAGAGACGCAGTCCGATGCCCGTCCGGCCGCAGCGCGCAGCAACTTCACGCTCGCGCTGGACCTCGACCTGGGCCAGAAGCTGCGCGTGCGCGGCCGCGGCCTGGATACCGGATTGCGCGGCAGCGTGCGCATCACCAACCCGGGCGGCCGGCTGGACGTGCGCGGCACGATCAGCGCCCAGGAAGGCACCTACGCCGCCTACGGCCAGAAGCTGGCCATCGAACGCGGCATCGTCGCCTTCGGCGGCCCGCCCGACGACCCGCGGCTGAACATCCTGGCGCTGCGGCCCAACACCGACACGCGCGTCGGCGTGTCGATCAGCGGCACGCTGCTGACGCCCCGCGTGCGGCTGTACGCCGACCCCGACATGAGCGACACCGACAAGCTGTCGTGGCTGGTGCTCGGCCGCGCCACCGACGGCCTGGGCCGCACCGACACCGCGCTGCTGCAGCGCGCCGCGGTGGCACTGCTTTCAGGCGAAGGCGAAGCGCCCACCGACGCGCTGATGCGCAACCTGGGCATCGACGAGCTGAGCCTGAAACAGGGCGATGGCGACGTGCGCGAGACCGTCATCTCGCTGGGCAAGCAGC
>JAYUPN010000024.1:0-5299 GCA_043760065.1 Rubrivivax sp.
GCCGCCCGACCAGGCATGGCCGGCGCCGTGCACCACCCAGTGTTCGGCCTGCACGCGGCCGCTGGCGTCGCGGTGGATGTGCTGCGTGAAGGCTCGGCCCTGGTGGCCGGCCACCTGCTCCACCACCGCTGCCGCGGCGCCGGCGGCGAGCACGTGTTCGCCGTTGACCGGATGCACCGTGCGGTCCTCGTCGCCATGGAACACGATGGTGGGCGGCCGCACGCCGCTGCGCCCGCGCGGCGCGGCCCGGCCCTGCATGGCGGCGAAGGCCGACGCCACGTCGCGCGCCGATCCGGTGGCGAGCCCCGAGTGCACGCCCACCGCGGCGTAGACATCGGGGTAGGCGTCGCCCAGGATCGCCGCCATCGCGCCGCCGGCCGACAGGCCCGCGACGTAGACGCGCTCGCGGTCGATGCCCCAACGCTCCACCACTTGGCGCGTCATGCCGGCCAGCAGGGCCGGCTCGCCGCGGTCGCGCCCCTGGTGGTTGTGCTTGAACCAGTTCCAGCAGCGCTGCGCGTTGTGTTCGGCGCTCTGTGCCGGGTAGAGCACGAAGAAACCGTCGCTCGCGGCGGCCTCGTTCATGCGCGTGCCGGCGGCAAAGTCGTCGGGGTCCTGCGTGCAGCCGTGCAGCATGACCAGCAGCGGCAGCGAGCGGCCTTCATGGCCGGGTGGAACGTAGAGCTTGTAGGCCCGGCGGGCGCCCTGGACGCCCTGGAACGTGTGCTCGCCGGCGATGAAGGCCGCGGCGCCCGCTGCGGTCTCGCCTGCAGCGGTCTCGCGCGCTTCGGGAACAGCCGCCGGCGCATCCGCGACTGCGCTTGCCTGGGGTGCCACTTCGCGCAGCACGAGGTCGATGACGTCGGCGTCGGGCCTGACCGGCGCCGCGGCCGGCACCCGGCCGAGCGCGGCCTGGATGGCCGCGGTGGCGTCCTTCAACTGGCCGCTGCGCGTCAGCTGCAAGATGCGGTTCATGATGTGATTGAGTCGGGTCATGGTGTCCTGTGGGGCATCCGGGTGAGAAGTCGGTGAATGGGCGTCAGCGGATGCGGCTGGCCAGCGCGGCCTTGACGGCCGGGCTGGCCTGCAGCGCACCGAGCACGACGACCGATTCGATCGCCGCCAGGGCCAGTTCGGGCGTGACGTCGTCGTCGATGGTTGCCAGGCCGAGCACGCGGATCTGCAGCCGTTCTCCGGCCTCGACGACGGCCTTGAGCTGCTCGGCACCGAAGTGCTGGATGCCCAGCACCAGCGACTTGCGCGAGGCCGCCTGCTCCACCGCCGAGGCGTGCCGCAGCAACTGGTTGCGGATCGCCGTGCGGATGAGGTCGCTGCGGTTGGCGTAGAAACCTTCGTGCACCAGCAGATCGATCTGCCCGAGGTCGACGCAGCCCAGGTTGATGGTGAGCTTCTGTTCCGCCGGTTTGGGAGCGGTGCGCGCGACGATGGGTGGGCTGGGCATTGGCCATCCTATCAGCATCCACTTGGATGTTCATAGATACTTGACGACGCCCGCTTCCGGCCACGCGGGTCGCGCACGCGCTTTACATCGATGCCACGGCCGTCGTGCCACGACGGGCAACCCACTTGCCCTGCCTGCGGACCCGCTTGAGGGTGCATCCACTGGAGCCAGGCATGCTCGAAACGCAAGGCGAACTCGATATCGGCTTCGAACCCGTTGCCGCGAGTCCCGACGTCATCCACCTGCTGCAGGCGGACCACCGGCAGTTGCTGCAGCTCTTCGACGAGCACGAGTCCTTGCTCGACGCCGACGCACCGCCCGCCTGGCGCGAGGAACTGGCGTGGCAGATCTGCACCCTGCTGGAAGTGCACAGCGTCATCGAAGACGAGATCGTCTACCCCGCCGTGCGCAACGCCGTGGCCTGCAGCCGGCTGGTCGACGTGGCGACCATCGAACACGCGGCAGCCCATGCGCTGATGAGCGAGATCCAGGGCCTGACGGGGTCGGACGCGCTCTTCGACGCCCGCGTCACGGTGCTGGGCCGGCACGTCCGGCTGCACATCGCGCAAGAGGAGAACGAGCTGCTGCCGCTCTTGCTCCGCTGTGGCGAGGATCTGCAGGCGCTCTCCCGGCAGCTGCTGCAGCGGCGCCAAGAACTGCTGGCCCTGCTGCAACGCTGAGGGCGCGGCAGGTGCATCGCCTGCGTCGGCGTTGGGCCTGAGAAAAAACGGGTCAGCTCCTTGCGGAAGCTGACCCGATCGTCTCTACCAATGGTCGGGGCGGCGGGATTCGAACTCGCGACCCCTTGCACCCCATGCAAGTGCGCTACCAGGCTGCGCTACGCCCCGACTGAGCCTTGCATTATACGGTGCGCGGCTGGCCCTCAGGCGCTCAGCAGGTCCCGGATCGACACCAGTTCCTTGCGCAGCTGCCGCGCGTCCATGTGGCTGCCCTCCGACTCGCCGCAGGGTGCCGGCACCGGCACGTCGGCGCGGTCGGCATCGGGGTGCATCAGCAGCAGCGCGGCTGCCGATTCGATGATCGACGCGTGGGCTTCGGACTCGGTTTTCTCGACCGGCGGCGCAGCGGCCCTGATGCTCAACGCAGCGTCGGCGAGCCGGTTGCGCGCACCGCTGATGGTGAAACCCTGGTCGTAGAGCAACTCGCGGATGCGCCGGATCAGCAGCACTTCGTGGTGCTGGTAGTAGCGCCGGTTGCCGCGCCGCTTCATGGGCTTGAGTTGCGTGAACTCCTGTTCCCAGTAGCGCAGCACGTACGGCTTGACGCCGCACAAATCGCTCACCTCACCGATGGTGAAGTAGCGTTTGGCCGGAATCGCGGGGAGCGCTTTCTCCATAGAAATCAATGGGATCGGTGAAGAAAGCTAGACTCTACTCGAAGTCCCCTTCGGCTGGAGTGTCGCCTTGCACGATTGACTTCAACTTGTGACTGGCGTGAAAAGTCACGACGTTGCGGGCCTTGATCGGGATCGACTCGCCGGTGCGCGGGTTGCGCCCCGGCCGCGGCGCCTTGCGCCGGATGTTGAAGTTGCCGAAGCCCGAGAGCTTGACGTCGCGGCCGTCCACCAGCGTGCCGTGCACGATCTCGAAGAAGGCCTCGACCATGTCCTTGGACTCGCGCTTGTTCAAGCCCAGTCGGTCGAACAGCAGTTCGGCCAGTTCGGCCTTGGTCAGCGTCGGTGTCTCCAGCGAAGGCAGGATCACGCGCTCGCCGGGGGTGTCTTCGGTTGCCATCTTGTTGTGTCCTCTCAAGCGCGCAGGCGTGCGCCCACGGCTTGCCCTGCCCTCGCCACGGCGGCTGCCTTGGCGCCCTCGATGCGATCTTCCGTCAGCGTGGTCTCGAAGTCGAGCAGTTCCAGCCGCACCGCCAGGCTGCGCTCGTCGGCCGCCATGCCTGCAGCTTCGGCCGCGGGCTTGTAGACGTCGAACAGCGTGGCGCTGCGGATGAGGCCGGCCGGATCGGCCAGCAGCGCCGCGATCAGCGCGTCGTGGCGGACCTCGTCCTTCACCACCAGCGCCACGTCGCGTGACACCGGTTGCTGGCGCGACACGGGCCGGAACTCGGGCACCGGGCGCGCCAGCACCGCGTCGAGCTCGAGCTCGAACAGCACCGGCGCCTGACCCTGGAAGGTCGGCAGTTCGTAGCCCAGGCGCCACTTGGGATGCAGTTCGCCGACGTGGCCGATCAGCCGCTCGCCGAGCATCACCGCTGCGCACCGCCCCGGGTGCATCGCCGGGTGCGTGGCAGCAACGAAGGTGGGCTGCAGCGGCGCCAGCAGCGACTGCACGTCGCCCTTGGCGTCGTAGAAGTCCACGCCCTGCTCCTTGCGGCCCCACTGCGCCGGGTCGGCGCTGCCGTAGGCCAGGCCCGCCACACGCATCGGCTGGTGCACGCCGGCCACCGTGAGGTCGCCGGCGGCCACCGAGGCATCGCGCCTGAAGACGCGACCCAGCTCGAACACGCGCACCCGCGTCGCCTTGCGCGACAGGTTCAGGCGCAAGGCGCCGACCAGGCTGGGCAGCAGGCTCGAGCGCATCACGGCCAGCGGCGCGGCGATCGGATTGAGCACCTTGATCGGGTCGGGGTTGCCGGCCAGTTCATGCTCCCAGCGCTCCTCGACGAAGCTGAAGTTGATCGTTTCCTGGTAGCCCAGGGCCGCCAGCGCATGGCGCACGGCGTGGCTGCTGCGCTGCGCCTCGCGCCGCACGCGTGCCGTGATCGGCGCCACCGGCACGCTGGTCGGCAGCTTGTCGTAGCCGATGACGCGAGCCACTTCCTCGATCAGGTCTTCCTCGATCGCGAGGTCGAAGCGGAAGCTCGGCGGCGTCACCGTGAACGTGCCTTCGCCTTGTGTGAAGGCGAGGCCCAGGCGATCGAAGACGTGGGCACATTGCGCCGGGCTCACTGGCATGCCGATGACCTTGGCCGCGCGTGCCACGCGCAGCGTCACCGGCCGGGCTTCGGGCAGGCGCAGCACCTGGTCGTCCATCGGCCCGGCCTGGCCGCCGCAGATGTCCAGCACCAGCCGCGTGATGTGCTCGATGTGCTCGGCCGTCAGCGCCGGGTCGACGCCACGCTCGAAGCGGTGGCCGGCGTCGGTGTTGAAGTTGTAGCGGCGCGAGCGTCCCTGCACCGCCCCGGGCCACCAGAAGGCGGCCTCGATGTAGATGTTGCGCGTGGCGTCCGACACCGCCGTCGCGTCGCCGCCCATGATGCCGGCCAGCGACTCCACGCCCTGCGCGTCGGCGATGACGCCGACTTCGCCGTCGACCTCGATGGTGTTGCCGTTGAGCAGCTTCAGCGTCTCGCCCGGCCGGCCCCAGCGCACGACCAGGCCGTCGTGGATCTTGTCGAGGTCGAAGATGTGCGTCGGGCGGCCGAACTCGAACATCACGTAGTTGGAAATGTCCACCAGCGCCGACACGCTGCGCTGGCCGCAGCGCGCCAGGCGCTCGACGATCCATGCCGGGGTTTTTGCTTTCGTGTTCACGCCGCGCACCACGCGGCCCGAGAAGCGGCCGCACAGGTCGGCCGCTTCCACGCGCACCGGCAGCCGCTGGTCGTGGCTGGCCGGCACCGGCTTGAACACGGGTGTGTGCAGCGGCGCACCTGTCAGCGCCGCGACTTCGCGTGCGACGCCATAGACGCTCAGGACATGCGCCAGGTTGGGCGTGAGCTTGAGCGTGAAGATCGTGTCGTCAAGCTGGAGCCACTCGCGCACATCCATGCCCAGCGTCGCATCGGCGGCCAGCTCGAGCAGGCCGCCGTGGTCGTCGGCGATCTTGAGTTCGCGCGCCGAGCACAGCATGCCGCGGC
>JAYUPN010000025.1:0-14878 GCA_043760065.1 Rubrivivax sp.
TCCACGCGTTCGGCGAAGTCGGCGTTTTCGCTCAGGAAGCCGTAGCCTGGGTGGATGGCCTCGGCGTCGGTGACCTCGGCGGTGGCGATGATCGCCGGCATGTTGAGGTAGCTCAGTGCGCTCGGCGCCGGGCCGATGCACACCGCTTCGTCGGCCAGCTTGACGTACTTGGCCTCGCGGTCGGCTTCGGAGTAGACGACCACCGACTTGATGCCCATCTCGCGGCAGGCACGCTGTATCCGCAGGGCGATTTCGCCTCGATTGGCAATCAGGATTTTCTTGAACATGTTCAGTTGCCAGTAGCCCCACGCAAAGGCAGGAACGGTTGGGTCGCAGACGAAGGACCAAGCTTCCCGCCGCGGAACCGGCTCTGCCGGGCCGCTGGCGGACGGCCCCCTTGGGGGGTAGCGAGCGCTAGCGAGCTTGGGGGCTTCATTCCACGATGAACAGCGGCTGGCCGAACTCGACCGCCTGTCCGTTCTCGCACAGGATGCGCAGGATCTTGCCGTCGCAGTCCGACTCGATCTCGTTCATGATCTTCATCGCTTCGATGATGCACACCGGATCGCCGACCTTGACGGTGTTGCCGACGTCGGCAAAGGACTTGGCTCCCGGGCTGGCGGCGCGGTAGAAGGTGCCCACCTTCGGCGAATTGATGACCTTGCCCTCGGGTTCGGCAGCCGCCTCGGCTGCAGCGACGGCGGCGGCCGCTGCGGCGGCGCTGACGGGCGCGGCCACCGGCGCCGGCGGCGCCATCAGCGGCGCGGCGGCGACGGCCACGCCGGCCTTGACGATGCGCACCTTGCCTTCGGCTTCGGTGATCTCGAGTTCGGAGATGTTGGATTCAGACACCAGGTCGATCAGTGTCTTGAGCTTTCGCAGGTCCATCGTTGACAGGTCCTCGTGGGCGCAAGCCGGCACCGCCGGCGTTGCTGTGCAGGGCCGGCAGTGCCGGCAGGAAACTTTTCAGGAGCGTGCAGCCGCCAGCGTCGCCAGCGCATGCGACAGCGCCAGCCGGTAGCCATTGACGCCGAGCCCGACGATGACGCCGGCGGCAATCTCCGACAGGTAGGAGTGGTGCCGGAACGCCTCGCGCTTGTGCACGTTGGAGACGTGCACTTCGATGAACGGCAGCGCCACGCCGGCCAGCGCGTCGCGCAGGGCGACGCTGGTGTGCGTCAGGCCGCCCGGATTGATGATCACGAAACGTGTGCCGTCGGTGCGCGCCGCGTGGATGCGGTCGATCAGCACCCCCTCGTGATTGCTTTGCAGCGTCTGCAGCTTGGCGCCGGCATTTGCCGCCATCTGCGTCAGTTCGGCTTCGATCTGCGTCAGCGTTTCGGCGCCGTAGATGTGCGGCTCACGGCTGCCGAGCAGATTCAAGTTCGGGCCGTTGAGGAGGAGGATGTTCATGGTCACAGCTGGCTACAAATAGCGGCAGGCGCGACTTTACGCGTTTTGAAAGCCGTTCGATGCGGCTGGCGGCAGATAGCAAAAATACGCGCCCACCGGGCTGTCCCGCAGCGCTCAGGTCGTCTCCGCCCAGCGCACCAGCTCGTCCAGCGTCGTGGCGCCGGCCTTGCGCTGCCGGACCTTGCCTTCGCGATCGAAGGACACCGTGAAGGGCAACCCCGACTGCGTGTTGCCGAGCTTTCGGCTCAGCTCAGTGCCTTCGAATCCCGCCAGGCCGATGGTGTAGCTGACCGGCGAGCGCGCCAGGAACTCGCGCACCGCTTTCGGACTGTCCACCGCCAGGCCCAGCACGCGCCAGCCCTGGGGGGCAAAGCGGCGGGCAAAGCGGTCGAGGTCGGGCATCTCCTTGATGCAGGGCGGGCACCACGTGCCCCAGAAGTTCAGCAGCAGCGGTTGGCCGCGCCAGGTGGCCATGTCGAGCACCTGGCCGTCGGGCTGCTCGAACTGCATGCGCCAGAAGTCGGCCTCGGCGACCCCGACGCCATCGTCGCCCGGGGCCGGCGGGCCCGGCTCGGCGGCCTCGCGGTGGCCGCGCCAGGCGACGCCGGCGGCGAGGGCAGCCGTGGCGGCGCCGCCGAAGATCCAGTGGCGGCGCTTCATGGGGCGCCGACGCCGCGCAGCGACGGCTGCGGCGTGCCGTCCTTCATCAGCCGGCGCAGGGCGGCGCAGTCGCCGCGCCAGCTGCGCCCGCGCGCGTCGGGCTTGAGCGCGCCGCGCTGGTCGTCGGCGTCGTGCAGCATCAGGTGCACCGTGACCGCCTCGCCCAGCGCCGCGCTGGGCGAAGCCACCGTGAGCACGTTCAGCGGCTCGCGGCGGCCCGCTCGGTCGAGGCTGCCGACGTCGTAGTCGACGCCGGCGTTGATGAGCGTGATCTCGGCCGCCTTGGGGTCGTCGCAGTACAGGTCCAGGTGCACCGCCGACAGCCGGGTCGCGGTGCCGCGCCAGGCGGCGCCCGACAGGTGCGGGCGGTATTCGGCCAGCCGCTCCATCCACAGCAGGGCGACCTCGCGCAGGGCCTGCAGCTCGGCCGGCTGCGTGCCGGCGCAGAACAGCTCGATGTGCTCGCGGATCGCGTCTTCGAGTTCTTCGTTGCCCGGCAGCGCCGCGCGGTGGCCGGGGCCGGCCAGCGCGCGATGGGCCTTGCGCTTGGCAGCGGCGTACTCCATGCCCTCTTCGACCACCAGGCGGGCGGCAACGGCGGTGACTTCCTCGAGAACGCTCATGGCAACTCCACCGCACCCATGCGCGCCTGGATGGTCGCCGCGCGGCCGACCACGTAGTCCGAGCCGGGACGCTTCTCGAACCTCTTGGGCGCCGGCAGCATCACCGCCAGCCGCGCCGCCTGCGCAGCGCCGAGCTGCGCCGCGTCGACGCGGAAGTAGTGGCGGGCAGCGGCCTGGGCGCCGAACACACCTTCGCCCCATTCGACGTTGTTGAGGTAGATCTCCAGGATGCGCGCCTTGGTCAGCAGCGTTTCGAGCGCCAGCGTGAGCACCAGTTCCTGCGCCTTGCGCAGCACTGTGCGTTCGCCGGTCAGGAACAGGTTCTTCGCCAGCTGCTGCGAGATCGTCGAGCCGCCCACCACCTTGGCCGTCACCGGCCGCGCCGGCTGGCGCGCCGCCAGCTTCTCCGCACGCTGCTCGGCGCGCTGGTTGCGGCTCCAGGCCTTTTCGACGGCGTCCCAGTCGACGCCGGTGTGGCCGGCGAAACCGGCGTCTTCGCTGGCGATGACGGCACGCTGCAGCTGCGGCGAAATCTGCGGCAGGTCGACCCAGTCCTGGCTCCAGGCCACCCGGTGCTGCTCGACCAGCAGCCGCCAGGCTTCGCTGCGCTGGAAGGTGGTGGATTGCGGGTCGACGACGTTCATCAGCGCGATGCGGCCGATGAACACGAGCTGCAGCGCCAGCGTGCACAGCACCAGCAGTGCTGCGGCACGCAGCAGCTGCGTCAACCAGGCCGGGCGCGCCTTCATGGAGCAGCCGCCAGTTCGGCGCGCAGCGCGGCCAGCACCGGTGCGGTCTGCGGACGCACGCCGCGCCAGACGTGGAAGGCTTCCGCAGCCTGCTCGACCAGCATGCCCAGGCCGTCGCGCGGCACCGCGCCGGCCCGGCGCGCCCAGTCCAGGAACGGCAGCGCGGCAGGCCCGTACATGAGGTCCAGCGCCAGTCCGCCGTGTTTGATCACCGCCGCCGGCACCGGCGCCGGCGCGCCCAGCAGGCTGCTGGCGCTGGCGTTGAGCAGCACGTCGTAGTCGGCGCCGACGTCGCCCAGCGGCCTGGCCGACAGCGCCACGCCATGGTCGCGCGCGACGGACGCGTGGCGTTCGATCAGCGCTTGCGCCTTGTCGGCGCTGCGGTTGACCAGCACCAGCTCGGCCGGCCGCGCCATCAGGAGCGGCCCCAGCACGCCGGCGCCGGCGCCGCCTGCGCCGACCAGCAGCACGCGCCGGCCGGCCAGCGCCACGCCGGCGCCTTGTTCGATGTCGCGCAGCAGGCCGACGCCGTCGGTGTTGTCGGCCTGCCAGCCGCCGGGGTCCAGCTTCAGCACGTTGGCAGCGCCGGCCAGCCGGGCGCGCGCGCTGACCTGCGCAGCCAGCGCCGCGGCTTCGAACTTGAAGGGCACGGTGACGTTGCAGCCGCGCCCGCCCCGGTCCGCAAAGGCCCGCACCGCGGCGGCAAAGCCGCCCAGCGGACAGAGCACGCGGCCGTACTCGATCTGTTGCCCGGTCTGCCGCGCGAAGGCGGCGTGGATGAAGGGGCTGCGGCTGTGTGCCACGGGGTTGCCGAGCACGGCGTAGAGGTCGGTTGTCATCGCGGGGGCAGGGTTCAGCGCGTGCTCAGGGTGGTCTCCAGACCGTCTTCGCGGGTGAATCGGAAGCGCGAGGTGACGACGATCTGGTCGGCCTGCGTGCGCATCGCGGTCGTGAAGGGCCCGAACGGCGAAGCCGCGCGAACGATGGCCACCGCTTGCTGGTCCAGCCGCCGCAGCTTGGACGGGCGCACGATCTCGGCCTCGACGACGCGGCCGGCGGCGTCGACGGTGACGTTCATCGTCAGCTCGCCGTACAGCTTGCGGCCATTGTGTTCGGGGAAGTCGCGCGTGCCGCGGTCCTCGATGCGCCGGCGCAGCGCGTCGTAGTACAGCGCGTAGACCTCTTCGCGCGTGGCCGGGCTGATGTAGCGCTTCTTCGGGCGCGCGCTTTCCTCGTTGACGCGCTTTTCAATCTCGGCCAGCAGCCGCAGCAGCTGGCGCCGCCGCTCGTCCTGCTCGCGCTCTTGCGGCGAGCCGCTGTCGCGGCGCGGGTCGGGCGGCGGCAGCGAAGCCACCTCGCGGCGGATCTGCGCCAGCAGCTGCTGCTGTTCGTGCTGCAGCTGCTCGATGCGCTTGCGCGCTTCGTCGGGTGCGTCGCCCAGTTCCACCGTCGGCGCCATCGGCAGCGGCGACGTCGCGCGGCCCTTTGTCGCCTCGCCGCCGCCGGCCAGGTTGGCCTGCGCAATGGCCTGCGCCTGCGTCGGCGCTTCGGCGCTGCGCGAGTTGACCAGGATGACCTCCAGCGGCGTGTCCTTGAAGGCCCGGTTGAGGGCCTGCGGGTCGACGAAGCGCACCGTCAGCAGCACGGCGTGCACGCCGGCCGAGAAGATGAACGCCCATTGCAGCGTGGACAGGTCGCGCCAGCGCATCGCGAACCGCTCAGCCGGCCTCGGCCGCCGGTGCTTCGGCGGCTGCGGCAGCGCCGTCGCCCAGGTCGATGGCCAGGTGCAGGCCGCCCACCGGTTCGGCTTCCTCCTCGTCGGCCGCCTCGTCGGCCGCCTCGTCGGCCGCCGCTTCGGCGCCAGCGCCGGTCACGGCCTCGGCGACATCCAGCCGCGCCGCCAGCGTGGCGTGCAGCTCCAGCGTCAGCAGGTCCATGCCGGTGATGCGGGCGCGCACGCGACTGCCGCGCGGCAGGCTGTCGGTGCCAGCGACGCGGAACACCAGCGGCAGCGTGTCGGCGCGCACCAGACCTTCCTTCATCACCGACGCTTCGAGCTCGGCGACACCGTTCTGCGCCAGCCAGCGCAGCGTCCAGAAGCGCTCGATGCCCTGCTGGAAGCCGTTGTAGGCGCTGTAGGCGGCGTCGAAGCCGGAGATCACCGAGAACAGCGCCGCGTCCTTGGGCTTGAAGGGGGCCGCCAGCGCCGCGGTGCGGCCATGGCGCGCCACGGCGATGATCTGCCACTGGTTGACGAGGTCGACGTAGCGCCGCAGCGGGCTCGTGCTCCAGGCGTACTGCGCCACACCCATGCCGGCGTGCGGCGCCGGCTTGGTGCCCATGCGCACCTTCATGCCCGGCAGCAGGCTGGGCTGGCTGCGGTAGATCGCCGGCACGCCGTGTTCGGCGAGCCAGCCGCCCCAGGTGCTGTTGGCCAGGATCATGGCCTCGGCGACGATCAGGTCCAGCGGCGCGCCGCGCTGGCGCGTGCTGATCTGCACCGCCTCGTCACCGCGGGGTTCGCCGACGCTGCCGGGCAGGCGGAAGTTGTAGTCGGGGCGGTTGAAGGTCTCGGGCTTGCCGCGCACGACCTCGCGCCGCGACTTGAGTTCGCGCGCCAGGCGGAAGGCGAAGGCCAGTTCGGGTGCAAATTCGTAGGCGGCGGCTGCACTTACAGAATGAGCGCCGGTGAGCGTGGCTTCGGTGACCACCGCGTCGAGCTGGTCGTGGCGCAGGTTGGCGGCGATCGGCACCAGCTCCAGCTTCGTCTCGTGGCCGCGGATCTGCAGCGTCGCTTCGTCCAGCGTCACGTACAGGCTGACGGCGGGGCAGGCGCGGCCTGCTGCCAGCGTGTAGGCCTGCACCACCTCGTCGGGCAGCATCGTGATCTTCCAGCCCGGCATGTAGACGGTGGACAGCCGCTCGCGCGCCACCTTGTCCAGCGCCGAGTCGGGCGCGATGGCCAGCCCAGGTGCTGCGATGTGGACGCCGAACACCACCGTGCCGCTGCCCAGGCCCTGCACCGACAGCGCATCGTCGATCTCGGTGGTGGCCGAGTCGTCGATCGAGAAGGCCTGCACCGCGGCCGCCGGCAGCTCTTCCTTGATTGGCGGCGTGGCCAACGCAGGGAAGGCGTAGCCCTTCGGGAACTGGTCGAACAGGAAGCGCCGCCAGTGGAACTGGTAGGGGCTTTCGATGGCGCCGGCGGCGGTCAGCAGGTCCAGCGGCGCCTTCTGCGCACGCTTGCTGGCTTCGACCACGGCCTTGTATTCGGGGCCGTTCTTGTCGGGCTTGAAGAGGATGCGGAACAGCTGCTCGCGCACGGCGTCGGGGCAGCGGCCCGCCACCAGATCGGCGGCCCAGGCCTCGATCTGCGCCGCCACCTGCTTCTTGCGCTCGATGCCCAGCAGCGCGGCCTTCACCGTCTCTTCGGGCGCCTTCTTGAACAGCCCCTTGCCCAGGCGGCGGAAGTAGTGCGGCGCGTCGAACAGGCACAGCAGCGCCGCGGCCTGCTTCTCGGGCCCGGCCTTGGCATCGAAATACTCGCGTGCCAGGTCGGCGAAGCCGAAGTCGGCGTCGGGCGCGAATTCCCAGGCCAGGTTCAAGTCGATGTCGGCGGCCAGGGCCTGCGCCTGCGCCATCAGCTCGGCCGGCGCGGGCTTCTCGAAGCGCAACATGACGTTGGCCGACTTGACCTTGACACGCTTGCCCGAGTCGAGCTCCACCTGCACGGAGCTCTCGGCCTCGGACATCACGCGGCCGGCGTGGAATCTGCCGGCGTCATCGAACAGTGCATACATCGCGTCGATTGTCGCCGCTGCGGAACCGGCAGGGTTTCAAACGGTCATGCCGCCGGCGACCTCGATGACTGCGCCATTGATGTAGCTGGCTTCATCGCTGGCCAGGAAGGCGTAGACGTTGGCGATCTCCTCCGGCCGCGCCAGGCGGCCGAGCGGGATCTGCTCGCGCATGTGCTGCAGCACCTTGTCGGGAATGGTGCCCAGGATCGGCGTCTCGACGAAACCCGGCGCCACCGCGTTGACGCGGATACCCTTGGGGCCGAGCTCGCGGCTCCAGGTCTTGGTGAAGCCGATGACGCCGAACTTGCTGGCGGCGTAGTTGGTCTGGCCGAAGTTGCCGTAGATGCCGACCACGCTGCTGGCATTGAGGATCACGCCCGCGCCGCGCTCGATCATGGCGTTTGCCACCGCCTGCGAGCAGTGAAACACGCCGCGCAGGTTGACGTCGATGACGGCGTCGAACTGCGCCAGCGTCATCTTGACCAGTCGCGCGTCCTTGGTGATGCCGGCGTTGTTGACCAGCACGTCGATGCGGCCGTGGCGCTCGAGCACCGCGGCCACCATCATGTCCACCGCGACGCGGTCGGTGACGTCGACCTCGTGGCGCTCGTAGGCGTCGCTCAGCATCTCGGTGCGGCGGTCGCAGCCGATGACGACGGCGCCTTCGGCGGCGAACTTGGCACAGGTGGCCGCGCCGATGCCTTGCGCGGCGCCGGTGACGATGCAGATCTTGTCTTTCAGTCGCATAGCTTCAGAAACCTCAGCACATGGGGAAGGTGGTGGTCGAAGTCCGACAGCGCGTGGTCGCTGCCCTGGATCAGCCGCAGCGGCGTGCCGGCGTAGCGCGCGCTCATCTCCTGCCAGCTCAGCACCTCGTCGCCGGTGGCGACCAGCGGCAGGTAGCGCTCGCGCCGCGTCAACGCGGGCACCGCCAGCGCACGAAGCTCGTCGACGTATTCGGGGCGGAAGAAGAAGTGCGACTGCGGGTCGTGGAAGGCGGTCTGTTCACCGATGTAGGCCGCCAGGTCGCGCGCCGGGTCGACGGCCGGGTTCATCAGCACCGCGGGCCAGTGTTCGTGGCCGGGCGACTCGGCCACCGCGGTGGCGTAGAAGCCGCCGAGCGAGCTGCCGAGCACCGCAGACGCCTGCCGCGGCCAGGCTGCGACGCCGTCCTGCACCAGCGCCATCGCCTCGCGTGGCGACGGCGGCAGCTGCGGGCACCACCAAAGCACTCCGGGCCGATGCTGTTGCAGCCAGCCGTGCAGCCGCCGCGCCTTGAAGGATTGCGGCGAGGAGCGAAAGCCATGCAGGTACAGCAGGTGCGTGGGCGGGCTCGGCGCGGGCATGCTTTCGAGTCTAAGTTCGCATCACCCGCGGCCGCCTGACAGGCAAGGGCTCAAACGCCTTGCTTGATGAGCGGCGCCTTCAAGGCTTCGTTCAGGATTGCCAGGCTGTCCTCGAGGTGCGCTCGCACCAGGCTCGACCCGCGCCTGGCGGCCACCGCCGCGGACAGCCGCGCCTGCAACTGCAGCGCCGCCTGCCGGTGCACGGCGCGCACGTCGGCGGCGGTTGCCGCACCCGGGCGCAGCAGAGCGCCGGCCAGCCGGCGCAGGTGCTCGCGCTGCAGGTTGCGGCGCAGGCTGTCGATCTCGGCCGTGCCCTTGCTGGCGGACCCCAGTTCGGCCCACACCGCCTGGCTCAGCCGGTCCTGCACCTCGGCGTAGCTCAGCAGCTGGCGCGGGTCGGCGACCTTGCTCTCGGCGTCGGCCAGGCGGCCGGCCAGCGTGTCGGACATCAGGTTGTCCAGCGCGCCGCGCTGCAGGCCCAGCACCGCGGTGGGCAGGCTGAAGTCGACGCCGGCGCTGCGGTTGGCGCCGGTGCGGTCCGAGGCGTCGATGCCCAGCCGGCTCATCACGCGCGGGTCGAACTTGAAGCTGGCGTTGCCGAACAGCTCGGCCACCACGAGGTCGAGCGCCTGGCGCTGCTGCGGCGCCGGCACCGGCACCAGCAGCGGCTGGTTCGCGCCGGCCTTGGCGCGCGAGGTGAAAGTGCCGCCGACGTACTTGGTGGCCAGCGGCAGCGACGTGCCCAGGCTGCCTAGCACGCGGCTGAGCGCGCGGCGGTAGATCGACAGGTCTTCGTCGGCAGCCAGCGCGCGCGTCGTCGTGCGGTCCCACAGTTCGCGCGCCAGCTTGATCTGGCGCTGCGCAAAGGCCAGCGGGTCGTTGCCGAGGTCGCGCTGGTTGACCAGCGGGTCGTTGTTGGACAGGTCCTCGTCGGTGGCGTAGGCCAGCGCGGGTTCGCGCTCCGAACGCGCTGCCAGCTGCTGCAGGCCCTTCTTCTCTTCCTCGGCGCTGGCGAATTCGCGGTAGCCGTACTCGATCGCCCAATGGTCGTAGGCGCCCAGCGTCGTCATGTTGTAGTCGGCCACCGGCTCGCCGGCCAGCGGCAGGTTCTGTGCGTTGTATTCCATCACCGATGCCGACAGCCCGTTTGCCTGCGTGTAGCTGCGGTCGCGCAGCTGCGCCGGCGTGACGGCGGTGGAGGCGCGGAAGTTGTGGCGCAGACCCAGCGCGTGGCCGATCTCGTGCATCGTGACGTTTTTCAGCGCCTCCAGGATGTAGCGCTCGGCCTCGGGGCTGCCCGGGTCGAGCAGGCCGCGCTCGACGAGCAGATCGAAGCCGAAGCGCGCGTCCTCGAAAGCCTCTTCGCCGTAACTGCACTGCACCAGCCGCGGCGCGAAGGCCGTCGGCGCCGAGGCCTGCACCGGATCGGCCCAGCGCGGCACGCCTTCGGCAGCGCGGGCACGGAACACGCGCACGCGGTTCTCGTCGATGATCGCCGCGCCGCGCAGGATCTCGCCGCTGCGCGGGTCGGACTGGCTGGGGCCGACCGCCGTCGATCCCGGTCCGTCCTGCGCGAACCAGCGCACGGCGAGCAGCCGCGTGCCTTCGGTCGTGTGCCAGTCGGCGTCGGCGCCTTGCTGCTCGACGCTGATGGCGTTGCGGAAGCCGGCGCGCTCGAAGGCCTTGTTCCATTCCAGCGCGGCTTCGCGCAGCGGCGCGCGCCAGGGTTCGGGGATGTTGCGGTCGAGCACGACGCGGATCGGCTCCTTGGGTTCGGACAGCGCCGCCGCCGGGTCCTTTTTCTCCAGCCGCCAGCGCTCGATGAAGTGCGTGCGGCGGCCTTCCTGCGTGTCGTCGCCGAAGTTGACGAAGGAGCTCGTGAAGTAGCCCACGCGCGGGTCGGCCAGCCGCGGCTTCATCGGCTGCGCCGGCAGCGGTGCCAGCGTGTAGGTGATGCCCAGGAACAGGCTGCGCGCGTCGGGCAGGCTCTGCGGCGGGTTGGGCATCGCGGCCGGGTTGGGCGGCGGGCCGCCGGGTGAAAACGCCGGTGGCGCCGGCAGCCTGGAGACCGCGAAGTGCTGGCGCATCGTCAGGTGCAGCCCCGTGGCCTGCGTGCGCACGCGCTCGATGCTGGAGTTGGCGCGGTCCAGGCTGTAGGGCATGCGAAACGTGGCCTCCAGCGAGGTCTGCGTGCCGGTGAGGTCGCCGCCCAGCAGCAGCGCCGCGTCGACGAGCAGCGCCTTGCTCTGCAGCTGCGGCGCGGCAGCCAGCGGCGCGGCGCCGAGCAGGCTGTCGGAGTAGCTCTCGGCCACCGCGCGTGCCAGCGGCGTGCCTGCCGGCGCGCGCGCGTGCAGGTTGCGCGCCACCAGCTGCACCGTGTTGCCGACGCGGCGCAGCGCGACGATCTGCTCGCGGCCCATCAGGCCGGCAAAAAAGCCGCGCTCGCCCAGACCGCCGGAGATCGACGAGCCCAGGAACATCGGCTGCTCCAGCAGCGCGGCCGGGATCTCGATCCAGGTGCGGTCGTCGCGCGTCCACACCGGCAGATGGCCGTCGGCGCGCTTGGCGTCGCGGGTCACTTCGGCGAAAGGCGGCGGCGCGCCAGGCACCACCGGTGGCCGCACCACGACGCCAGTCGGCGCGCCCGAAACGGCAGGCGCCGACGCGGCCGCTGCTGGCGCCGCTGGCGGTGCCGTCGTCTGCGCCTGGGCCAGCGCAAGGGGTGGCGTCACGGTCGTTGCGCAACCGGCGACGGCCAACGTCAGGCACGCAAACGACAGCGCGGCCTGGTGCAGCGTGGGCCGTGGCAAGGGATGGATCTTCATGGGTTGGGGATCTGCTGCAGTGAGGGCGCCGGCGGCAAAACCTCAGCCCGGCGCCAGCGTCGCGAGCAGCTTGTCGTGGATGCCGCCGAAGGCCCCGTTGCTCATGCACAGCACGTGGTCGCCCGGCCGCGCCGCGCGCACGATCTTCGCCACCAGCGCGTCCACCGTGTCGGCGACGACGGCCTTGTCGCCCATCGGCGCCAGGGCCTCGCTGGCGCTCCAGCCGTAGTTGCCTTGCAGGCAGAAGCTGAGGTCGGCTTCCTCCAGGCACCAGGGCAGCTGCGCCTTCATCGTGCCCAGCTTCATGGTGTTGGACCGCGGCTCGAAGACGGCCAGGATGCGCGCGTTCAGCCCGACCTTGCGGCGCAGGCCGTCGAGCGTGGTGCGCATCGCGGTAGGGTGGTGGGCAAAGTCGTCGTAGACCTTGACGCCGGCCGCCTCGCCGCGCAGCTCGAGCCGCCGGCGCACGTTCTGGAACGTCGCCATCGCGGCGCAGGCGGCTTCGGGCGCGACGCCCACGTGTTCTGCCGCGCCCACCGCGGCCAGCGCGTTCATCTGGTTGTGCTCACCCAGCAGCGACCAGCTGACGTGGCCCAGCTTCAAGCTGCCGCGCAGCACGTCGAAGTCCTGCGGCTCGCCGCGCGCGCACAGGCCGCCCGGCTCCTCGCGCTTGGTGCCGAAGCGCTGCACCTCGCTCCAGCAGCCGCGCTGCAGCACGCGCGCCAGCGCCTCGTCGCGTGCGTTGACGACGAGCCGGCCACTCGCCGGCACCGTGCGCACGAGGTGGTGGAACTGGGTCTCGATCGACGCCAGGTCGGGGAAGATGTCGGCGTGGTCGTGCTCGAGGTTGTTGAGCACCGCGGTGCGCGGCCGGTAGTGAACGAACTTGCTGCGCTTGTCGAAGAGCGCGGTGTCGTACTCGTCGGCTTCGATGACGAAACAGCGTCCGCTGCCCAGCCGTGCCGAGACGCCGAAGTTCAGCGGCACGCCGCCGACCAGGAAGCCCGGCTGCAGGCCGGCGCGTTCCAGCATCCAGGCCAGCATCGACGTCGTGCTGGTCTTGCCGTGCGTGCCCGCCACCGCCAGCACGTGGCGGCCCTGCAGCACGTGTTCGGCCAGCCACTGCGGGCCGCTGGTGTAGGCCGCGCCGGCGTCGAGGATCGCTTCCATCAGCGGGTTGCCGCGCGTGACGACGTTGCCGATGACGAAGACATCGGGCTGCAACGCCAGCTGGTCGGCGCCGAAGCCTTCGATCAGCTCGATGCCCAGCGCGCGCAGCTGTTCGCTCATCGGCGGGTAGACGCCGGCGTCGCAGCCGGTGACGCGGTGGCCGGCTTCGCGCGCGAGGGCCGCCAGGCCCCCCATGAAGGTGCCGCAGATGCCGAGGATGTGGATGTGCATGTGCCGGCATTCTAGGAGTCGGCCCTGCCCCTTCTGCTAGCGTGCGCAGATGCAGAACCTGGCCGTGGCGGGCTTTTCCGGCATCCCGTGGATTGCGTCGCATCCCATCGTCTACCCGGCTCTGGAGGTGGTGCACATCGTGGGCATCGCGCTGCTGCTGGGCAGCCTGGTGCTGCTGGAGCTGCGCGTCTGGGGCCTGGGCCCGGAGCTGCCGCTGCTGCCGCTGTCGCGGCTGGCGCTGGGCGTCACCGCCAGCGGCTTCGGGCTCGTCGTGCTCAGCGGCCTGCTGATGTTCGCCAGCCAGCCGGCCGAGCTGCTGAGCAACCGCGCCTTCGTCCTCAAGCTGGCGCTGGTGCTGCTGGCGGGGCTGAACGCCCTGTGGTTCCATGCCCGCGACGGGCTGCGGCGCTGCGACGCGCTGGCGCGCGCGCAGACCGCGTTGTCGACGGGGCTTTGGCTGGCGGCCATCATCTGCGGCCGCTGGATCGCTTACCTCTGAGGAGACCGACATGCAACGACGCACCTTGTTGGCCGCACCGCTGATGCTGGCGCTGCCGGCCTGGGCACACCACGGCTGGAGCAGCTTCGACCAGGGCCGGCCGGTGTACCTCGAAGGCAAGGCAGTGAAGGTGGCGTGGCGCAACCCGCACGCCGAGATGGTGCTGGAGCTGCCCGCCGACGGGCTCAAGCTGCCCGGCGACCTGGCCGCGCGCAGCCTGCCGGCGCAGTCCGCGCCGGTCGACGGCCCGGCGCTGCTGAAAGCCGCGCAACTGCCGACGCGCAAGGACCGGCGCTGGGAGATCGAGCTGGCGCCGCTGTCGCGCATGCAGGCCTGGGGCGTGCCCGAGATCAAGGCCGGCGACGCGGTGGCGATGCTGGGATTCACCTTCAGCGGCGAAAAGGGCGACGCCGTGCTGCGGGTCGAATACCTGTTCGTGGGCGGCAAGACCTACGGCCTGCGCTCCGCGCCGGCCTGAGCCGGCGGCCGCAACCCCTGTCTCCGGTTCAGGACCGCAGGGCCTGGCGCGCGGCTTCGATCGTGGCTTCGATGTCCGCGGCCGTGTGCGCGGCGCTGACGAAGCCGGCCTCGTACAGCGCCGGCGCCAGGTAGATGCCGCGATCGAGCATGGCGTGGAAGAAGCGGTTGAAGCGCTCCTTGTCGGTGGCCATGACGACGCCGTAGTTCTGCGGCAGCTCGCTGGCGAAGAAGAAGCCGAACATGCCGCCCTCGCAGTCGCCCACCAGCGCCACGCCGGCGTCGCGCGCCGCGCCTTCGAGGCCGCGCACCAGCGACTGCGTCTTCGCCGACAGGTCCTCGAAGAAGCCGGGCTTGCCGATCTCCTTCAGCGTCGCCAGGCCGCAGGCCGTGGCCACCGGGTTGCCGCTCAGCGTGCCGGCCTGGTAGACCGGGCCCAGCGGTGCGAGCTGGCTCATCACGTCGCGGCTGCCGCCGAAGGCGGCCAGCGGCATGCCGCCGCCGATGACCTTGCCGAACACGCTCATGTCGGGCCTGAAGCCCGGGAGCAGCCGCGCGTACACGCTCTGCGCGCCGCCGAGCGCGACGCGGAAGCCCGACATCACCTCATCGAACACCAGCAGCGCGCCGTGCTGCGTGCACAGTTCGCGCAGCCGCTGCATGAAGTGCAGCGAGGCGCGCACGAAGTTCATGTTGCCGGCGATCGGCTCGATCATCACGCAGGCGATCTCGCTGCCCTGGGCGGCGAAGGCCTGCTCCAGCTGCGCGACGTTGTTGTACTCGAGCACCAGCGTGTGCTTGACCACGTCCTCGGGCACGCCGGCGCTGGTGGGGTGGCCGAAGGTGGCAAGCCCGGACCCGGCCTTGACCAGCAGCGCGTCGGCGTGGCCGTGGTAGCAGCCTTCGAACTTGACGATCTTGGTGCGGCCGGTGGCGCCGCGCGCCAGGCGGATCGCGCTCATGCCGGCTTCGGTGCCGCTGCTGACCAGCCGCACTTGCTCGATGCCGGGCACGAGCGCGATGATGGCTTCGGCGAGTTCGATCTCGCGCTCGGTCGGCGCGCCGAAACTGAAGCCGTCGCGCGC
>JAYUPN010000026.1:0-5272 GCA_043760065.1 Rubrivivax sp.
TCGTCCAGCGCCAAGCTCGGCATCGAGGCCCTGGGCTACGAGAAGATCGAGAAGGACCGCCTGATGAGCGCCATCCAGCGCCCCTACGGCATGATCCTCGTCACCGGTCCCACCGGCAGCGGCAAGACGGTGTCGCTGTACACCTGCCTGAACATCCTCAACCAGCCCGGCGTCAACATCGCCACCGTCGAGGATCCGGCCGAAATCAATCTGCCCGGCATCAACCAGGTCAACGTCAACGACCGTGCCGGCCTGACCTTCGCCGCCGCGCTGAAGTCCTTCCTGCGCCAGGACCCGGACATCATCATGGTCGGCGAGATCCGCGACCTCGACACCGCCGACATCGCGATCAAGGCCGCGCAGACCGGCCACATGGTGATGAGCACGCTGCACACCAACGATGCGCCGACGACGTTGACGCGGCTGCTCAACATGGGCGTGGCACCCTTCAACATCGCCGCCAGCGTGCTGCTCATCACCGCGCAGCGGCTGGCGCGCAAGCTGTGCGAAAACTGCAAGAAGCCGGCGGACTACCCGCGCGAGTCCTTGCTCAAGGCCGGCTTCAAGCCCGAGGACCTGGACGGCAACTGGAAGCCCTACCGCGCGGTCGGCTGCTCGGCCTGCAACAACGGCTACAAGGGCCGCGTCGGCATCTACCAGGTGATGCCCATCACCGAGACCATCCAGCGCATCATCCTGAGCGAAGGCACTTCGATGGACATCGCCAAGCAGGCCGAGATCGAGGGCGTGCGCGACCTGCGCCAGTCGGGCCTGATCAAGGTCCGTTCCGGCGCCACCTCGCTCGAAGAAGTCATCAACGTCACCAACGAATGAGCGCCCGGCGCCCCTTCGTCCCCACCTTCACTCCCACCGCCTCACACCCATGGCCACAGCAGCACTAGCCAAACCCTCGAAGGAACTGATCTTCGAGTGGGAAGGCAAGGACAAGAACGGCAAGATCGTGCGCGGCGAGATGCGCGCCGGCGGCGAGTCGGTGGTCAACGCCAGCCTGCGCCGCCAGGGCATCCTGATCACCCGCGTCAAGAAGCGCCGCACCAGCGGCGGCAGGTCCATCAAGCAGAAGGACATCGCGCTCTTCACGCGGCAGTTGGCCACGATGATGAAGGCCGGCGTGCCCTTGCTGCAGTCCTTCGACATCGTCGCCCGCGGCAGCACGAATCCGCGCATGACCAAGCTGCTGACCGACATCCGCTCCGACGTCGAAACCGGCACCAGCCTGTCGTCGGCCTTCCGCAAGCACCCGATGCACTTCGACGCGCTGTACTGCAATCTCGTCGAAGCCGGCGAAGCGGGCGGCATCCTCGAAGCGCTGCTCGACCGCCTGGCGATCTACCAGGAAAAGACGCTGGCCATCAAGTCGAAGATCAAGTCGGCGCTGATGTACCCGGTGGCGGTCATCGTCGTCGCCTTCGTCGTGTTGACGGTGATCATGATCTTCGTCATCCCGGCCTTCGAGGACGTCTTCAAGTCCTTCGGCGGTGAACTGCCGGCGCCGACGCTGGCCGTGATCTGGCTGTCCAAGTTCTTCGTCACCTGGTGGTGGGCCATCTTCGGCCTGCTCGGCGGCGGCGTGTACTTCTTCCTCGAAAGCTGGAAGCGCTCCGAGAAGATGCAGATCGCGATGGACCGCCTGCTGCTGCGCATCCCGGTGTTCGGCGACCTCATCAACAAGTCGGTCATCGCGCGCTGGACGCGCACGCTGTCGACGATGTTCGCCGCCGGCGTGCCGCTGGTCGAGGCGCTCGACTCGGTGGGTGGCGCTTCGGGCAACGCGGTCTACCAGATCGCCACCGAGCAGATCCAGCGCGACGTGTCCACCGGCTCCGCGCTGACGACCGCGATGACAACCACCGGCGTGTTCCCGAACATGGTGCTGCAGATGACGGCCATCGGCGAGGAGTCGGGCTCGCTCGACCACATGCTGGCCAAGGCGGCCGAGTTCTACGAGGAAGAAGTCGATGAAATGGTCAAGGGCCTGTCGAGCCTGATGGAGCCCTTCATCATCGTCATCCTGGGCGTGTTGATCGGCGGCATCGTGGTCTCGATGTACCTGCCGATCTTCAAGCTGGGCGCGGTCGTCTGACGGTGGGTGGCGCTGCCGCCGGCTGGCTGGCCGGCCTGCCGCTCGATCTGTGGCTGTCACCCTGGGCGCTCGCCTTGCTCGGCTTGGTGGTGGGCAGCTTCCTGAACGTCGTTGTGCACCGCCTGCCGCTGATGCTTGAGCGCCAGTGGTGGGGCGACGTCGCGGCGCAGCTGCTCGATGCCAGCTCGTACCGGCGCGTCTTCGCCGCCGACGCCCCCGAGCGCCTGAAGATGACTGGCGCCACGGTCGAGAAAGCGCTGGCCGACACGCCGGTGCTCACGCTGTCGCGCCCGGCTTCGCGCTGCCCGGCCTGTGGCCACCGCATCCGCTGGTATCAGAACATCCCCGTCTTCAGCTGGCTGGCGCTGCGCGGCAAGTGCTCGGCCTGCAGCGCACGCATCGGCTGGCGCTACCCGCTCGTCGAACTCGGCACGGCCGCCCTCTTCGCGGCGCTGGCCTGGCGCCTGGGGGCGCAGCCGCTGATGCTGCTGTGGTGCGCGATGGCCGCCACGCTGCTGGCGCTGGCGCTGATCGACTGGGACACCACGGTGCTGCCCGACGCGCTGACGCTGCCGCTGATGTGGGCCGGCCTCGCGGCCGCGGCGCACGGCTGGCTGCCCGATCTCAGCCTGCTGCAGTCGCTGACCGGCGCGATGGTGGGCTACCTCTCGCTGTGGTCGGTGTACTGGCTGTTCAAGCTCACCACCGGCAAGGAAGGCATGGGCTACGGCGACTTCAAGCTGCTGGCCGCGCTGGGCGCCTGGCTGGGCTGGCAGGCGATCCTGCCGATCGTGCTCATGGCCTCGGTGCTGGGCGCGATCGTCGGCCTCGGCATGAAGGCCACCGGTTCGCTGCGCGAAGGGCGTTTCGTGCCCTTCGGTCCCTTCCTGGCCGGCGGCGGCATGGTGGTGGTGCTGGCGGGCGTGCAGCGCGCGCTGGGATGGATCGGCTGGTGAAGCCGACCGCCGGCGCGCCCGCGCAGCGCCTGCAGCTGGGCCTCACGGGCGGCATCGGCAGCGGCAAGAGCACGGTCGCCGCGATGCTGGTCGACTGTGGCGCCCAACTGGTGGACACCGACGCCATCGCGCGCGCGCTGACATTGCCCGGAGGCCTGGCGATGCCCGCGCTGGCCGCCGAGTTCGGCGCCGCGGCCCTGGCGCCCGATGGCGCGCTGGACCGCCAATCCATGCGGGCCCTGGCCTTCAACGACGCTGGCGTCAAGGCACGGCTGGAGGCGATCCTGCATCCGCTGATCGGCCAGGAAGCCCTGCGCCAGGCCGCCAGCGCCACGGCTCAGGTGGTCGTGTTCGACGTGCCGCTGCTGACCGAGTCCAGCCACTGGCGGCAGCGCGTGACGCGGTTGCTGGTGGTGGACTGCAGCGCCGAAACCCAGATCGCGCGTGTCGCGCAGCGCGCGGGCTGGAGCGAAGACGCAGCACGCGCCGTCGTCGCGCAGCAGGCCAGCCGGGCTGCCCGGCGGGCGATCGCTGACGCGGTGATCCACAACGACGGCCTCTCGCTGCAGGACCTGCGCCTGGAGGTGCAGACGCTGTGGCGGCTGTGGGCCGGCGCGGGCTGAAGCTCAACCCGCCTGTGGAACAATCGTCCCCGGCAGCGCGCACCCCCGCCATGCCCTTCCGCCTTTGAGCCCCTGAGCCTGCCTTGGTCCTTTACGAGTACCCGTTCAACGAAGGCATCCGCACCATGCTGCGGCTCGAGCACCTGTTCGACCGCCTGGGCCAGCTCGCCGCGCGCGAGGCGCCGGTCGACCACCACTTCGCGCTGGTCACCATCTTCGAGATCATGGACGTGGCCTCGCGCGCCGACCTCAAGAGCGACCTGCTCAAGGAGCTCGAGCGCCATCGCACGCAGTTGCAGCACTTCCGCGGCCACCCGGGAATCGCGGAGGCCGCGCTCGATGCCGTCACGGCGCGCATCGACCACGCCTTTGCGGGCTTGAACGCGCTGCAGGGCAAGGCCGGGCAGGCGCTGGCCGGCAACGACTGGCTGATGAGCATTCGCAGCCGCATCAACATCCCCGGCGGCACCTGCGAGTTCGACCTGCCGGCCTACTACGCCTGGCAGCAGCACGCGCCCGAACGCCGCCGTGCCGACCTGCAGGGCTGGATGGCCACGCTGACGCCGATGGCCGAGGCGCTGCAGGTGCTGCTGGGACTGCTGCGCGACAGCGGCACCCCGCAGCGCATGGTGGCCGCCGGCGGGCAGTACCAGCAGAGCCTGCAGAACCTCCCGCCCGGAAAGGTCTACCAGCTGCTGCGCGTGCGCATCGACCCCGCAGCCGGCGTCGTGCCCGAGATCAGCGGCCACCGGCTGATGGTGTCGGTGCGCTTCATGCGGCCCGACGCCGATGGCCGGCTGCGCCACGCCGGCAGCGATGTCACCTTCGAGCTGAGCCTGTGCGCCTGAGAGCCGGGAATGAGCGCGCCCGCTGAGCGACTGGTCGCCTGCCCGGGGTGCCGGCAGAAGACGCCCTACAGCAGCAGCAACCCCTGGCGCCCCTTCTGCAGCCAGCGCTGCCGCAACGCCGACCTCGGCGACTGGGCCAACGAACGCTTCCGCGTGCCCGCCGAGGCGCCCACCGACGACAACCCGCAGCCGCCCGAGGGCCACTGATGCGCGCCGCCGCGCCGCAGTCGCTGCACGGCCACGTCCTCACGCCGCAAGGCTTCGTGCACGGCACGCTCACCGCACGCGACGGGCGCATCGTGGCCGTCGCCGGCACGCCGGTATCGGAAGCCGTGGTGCGCGCGTCTGAGCTGCCGATCGTGCTGCCGGGCTTCGTCGACCTGCACGTGCACGGCGGCGGCGGCAACGACACGATGAGCGGCGGCGACGCGATCGCGGCCATCGCCCGCACGCATGCCCGCCACGGCACCACCGCGCTGCTGGCGACGACGATGACCGCGCCGCGGCACGAGATCGAGACCGCGCTGCGCGCGCTGGCGCCGCACATCGCCCGGCGCGCGCCGGGTGCGGCGCGCGTGCTGGGGGTGCACCTCGAGGGCCCCTACATCAGCCCGTCGCGGCTGGGCGCGCAGCCCGACTTCGCCAGCACCGCCACGCTGGCCGAGGTGCTGACGCTGCACGCGCTGGCGCCGCTGAAGCTGATCACGATCGCGCCCGAGGTGCCGGGCCACCTGGCGCTGA
>JAYUPN010000027.1:0-5268 GCA_043760065.1 Rubrivivax sp.
GGCCCGCCCAACAGCGGCAAGACGCACGCCGCCTTCGAGCGCCTGGCGCAGGCGCTGGACGGCGCCTACCTGGCGCCGCTGCGCCTGCTGGCGCTGGAAGGCCGCGACCGCCTGGTGGCGCGCGGCGTGCCGTGTTCGCTGCTGACCGGCGAAGAGAACGTGCCGGCCGACGGCGCGCGCGTCGTCAGCAGCACGATCGAGATGGTCAGCACCAACACGGAAGTGGACGTGGCGGTGATCGACGAAGCGCAGATGATCTTCGACGCCAGCCGCGGCTGGGCCTGGACGCAGGCCATCGTCGCGGTGCCGGCCAGCGAGGTCATCATCATCTGCAGCGCCTACGCGGTGCCGGCGATCGAGAACCTGCTCGGCCTGTGCGGCGAGACCTGCACGGTGCGCGTGTTCGAGCGCAAGCAGCACGTCGAGCTGCTGCCGCAGTCGGTGCCGCTGGCGTCGCTGAAGCTCGGCGACGCGGTGGTGGCCTTCAGTCGCCGCGACGTGCTGACGCTGCGTGACGCCATCGCCGCGGGCGGCCACCCGGTGAGCGTGATCTACGGCGCGTTGCCGCCCGAGGTGCGCCGGCGCGAGGCCGAACGCTTCGCGCTGGGCGAGAGCCACATCCTGGTCGCCACCGACGCCATCGGCATGGGCCTGAACCTGCCGATCCAGCGCGTGCTGTTCAGCACCCTGACCAAGTTCGACGGCGTCGGCGACCGCACGCTGGACGAATCCGAGGTGCACCAGATCGCCGGCCGCGCCGGCCGCTACGGCATCCATGAAGAAGGTTTCGTTGGCGTGCTCAAGGACGCCGAACCGCAGGCCCAGCGCGTGCTGAAGGAACTGCTGGCCAAGACGCCGCGCGCGCCGCTCGACTTCAAGGCGCCGGTGGCCCCGAACGGCTGGCACGTCGACACCATCTCGTCGCGCCTGCACAAGACGAAGCTGTCCGAGGTGCTGGGTGTCTTCATGCAGCAGCTCAAGCTGGACGACGCGCACTTCGCGGTGGCCGAGCTCGAGCAGATGCTGGAGCTGGCCGCCGAACTCGACAAGAGCGCAGCGCGGCTGACGCTGAAGGAACGTTTCATCTACGCCCAGGCGCCGGTGGACATGCGCACCGACTCGCTGGTGCAGGAGTTCCTGGCCTGGAGCCACGCCCACTCGACCAGCGGCCGCGCCGGCCGGCCCTGGTTTTTGGACGCGGTCGACGGCCACAGCAAGCTCGAACGCATGGAGCAGGCGCTGCGCGGCTGCACGCTGTGGCTGTGGCTGGACCTGCGCTTCCCCGGCGTCTACGGCCACGTCGAGGCGGTGCACGCCTTGCGCAGTGCGCTCAACGACGGCATCGAGCGCCAGCTCAAAGGCAAGCGCCCGCTGGCGCAGGTGCGGCAGCGGGCGCGGCGTTAGGGTCGCGGTCGAGGCGACGGCACGCGGCCGTCGCCTTGCGCTCTCAGCAGTGGTTCAGACCGTGCGGCGGCTCGCGGCCATCAGGCCCGCCAGCGCCAGACCGGCCAACGCCAGCGACGTCGGTTCCGGCACGGTCACGGTGATCGCCGAGCCCAGCACTTCGGCGCCGGTGGCGTCGCGGATGACGAGCGAGAAGTCGGTGCTGCTGGCGGCAAAGGCGTTGAAGCCCAGCGGTGCCAGGAAGCCCATCTTCATGTTCCACGAGTCCGCGGCGGTGGCGCCGTAGATCGCGGTGAGGTCGACGTCGACGTAGCTGGTCGCCGCCGAGTAGTCGGTGTCGATGCGCAGGAAAGCCTTGCAGCCGGCGCAGGCGGTGCTGAGCGAGTAGACGAAGTCGAAGCTCCAGTTGGCGCGGCCCAGGCCGTCCGGGGCGTACAGGCCGCTCTGCGCCTGGTAGACGGAGATGCCGTCGTTGGGCAGCAGGACGCTGTTCTTGTAGGCATGGGCACCCATTGCGACCAGGCCGGCAGCACCGGAGTTGACGTTGAACTCAACGCCCGAGATCCCCGGATAGGTGGCGCCCCAGATGGGCAGCGTGGTCAGTGCAGCTTGCGCGCCGAAGGCGAGGAAGGTCGTGGCGGCAATCAGGGACTTTTTGAACAAGATGATCTCCAGTGACTTGTGGAGATATCTATGCAAAGGTCTGGCCCCAAACACCTTTACTTCGCAAGTCTTTACGAATCAAAGAGCTTCCCAGTTCGATTGCTGTGCTTCGGCGCAACCGCCGAAATAGGGGCTACCAGGTGTAAGGCACGCCGACTACCAACTTTGCACGCCGGGTGGGCCTGGGACCGCGTCGCGCGGAAGCGGCGGCGCTGTCCCGGAGGCGGCAGGTCAGCGGCCGTTGTGACCGCGGTCGTCGCGCCGGTAGTCGCGGTGGTAGTTGCGGTGGTCGTCGCGGCGGTCGTCGCGGTACTCGTCGCGCCAGCCGCGGTGATGATCCCGGCTGTCGTATCCGCCGCGCGGCGAGCGGTCGTAGCGGTTGGGCACGCCGTCGCCGTCACGGTCCCAGCGCGGGTTGTAGACGCGGTCGTGGCGGTTGGGGATGCCGTCGCCGTCGACGTCCCAGTGGCGCTGTTCGCGGTAGCCGCCACCGTGGCGCGGCGCATCGCGGTACTCGACGTCGTAGCGCGGCGCATCGCGATACTCCACGTCGTAGCGCGGCTGCACGACCACGGCGCGCGGCAGCGGGATCGGCGGCAGGTAGACCACGCCGCCACCGGGCAGGCGCAATTCGGGCGATGCAACGGTCACCGACCATTGCACGTCACCGCGGGCGTGGGCAGCGCCGCTGCCCAGGGCGGCGGCAGCCAGTGCAGCGGCGATGGCGATCTTGCGGATGTTCATCAGAGAGACTCCTTGTGTCTGCTGGGTGCAAAGCCTCGAGTGGCCCGCTTTCCACCAACGCCGCCCAGCGAGCCGCGGTTCACCGGCTTCGTGTGAAGGGCTGTAAAGCCGAAGGTGCGTCGACAATGGGCCATGAACAAGGGTCTTCGCTGGCACAGCGCTGCCGCCGACCGCAACCAGGGTCCGATTGCAGAACAGCTGCAGCGTTGGCTGCCGGCGCACGGCTGCCTGCTGGAGATCGCCAGCGGCACCGGCCAGCACGCAGCCCACGCGGCAAGCCAGCTGTCGGGCTGGACCTGGCAACCCAGTGACGCCGACCCCGGCGCGCTGGCCAGCATCGCAGCCTGGTGCGCGGGCCTGCCCAACGTGCTGCCGCCATTGCTGCTGGACGTGATGGGCGAGGACTGGCCCGGTGTGCCGTCGCCACTGGACGCCGTCTTCTGCGCCAACATGCTGCACATCGCACCCTGGCTGGTGTGCGGCGCCTTGATGCGCGGCGCCGCACGGCATCTGGGCGCGCAGGGACTTTTGGTGCTGTACGGCCCGTTCATCGTCGACGGCGAGCCCACCGCCGCCAGCAACCATGCCTTCGACGACGACTTGCGCCGCCGCAACCCGGCATGGGGTATCCGCCGGCTGGCCGATGTGTTGGCCGAAGCGCAGGCTGCCGGGATGCAACTGCAGCAACGGCTGCAGATGCCCGCCAACAACCTGCTGCTGGTGCTGGGGCGGCGCGCGGCCTGATCAGCCGCCGGCGCGCTTGGCCGAGATGCCTTCCTGCGCCAGGAAAGCCAGTACGTGATCGCAGTGGTCGCCCTGGACCTCGAGCACGCCTTCCTTGACCGTGCCGCCGGCGCCGCAGGCGCTGCGCAGCCGCTTGCCCAGCGCCGCCAGCGCTGCGTCGTCCAGCGCCAGGCCGCGCACCAGGGTCACCGCCTTGCCGCCGCGGCCCTTGGTCTCGCGGCTGACGCGCACCGAGCCGTCGCCGCGCGGTGCCGCGCTGGCTTGCGCCGCGCAGGCGCACTGCGCCAGCGGCTGGCGGCAGGCCGGGCACATGCGGCCGCCTTCGGTGGAGTAGACGAGCCCACCGGGCCCGGGACGGCGAGTGTTCATCGCTGCGTGGGGTTGTGTGGCCGGCATGATGCCGCAGCAGGCTCTGCCGCTGCGTCCCTGCCGCGCCAGCGGACCCCGACGCGGCGGCTGCGGGCGATGGGCGACGTCACGATCTTGATGCCGGGCCACGGGCGCCGCAGCCCCCGCAGCGCCCCCCGACCCTCAGGCCGGCGGTACCGGTGCCCGCTGGCCCGGCCACAGGTTGTCCAGGCGCAACACCTGCAGCTTGATGCGGTAGTCGATGTCGGCGACCTGGCTTTCCACCAGCGCCTCGATCTGCGAGCCCAGCGTTTCGGCCGGCAGTGTGAGCTGGGCCATCACGTCGCCGCCGTCGTAGCTGACGGTGGCGCCCGAGCGGCGCACGATGCTCAGCATGGCGGTGTTCTCGCGCGCCAGGTGGATGGCCATCGACTGTGCGCCGCGGTTGCGGGCGTGCATCACCGCGTGCTCGAACAGGCGGCCGCCGATGCCGCGGCCGCGCACGCGAGGGTGCACCGAGACGCCGAACTCGGCGCTGCGATGGTCCTCGGCAAAGGCCAGGTGCGAACTGGCCACCAGGCGCAAGCGGGCGTCGAAGACGCCGAAGACCTCGTCGCGGGCGAAGTCCAGGTGGGCCACGTACTGCGCAATCTGCTCGTCGCTGACGACATGGCCGAAGCGCAGGTGCCGGTCGTGGTCGTCCAGCGCCAGAAGATGGGCCAGCAAGCGGCCGCGGTGGCGGTCGGCCAGGGTGCGGATCGGCAGCCAGCGCCAGAACTTGCCTGGCGGGCGTCCCGCCTTGGGCGCAGCCCGCGGGCGTGCCGAAGGCAAGGCGGACTCCAGTGCTTCCTGTTGAGTTGTCATGGTCGGTTCCAGATTGGTTTGGTGCATCCTAACCTCTCAAACTAGGGTTTACCCTCAAATGCCAAAGGCGCGCACTCGGCGCGCGGGGGGGGGTGTTACGAAGACGCTGATCCCAGCGGGCAATCGGCGGGCCTGAAACGGCATCCGCTGCCGCCTGGACTGCCGGGTCTGCGTCGGTGTACACTCATGGGCTCTCCTGGATTCGGCCGGGGGAGAAAGCCACGTCCGCCGGCGGGCGCCCGGTCTGGGCGGCAAGCCGGCAGCAGCACCTGAGAGGCCGCCTGAACAAGCGGCGCCGAGGGTCGGACGCGGCGGATCGATGATCCCGAAAGCCCTGCGCGGCGACTGCAATCAGCAGCCCCGCGCGCACAGAAAGACCCTCATGAAGACCTTCAGCGCCAAGCCGGCCGAAGTGAAGCACGAGTGGTTTGTGATTGACGCCACCGACAAGGTGCTCGGACGTATTGCCAGCGAAGCAGCACGCCGTTTGCGCGGAAAACA
>JAYUPN010000028.1:0-5259 GCA_043760065.1 Rubrivivax sp.
GGCAAGCTGCTGCGCGCGCTGGTCAAGCGCGCCAGCACCGAGTCCAACCGCGACCCGCAGCTGGGTCGCACGCTGTTCCAGCTGCTGGTGCCGACCGAAGTCGAGCCCTTCCTGGCCGGCACCAGCCGCATGCTGCTGGAGCTGGACGACAAGACCGCCGCCATCCCCTGGGAGCTGCTGGACACGCGCGGTGACGACAGCCCGCAGCGCGACGAGCAGCCGTGGGCCATCCGCACCAAGCTGCTGCGCAAGCTGCAGCAGGAAACTTACCGCCAGCAGGTGCAGGACGCGCAGGCCGACGACGCGGTGCTGGTCATCGGCGAGCCGCTGGTCGACCCCGATCTCTACGTCGCGCTGCCTGGCGCGCGCGCCGAGGCCGAGTCGGTGCGGGATGCACTCGTCGGCTCCGGCGGCCTGGCGCCGGAACGCGTCAAGGCGCTGATCGACGGCAACGACGCCTCAACCATCATCAACGCCCTGTTCGAACAGCGCTACCGCATCGTGCACGTGGCCGGCCACGGCGAAGCGATCAAGCGCAACGACAAGGGCGAGGTCGTCGAGCAGGGCGGCGTGGTGCTGTCCGAAGGCACCTTCCTGGGGCCGCACGAGATCCACGCCATGCGCACCGTGCCCGAGCTGGTGTTCGTCAACTGCTGCCACCTGGCCGCGCGCGACGCCGACCAGACGCTGCGCGGCGGCAGTCAGAACAAGAAGATCCTCGACCGCGCCGACTTCGCCATGGGCGTCGCCGACTCGCTGATCTCGATCGGCGTGCGCTGCGTCATCGCCGCCGGCTGGGCCGTCGACGACGGGCCGGCCAAGGTCTTCGCCGAAACCTTCTACCGCGAGATCCTGAGCCGTCGCCCCTTCATCGACGCCGTCGCCACCGCGCGCGAAGCGGCCTGGAACGCCGACCGCAACAGCAACACCTGGGCCGCCTACCAGGCCTACGGCGACCCCGACTGGGTCTACCGCCGCGGCCCGCACGACACCATGAACGTCACGCGCAGCCCGAAGGACGAGTTCGACGGCATCGCCTCGCCGCTGGGCCTGGCGCTGGCGCTGGAGGAGCAGGCGGTGCGCGTGCGCTGGATGCACGCCGACCGCGTCGAGCAGCTCGAGAAGGTGCGCCACCTGCAGGAGCGCTTCGGCGCGATGTGGGGCGACATGGGCGCCGTGGCCGAAGCCTTCGGCCTGGCCTATGCCGAAGCCAACGACCGCGACGCTGCGATCGGCTGGTACGAACGTGCGCTGCGCGCCAACGACGGCAGCGCGTCGATGAAGGCGCACGAGCAGCTGGGCAACCTGCGCGCCCGCCGCGGCGGGGCCTGGGCCAAGAAGGCCAAGCCCGGTTCGCCGCCGATGGCCCAGGCGCGCCAGGAGCTCAGCGACGCGCTGCGCGGCCTGCAGGCATTGGCCGGGCTGCAGCCGACGCTGGAGCGCTACAGCCTGTGCGGGTCGGCGTGGAAGCGGCTGGCGATGCTCGAGCGCAAGGACGGCGACGCCGCCGCCGAGTCCGCGGCCTGGCAGATGGCGCTGCAGAGCTACGCCCAGGCCGAACGCCAGGCGCAGGCCAGCGCCGGCGCCGACGTGCACTACCCGCTCATCAACCGCCTGACGCTGGAGTGGCTGCTGGGCCACGAGCAGCGCGGCTGGAAGGGGCTGGCGGCGCAGGACACCGAAGCCGCGCGCAGCGCACTCGTGCACAAGACGCGCAGCGACCCCGACTTCTGGAGCCTGGCCGGGCTGATCGAACTCGACCTGCTGCAGGCCCTGGCCAGCGGCAAGCTGGCCGACGCCCAGGACAGCCTGGCGTCGCGGTTCGCCGAGCTGCAAGGCCGCGTCGGCGCGCCGTGGGCCTGGGGCTCGGTGGCCGACCAGGCCGAGATGACGCTGGGCGCCTATGCGCGCAGCGGCAGCGGTGCCGAGCGCAAGGCGGCGCAGAGCCTGGAGGCGCTGCTGCGCGGGTTCGCGAGCTGAAGCGGCGAGGGCACGCGTGCGAGGCTACCGCCCGCCCGTCACGTCCACCACGCTGCCCGTGGTGTAGCTGCTGTCGTCCGACAGCAGCCACACGATCGCCAGCGCCACCTCCTCGGCGGAGCCGGTGCGCTGCATCGGCACCGTGGGTGCGAGCTGCGCGGCGCGCTCGGGCTGGCCGCCGCTGGCGTGGATGTCGGTGTCGATGAGGCCCGGCCGCACGGCGTTGACGCGGATGCCCTCGGCCGCCACCTCGCGCGCCAGGCCGAGCGTGAAGGTGTCGATGGCGCCCTTGGCCGCCGCGTAGTCCACGTACTGCCCGGGCGAACCCAGCCGCGCCGCGGCCGACGACAGGTTGACGATGACGCCGCCACCGCCGCCGTGCCGCTTGCTCATGCGCCGCACCGCTTCGCGCGCGCAGGCAAAGCTGCCGAAGACGTTGACGGCGAACATGCGCTGCAGGCGCGCCGCGTCCATCTCGTCCACGCGCGCCGCGACATCGACGACGCCGGCGTTGTTGACGAGTCCGGCCAGGCTTTGGCCCGGGCCCCAGGCGCGGTCGATGGCGGCAAACATCGCCACCACCTCGGCGTCCACCGCCACGTCGGCCTGCAGCACCAGCGCGCGGCGGCCGGCGGCGCGCACTCCGGCGGCCACCGCTTCGGCGGCGGCGGCGTCGCGCGTGTAGTTGAGGGCCACGTCCCAGCCGGCCTGGGCGGCCAGCCGCGCGGCGGCGGCGCCGATGCCACGGCTGGCGCCGGTGATGAGCAAGGTTCGGTTCATGCCCCGATATTAGGGCGCGGCGCCTTGGGCTAGAGTGAGTGCCATGCCCTTTGCCACGCGCCCGCCATGAACACCGGACCGATCCCGCGCGGCGCCGGGCCGCTGGCGCGGCGGGGCGCGAAGGGCCAGCAGGCGGCGTCATGACCGGCGCGCAGATCATCGTCCTGGCGACACCCGTCTTCCTGCTGCTGATCGCGCTGGAGTTCGGCGTCGGCGTCGCCCGCGGGCGCAACACCTACCGCCTCAACGACAGCCTCAACAGCATCGGCCTGGGCGTCATGAGCCAGGTCACCGGCGTCTTCGGCAAGCTGCTGCGCATCGGCATGTACACGCTGGTGTTCGACCACGTGGCGATCACAAGGCTGCCGGCGGCCTCGCCCTGGGTGTGGCTCTTCGCGCTGCTGTTCTACGACTTCTGCTACTACTGGCTGCACCGCGCCGGCCACCGCGTGGCGGTGCTGTGGGCCGCGCATGCGGTGCACCACCAGAGCGAGGACTACAACCTGGGCACGGCGCTGCGCCAGACCAGCAGCGGCTTCCTGCTGGGCTGGGTCTTCTACCTGCCGATGGCGGTGGCCGGCGTGCCGCCGCTGGTGTTCGGCGTCGTGGCGCTGATCGACCTGCTGTACCAGTACTGGGTGCACACGCAGCAGATCGGCAAGCTCGGCTGGTTCGACCGCTGGTTCTGCAGCCCCAGCAACCACCGCGTGCACCACGCCGTCAACGACGTCTACCTGGACAAGAACTACGGCGGCATCCTGATCGTCTGGGACCGCCTCTTCGGCACCTTCAAGGAAGAGGACGATGCCGTGCCCTGCGTGTACGGCACACGTTCGCCGCTGCGCAGCTGGAACCCGGTGTGGGCCAACCTGCAGGTCTACAAGGACCTGGTGCTGGATTCCTGGCGCGCGCGCTCGTGGGCCGACAAGCTGCGCGTGTGGATCAAGCCGCCGGGCTGGCGGCCGGCCGACGTAGCGGCGCGCTGGCCCAAGCCGGCTTTCGACATCGGTGCGATGCAGCGCTTCGACCCGCCGCTTTCGCGCGCCGCGGCGTGGACGGCGGCAGCGCTGTTCCTGGCTGTGCTGGGCGCCACCAGCGTCTTCCTGTGGGTCGCGCACACCTTGACGTGGCAGCAGCAGGCGCTGGGCGTGGCCGGCATCGCGGCGCTGCTGTGGTTGATCGGCAGCCTGACGCAGCCGCGGCCCGGCGTGGTGCTGGCCCGCGCCTGAGTCGCCGCGTCGACAACCCCCAGCGACAGGAGCCCGCCCCATGACCCCCCCGACGCCGAGCACCGCCGACAAGCGGCGCACCTTCCGCCAGCTGCATCAAAGCGGCTGCTTCCTGATCCCCAACCCGTGGGACATCGGCAGCGCGCGTTGGCTGCAGGGCCTGGGCTTCAAGGCGCTGGCGACCACGAGTTCGGGTTTTGCGTGGTCGCAGGGCCGGCCCGACACCGGCGTGCCGCGCGAGCGCGTGCTGGCGCACCTGCGCGAGCTCGCCAGCGCCAGCGACCTGCCGCTCAACGCCGACTTCGAGAACGGCTTCGCTGCCGACGCCGCCGGCGTGGCGCACAGCGTGCGGCTGGCGGTCGAGACCGGCGTCGCCGGGTTGTCGATCGAGGACTCCACCGGCAACACGGCGCGGCCGCTGTTCTCCATCGACGAGGCCAGCGAGCGCATGCGCGCTGCACGGCGCGCCATCGACAGCGCCGGTGCCGACGTGCTGCTGGTCGGGCGCGCCGAGTGCTTCCTGATCGGCCGGCCCGACATCGACGAGACGATCGCGCGCTTGAAGGCCTATGCCGACGCCGGTGCCGACTGCCTCTACGCGCCGGGCCTGAGCCAGCGCGAACAGATCGCCGCCGTGGTCGCGGCCGTGGCACCGCGGCCGGTCAACCTGCTCGTCGGCTCGGCCAGCGACTTGACCCTGGCCGACATCGCGGCGCTCGGCGTGCGCCGCGTCAGCGTCGGCGGTGCACTGGCGCGTGCCGCCTGGGGGGGCTTCCTGCGCGCCGCGCGCGGTCTGGCCGAACAGGGCCGCTTCGACGGCTTCGCGCAAGCCGCCTCGGGCCGGGAACTGAACAGCTTCTTCACCGACGACCAGCACCAGCGAGCACCATGAAAACCCAGATCACCGAGATGTTCGGCATCCAGCACCCCATCATCCAGGGCGGCATGCACTTCGTCGGCTTTGCCGAACTCGCCGCCGCGGTGTCCAACGCCGGCGGGCTGGGCATCATCACCGGCCTGACGCAGCGCACGCCCGAATTGCTGGCGGCCGAGATCCGGCGCTGCCGAGACATGACCGACAAGCCCTTCGGCGTCAACCTGACCTTCCTGCCGATCCTGACCGCGCCCGACTACCCGGGCTATATCCGCGCCATCATCGACGGCGGCGTGAAGGTCGTCGAGACCGCCGGCAACAACCCGCAGAAGTGGCTGCCCGCGCTGCACGAAGCCGGCATCAAGGTCATCCACAAGTGCACCTCGGTGCGCCATT
>JAYUPN010000029.1:0-5245 GCA_043760065.1 Rubrivivax sp.
CATCAAGGGCAGCGCCTGGACGCGAGCCGCCATCGCATAGGGCACCCGCAGCAGCGCATCGACCTCGGCCGGGAACTGCTGCACGTCGACCAGCGGATAGCCCATCTTGCGCGCCAGCGCGGTCTGCAGGTCGGCACGCGAGACCATGCCCTTGCGCACCAGCAGTTCGCCCAGTGGCACGGTGCGGTCCTGGCGCTGCTGCTGCAGCGCGTCCTCGAGCTGCGCCTCGCTGATGTAGCCCAGCGCGGTCAGCGCCTCGCCGATGCGCACCATCGGCATCTTGCTCTGCTGCTCCACCGCCTCGGCCAGTTCCTCGGTGGTGATGATCTGGCGCACGACCAGGATGTCGCCGATCTTGCGGTTGCGCATCTCCTGCTGTTCGGCCAGCGCCAGCCGGATCTGCTCGGGCGAGGCCGAGTTCTGCTCGATCAGTGCGTCGCCCAGTCGCATGCCGATCTCGGCGTCGCGGTACGCCGCGCGCGGCACGAACCAGCGCCGCAGCGAGCCTTCGTTGTCCAGCGGCTCGAAGAGGAACAGGCCCCAGGGCTCCTCGCAGTGGCCCAGGGTCTGGCCACGCCAGACTTCACCGTCGTTGAAGTGCACTTCGAAGGGCAGGCTCGGCGTCGGAATCACCACGTCGCCGAAGGATGCCGGCGGCGTCAGCGCGACCAGCGACTCGGTCAGGCACAGGCGGCGGAACTGGTCGGTGCGCAGCGACAGCGGCCGCTTCTGGTTCTTCAGCGTGATCTGCAGCGCGCCGCGGCCGGGTGCGAAGTGCACCAACTGCCCCTTCATGGAGTTGCCGTTGAGGCCCTCAATGGCGCATACCGGTGCCGAACGCGGCAGCGCCGGAGCCGGGTAGCCCGCGAGCGTCGGTGTCGGCCACGCGAAGGAATCGTCCTCGGTGGGCATCAGTTGCAGCGGCGGCGTTGACAGGTCGGACATCGCGGTTCCTTGTTGGCCCCAGGGGCAGCCCCCAGGGATGCGCCTGCTCCGGCTGGCCTGGGCGCGCGTGTCGGAATGCTAGGCAAGGCAGGCCGGTGACGAGCGCGGGAACAACGAGGTCTTCAGGCGCCAGATCGGCGCCGGCGGCCGGGGCCGGCCGCGCTTCAGCCGCGCATCTGCTGCGGCAGGAAGTTCACGATCTGCGGGAAGACGTAGATCAGCGCCACGGCCGCGATCATCAGGAAGAAGAACGGCAACGTGACCTTGGCGACCCAGCCGATCTCGCGCCCGGTCATGCCTTGCAGCACGAAGAGGTTGAAGCCCACCGGCGGCGTGATCTGCGCCATCTCGACCACCAGCACGATGAAGATGCCGAACCACAGCGGGTCGATGCCGGCCTTCTGGATCGTCGGCAGGATGACGCCCATCGTCAGCACGACCATGCTGATGCCGTCGAGGAAACAGCCCAGGATGATGTAGAAGACCATCAGCGCCACCAGCAGCTGGAACTGCGACAGGCCCAGCGTGGCGATCCATTCCGCCAGGTGCCGCGGCAGGCCGATGTAGCCCATGCTCAGCGTCAGGAAGGCGGCGCCGGCCAGGATCAGCGCGATCATGCAGTACAGGCGCGTGCCGCCGAGCAGGCTGTCCTTGAAGGTCTGCCAGTTCAGCGAGCCCTGCGCGGCGCTGATCAGCAGCGAACCGAGCACGCCCACCGCCGCGGCCTCGGTGGCGGTGGCGATGCCGCTGTAGATGCTGCCCAGCACGGCCACGATGAGCAGGATGACCGGGATCAGGTAGCGCGACTCGCGCACCTTGGCGCCGAAGCTGATGTGCGCATCGGCTGGCGGCACCAGCGAGGGGTTGCGCAGCGACCAGACGACGAGGTAGCCCGAGAACAGCAGCGCCAGCATGATGCCTGGCAGCACGCCGGCGATGAAGAGCTGCGCGATCGAGACGTCGGCGCTGACGCCGTAGACGATCATGATGATCGACGGTGGGATCAGCAGGCCCAGCGTGCCGGCGCCGGCCAGCGAGCCGACCGAGATGCCGTCGGGGTAGCCGCGCTTTTTCAGCTCGGGCAGGCTCATCTTGCCGATCGTGGCGCAGGTCGCGGCGCTGCTGCCCGAGACTGCAGCGAAGATCGCGCAGCCGACGACGTTGACGTGCAGCAGCCGTCCGGGCAGCGACTGCATCCACGGCGCGAGGCCGCGGAACATGTCCTGGCTCAGGCGCGTGCGGAACAGGATCTCGCCCATCCAGACAAAGAGCGGCAGCGCAGTCAGCGTCCAGCTGCTGCTGCTGCCCCAGATGGTGACGGCCATCGCGTCGCCCGCCGGCCGGCTGCTGAAGAGTTGCATGCCGATCCAGGCCACGCCCGACAGCGTGAGGCCGATCCACACGCCGCTGCCCAGGATGAGGAACAGCGTGGCGACGAGCAGGAAGGTGATGCCGAGGTCACTCATGCGCTTTGTTCACTCGTTCCTCGCCGCCACGTCCCTGGACGTGCGCCGGCCGCGCAGCTCGAGCACCAGCTCGTCGACGAAGGCGATGCACAGGATCACCGTGCCCACCGCCATGCTGAGCTGCGGGATCCACAGCCGCGTCGCGTCGTTGCCGGTGGAGATGTCGTTGAAGACATGCGACTGCCAGGCCAGCCGGCAGCTGTAGAACGCGCTCAGCGCAGCCAGTGCGGCAGCGGCGAACAGGGCCCAGATTTCCAGCCGGTGCCGCGCCTTCGGCTGGAGCGCACTGAACAGCAGCGTGACGCGGATGTGCTCGCCGCGCTTGAGCGTGTGCGCCAGCGCCAGGAAGCCGGCGCCGGCCATCAGGTAGCCGGCATAGGCGTCGGTGCCCGGCACGTGGAAGTGCAGCAGCCGGCTGACGATCGACAGCAGCACCATCGCCAGCAGGCCGACCATGAAAAGGGCCGCCAGCGCGGCGGCCCCGTCATACAGCGCGTCGAGCAGCCGGCGCATCGATCACTTCAGGAAGGCATCGACCAGCTGCTTGCCTTCGGGGCCGGCCTTGTCCATCCACTCCTTGAGCAGCGTGTCGCCGACCTTCTTCATGTCGGCCTTGAGCTGCGGGCTCGGCGGCAGGATCTGCATGCCGTTGGCCTTGAGCTTGTCCAGCGTCTCGCCGTTGGCCTTTTTGCTGGCCGCCCAGCCGCGGGTTTCGGCGTCGGCGCCGGCTTTCAGCAGCGCCGCCTTGGTCGGCGCGTCCAGCGCGTCGAAGGCGGCCTTGTTCACCAGCACCGCGTTCTTGGGCAGCCAGGCCTGGGTGTCGTACCAGTACTTGACGTGTTCGTAGAGCTTGCTGTCCCAGCCGGTGGAGCCGCTGGACATCATGCTTTCGGTGACGCCGGTGGCGAAGGCCTGGCTGACCTCGGCGGCCTGCACGGTGACCGGCTGCGCGCCGACGAGTTCGGCGATGCGGCTGGTGGCCGGGCTGTAGGCGCGCCACTTGATGCCTTTCAGGTCGGCGGCGCTGGCCAGCGGCTTCTTGCTGTAGATGCCCTGCGGCGGCCACGGCACCGCGAACAGCACCATCATGCCCTGCTCGGCCAGCTTCTTGTCCATCATCGGCTTCTGCAGCTTCCACAGCTTGGCCGAGTCCTCGTAGCTGTCGGCCAGGAAGGGCAGGCCGTCGGCGCCGAAGATCTGCCATTCGTTCTGGAAGTTGACCAGCAGCACCTCGCCGATCTGCGCCTGCCCGCCTTGCACGGCGCGCTTGATCTCGGGCGCCTTGAACAGAGACGCGCCCGGGTGCACGGTGATCTTGAGCTTGCCGGCGGTGGCCTTGTCGACATCGGCCGCGAACTCCATCAGGTTGATGCTGTGGAAATTGGTCGCCGGATAGGCGGCCGGCAGGTCCCACTTGGTCTGGGCCTGGGCGGCGGCGGCGAAGGTCATCAGCGCGGCTGCGGCGGCGGCCAGCAGCAGGGGACGGCGGGGCAGATGCATGCGTACTCCTGGAGTCGGGGATTCGGACAAGGGGGCTAGCATAGGCTGTGCCCGGGGTGCCCCGGCCCCGGGGCTACCCGGAAAAGCCATCCCTTCCGCCATGCCCACGCTCGGCTTGTTGATGCTGCAGACGCGCTTCCCGCGCCCGCCGGGCGACATCGGCCACCCGCGGACCTTCGCCTTCCCGGTGCGCCGGCGCGTGGTGCCCGGCGCCACGCCCGAGCGCGTGGTGCGCGGAAGCGACCCGGCGGCGCTGCAGCCCTTCATCGACGCCGCCCGCGTCCTGGTGGCCGAAGGCTGCGACGCCATCGGCACCAGCTGTGGCTTCCTGGCGCTGTGGCAGCGTGAGCTGCAGGCGGCGCTGCCGGTGCCGGTGTGGACTTCGAGCCTGCTGAGCCTGGCAGAGCTGAAGGACTGCCGCTGTGGCGTCCTCACCATCGAAGCCGCGTCGCTGACCGCCGCGCACTTGCAGGCCGTGGGCGCCGACCCGGCAACGCCGGTGGAAGGCATCACCCCCGGCAGTGCCTTGCACCGCACGCTGCTGCACGATCTGCCGACGCTGGACGAAGCCGATGCGCAGGCCCAGGTGCTGGCCGCCGCGGCGCGGCTGCGCCAGCGTCACCCCGACATCGACACCCTGGTGCTGGAGTGCACCAACCTGCCGCCCTATGCCCCGGCGCTGCGCCGCGACAGCGGGCTGCCGGTGTGGGACGTGGTGACGCTGCTCGAGCGCCGCATGGCCACGCTGCCGGGCCTGCTGTAATCGGGGCCTGTTCCCGAGGACTCTTCCCATGACGACGACGCGCTGGCAGTTCTGGATCGACCGTGGCGGCACCTTCACCGACGTCGTCGGCCGCGCCCCCGGTGGCGCGCTGCACACGCTGAAGCTGCTGAGCGAGAACCCCGAGCAGTACGCCGACGCGGCCGTCGAAGGCATCCGCCGTCTGCTGGCGCTGCACGCCGGCCTGCTGCCGGACCAGCCGATCTCGCCCACGCTGGTGGAGTGCGTGAAGATGGGCACCACGGTGGCCACCAATGCGTTGCTCGAACGCAAGGGCGACCGCACGCTGCTCGTCACCACGCAGGGCTTTCGCGACGCGCTGCGCATCGCCTACCAGGCACGGCCGCGGCTGTTCGACCGCCACATCGTGCTGCCCGAACTGCTGTACGAACGCGTGATCGAAGCGCAGGAGCGGGTCGGCGCGCACGGCGAGGTGTTGCAGGCGCTCGACGCCGCACACCTGCGCGAGCGCCTGTGGGCCGCCTTCGACGCCGGCATCCGCGCCGTGGCCATCGTCTTCATGCACGGCTATCGCTACACCGCGCACGAGCAG
>JAYUPN010000030.1:0-14687 GCA_043760065.1 Rubrivivax sp.
TTCCTGATGAGCCACACCGTGACCGCGCTGCGCGAAGCCGGTGGCGGCATCGACCACGTCGAAGCCACCGACAGCGAAGGCCGCTTCCAGCGCCTGCGCGCCGACGCCTACGTGCTGGCGATGGGCAGCCTGTCGCCGCTGTTGGCGCAGCCGCTGGGCATCCGCTTGCCGATCTACCCGGCCAAAGGCTACTCGGTGACGATGCCGGTGAAGGACGCTAGGGTGGCGCACCAGGTGTCGCTGACCGACGACGAGTACAAGCTCGTGTTCTCGCGGCTGACGACGGCGCCGACGGCTTCGTCGCCGGGCGGCGACCGCCTGCGCATCGCCGGCACGGCAGAGTTCAACGGCTACGACCGCGACCTGAACCGCGTGCGCTGCGAAGCCATCGTCAAGCGCGTCGAGCAACTCTTCCCCGGGGCCGGCGACAGTACACAGGCGCAGTTCTGGACCGGGCTGCGGCCGGCGACGCCGAGCAACGTGCCGATCATCGGCCGCAGCAAGCTGGCCAACCTGTTCTTGAACACCGGCCACGGCACGCTCGGCTGGACGCACTCCTGCGGCTCGGGCAAGAGCATCGCGCGCATCGTCAGCGGCCTGAAGCCCGAAGTGGACTTCGCCTTTGCCGGTGCTTGAAGGCCCTGGGCGCGGCGGCCCCCCGCGCGGGCCTGCGGGCACGCGGGCCGCGGCGGGCGGGGACTGCGATGATCGGGGTCCCGCGCTGCGCGCACCATCGGCTCCGTGCCCGCCACTGCCATGACCGCTGCCGACATCCCGCCCGCTCCGCCGCTCGTGCCGATGACGCACATCCGCTGTGAAGTCGGCGCCATCGTCACGCTGGGATCCGCCCAGCACGGCGAACGGCGCTACGTGCCGCTGCTGGGCGGCACGGTGGCCGGGCCGGAGCTCAACGGCACCGTCGTCGCAGGCGGCGTCGACTGGCAGCTGCTGCGCGCCGACGGCGTGCTGGAGATCGCGGCGCACTACGTCATCCGCTGCGACGACGGCGCGCTGGTCGAGGTGCACAGCGACGGCCTGCGCCACGGCCCGCCCGAGGTCATGGAACGCCTGGCGCGCGGCGACTCCGTGCCGCGAGACGCTTACTTCTTCCGCACCGTCGTGCGCTTCACCACCGGTGCGCCGGCCTGGCTGCACCTGAACAAGGTGCTGGCGCTGGCGTGCGGGCAGCGCGAGGCGCGGCTCGTGCTGCTGGACCTCTACCGCATCACCTGAGCGGCGCAGCGCGAGCCGCGCCGGCGCCTCAGGCCCTGGCGCCCCAGCGCGCGACGTGCACCGCGCCAGCCGTCGCCAGCCCGTAGGCGGCCATGCCCAGGCTGGCCAGCGCGAAGATGGTCCACGGCGCAGCCTGCGCTTCGGCCAGCAGCCAGCCGCCCGACGCCACCAACAGCAGACGCAAGGTGCCCGCCATCACCGGCCCCAGCGCGTGCCCGGCGCCGAGCGACGAGAAGTACAGGCACAGCCCCAGGCCGAAGAGGCCGTAGCTCGGCCCGACCCAGTGGAAGTAGGTCGCGGCCGCGGCCCGCACCGCGGGGTCCTGCGTGAAGGCCACCGTCCACAGGCCCGGCACCACGGCCAGCAGCAGCCCCAGCGCGCCCAGCACGGCAAAGGCCACAAAGGCCGCGGTCCAGGCCACGCGGCGCGCCCGCTGCACCTGCCCGGCGCCGATGGCCATGCCCACCAGCGGCACCGAGGCCACGCCGATGGCGTAGCCCGCCAGCGCGTCGGTGCCGAAGCGCGCCACCAGGCCGGTCAGCACCAGGATCGTCAGCACCGTCTGCAACGGCGACAGGCAGGCCACCACCTGCCCCAGCGCCAGCCCGGCCATGCCGCCGCGTGGCAGCCCGAACCAGCCCAGACCGCAGGCGCCGCCGACCAGCACCTGCGCCGCCGCCACCACCAGCAAGGTGGCCGAAGGCACGCGCATGTTGCCGCTGCCGCGGATCACCGACGCGCAGGTGTTGAGCAGCCACATGCCCACCGCGCCCACGAAGGCCACGTTCGAATACGCCACCGCCTGCGCCAGCGCTTCGCCGCGGCCGCCGAGCAAGGCGTACAGCGCGGGACCGCAGGCCAGCATCGCGGCGGTGCCGAGCAGCCCCGCGGCGAGGCCGATCCACAGCGCGTGCACGGCCAGCGCGTTGGCGCGCCCGGTGTCGCCGGCGCCGAGCGCCCGGCTGACGGCCGAGGACACGCCGCCGCCCATCGCCCCGGCCGACAGCATCTGCTGCAGCATGACCATCGGGAACACCAGCGCCATGCCGGCCAGCGAAGCGACACCCATGGTGCCGACGAAGGCGGTCTCGGCGATGGCGGCCAGCGCGGTGGCCAGGATGGCCGCCATGTTGGGCAGCGCAAAGCGCACCAGCGTGGGCAGGATCGGGCCGCCGAGCAGCTGCCGCTGGCGCGCCTGGCCATCGACCGCGGGCGAGCGCTGGGCGCCGGCTTTCAATGCGCGCCGCCGGGGGGTGCGGGACAAGATGTGCATGCAGGGTTCGGGCGCCAGGGCTGGCCGCGGCAGCGGCACCTCGGCGGCCCCATTGTCGTGGCCCGCCGATTGCGGCATGCTCGGCGGCCGTGCCGTTTGCACCTTCCACCCGGAGACACCCCACATGAAGCTCTACTACCACCCCGTGTCCACCGTCAGCCGCCCGGTGATGATGTTCATCGAGGAGAGCGGCATCCCCGCGCAGATGCAGATCGTCGACCTCTTCGTCGGCGAGCACATGGGCGCGCCGTACAGCGAGGTCAACCCGAACCGCCTGGTGCCGACGCTTGAGGAGGACGGCTTCAGGCTCACCGAGAGCTCGGCGATCCTGAAGTACCTGGCCGACAAGATCGACTCGCCGGCTTACCCCAAGGACCTGCGGCAGCGCGCGCGCGTCAACGAGATGATGGACTGGATCAACACCCAGCTCTGCCGCGACCTCGCCTACGGCACCGTCTACGCGCAGGTCTTCCCGAGCCACAAGCGGCCGAGCGAAGAAGCGCAGCGCGTCACCGTCGCCTGGAGCCAGGAGCGTGCCAAGGGCTGGATGAAGGTGCTCGACGAACACCTGCTGGGTGCCGACAAGCCCTTCCTGTGCGGCGACACGATCACCATCGCCGACTACTACGGCGCGTCCTTCGTGCACCTGGCCGAGGTCATCGGCTCCGACCTCTCGGCCTACCCCAACGTGCACCGCTGGCTCGGGCGCATGAAGCAGCGGCCGACGTGGGAGAAGGTCTACTCGGTGATCAACGGCTTTGCCCAGCAGCTGCCCAAGGGCCAGCTGGCCACCGTCTGAGGGAAAGCCCGGCCGTGGTCAAGGGCCTGCACCACAACGCCTACCGCTGCAGCGACAGCGAGCGCACGCGCCGCTTCTACGAGGACTTCCTGGGCCTGCCGCTGGCCGGCACGCTGCAGATCCACGAGACCCAGAGCGGCCGCAAGACCGACACGCTGCACACCTTCTATGCCATGGACGACGGGTCGTACCTGGCCTTCTTCGAGGCGCCCGACATGCCCTTTCAGTTCAAGGCGCAGCACGACTTCGATCTGCACATCGCGCTCGAGGTCGACCGCGCGGCGCTCAAGACGATGCTGGCCAAGGGCCGCGCCAGCGGCATCGAGACGCGCGGCGTGTCCAACCACGGCTTCATCGACTCGATCTACTTCCGCGACCCCGACGGCTACGTCATCGAGCTGACCTGCAAGCGCGAAGGCCACGACGCCGCGATGGACCCGCGCAGCAACGGCGCGCGCGAGAAGCTCGACCACTGGCAGGCCGCGAAGGCGGGCGCGGCCTGAGAGGCTGAGGGGCGCCCGCTTCGAGGCCTCCCCCGAAGGAAGGATCCCCCCTAGCCGGGCGCACGCGCAGGGCGCGGGGCTGACGCTGGCGTGACGCCGGGCTTTCGACACTGAAGGCCTTGCGTCCCACCTTTCAGCCGGAGCGTCCGCCATGTCCAGGATCCGCACCTCCCGTCGCCACGCCGTGCTTGCTGCCGCTGCCCTTGTGGTCGCCGGCAGCGCCTCGGCGTTCGACGTCATCTGGCCCGTCGTCAAACCGCCCAAGTTCATCCCGCCGGCCGCCGACACGCTGATGACCATCAGCGCCGGCATGAGCCACACCTGCGCCACGCGCTTCGACGGCGGCGTGCTGTGCTGGGGCAACAACGCCGTCGGCGCGCTCGGACTGCAGCGCAGCGACTGGTGTGGCACCTTCCACTGCGCGATCCAGCCCACCAGGATCACGGTCGACGTGCACGGCCGCGCCTTCGCCAGCACGCGTGTCTCGGCCGGCGCCGACCACACCTGCGCGCTGGATGCCGCGGGCCAGGCCTTCTGCTGGGGCAACAACAGCAACAGCCAGACGGGGGTGCCGTCGCTCGCCCAGGTCTGGCAGCCGACGCCGGTGGCCGCGGGCCAGACCTTCACCGGCCTGGGTGCCGGTGTGCAGAGCACCTGCGCGGTCGAGCCCAAGCACACCTGGTGCTGGGGCGTGTTCGGCAACGGCACGCTCAACGGCCCCACGTGGTGGCCGGTGGCGCTGCCCTACAGCGGCAACTACCAGGCCGTGGCCGTCGGCTACTACCACGCCTGCATGCAGACCAACGTCTGGGGCTACAACGACCTCAACTGCCTGGGCCAGAACCACTGGGGCCAGACCAGCCACGACCCGCGCGACCCGAGCGAGGGCGTGATCATCACGGAGCCCTGGGGCACGCGCTTCGGCCGCCCGGTCGGGCCGGCCAGCACGCGCGTGACCTTCACCTGCGCCGACCGCATCAGCGACGGCACCGTCGTCTGCGCCGGCCAGAACGTCTACGGCATGCTCGGCGACGGCACCAACAAGGACTCGTTCCAGCCGCGCGTGGTGGGCGGCAACGCCAAGCTGGCGCAGGTTTCGGCCGGCTGGACGCACGCCTGCGCCATCGACCCGCTGCAGCAGGCCTGGTGCTGGGGCGACAACTATTTCGGCCAGCTCGGCAACGGCAGCCGTGCCACCAGCTGGTCGCCGGTGCTGGTGGGCGGCGGTGCGGTGAAGTTCCGCGCCATCGCCGCCGGCTACCAGCACACTTGCGGCATCGCCGTCGACAATACGATCCACTGCTGGGGCCACAACGACCGCGCGCAACTCGGCCGCGGCTACGTCGGCAGCTACGACTGGACGCCGCGCCCGTCGGCGCCGGCAAAGTCCTGAGGCTCAGGCCGCGGCGGCGGGCCAACAGGCCGCGCCGCCGTCACTCGTGCCGCAGCGCCTCGATCGGGTCCAGCCGCGCGGCGCGGCGCGCCGGGAAGTAGCCGAACAGCACCCCGATGCCGGCCGAGAACACGAACGACAGCAGGTTGATCGCGGGGTCGAAGAGGTACGGCACGCCCATCAGCTGCGCCCCGGTGTACGACGCCGCGGAGGCGATGACGATGCCGATCAGCCCGCCCAGCGCCGCCAGCGCCACGGCCTCGATCAGGAACTGCAGCAGCAACTCGCGCTCGAGCGCGCCGATGGCCAGCCGCAGGCCGATCTCGCGCGTGCGTTCGGTGACGCTGACGAGCATCATGTTCATGATGCCGATGCCGCCCACCAGCAGGCTCACCGCGGCCACCGCGCCCAAGAGCGTCGTCATCACCTGCGTCGTGCCCGACAGCGTCTCGGCCAGCTGCTGGGTGTCGACGATGTTGAAGTTGTCGTCGTCGCCGGCGGCGAGCTTGCGGCGCTCGCGCAGCAGGCCGCGCAGGCTGGTCTTCAGGCGCGCGGCGTCGGTGCCGTCCTGCATCGACACCTGCAGCGTGTTGACCCGCTCGTTGCCGGTCACGCGCCGCAGCAGCGTGCGCAGCGGCACCCACACGGTGTCGTCCTGGTCGTTGCCGAAGGCGGCCTGGCCCTTGGACGCCAGCACGCCGACGATCTCGCACGAGAACTGCCGCATGCGCAGCTGCTCGCCCAAGCCGCGCTGGGCGCCGAAGAGTTCGCGCCGCACCGTTTCGCCGACGATGCAGACGGCGGCGCCGGCGCCTTGTTCGTCGTCCTCGAACAGGCGGCCGCTGGCCAGCTTCCAGTTGCCGGTGGCAAACCAGTCGTTGCTGCTGCCGATGGCGCTGGTCGCCCAGTTGCGGCCGTTGGCCACCACCGTGACGCTGGCGCGCGCCTCGGGTGCGACCGCAGCGACGCCGCCGATCTGCGCCAGCACGGCCTGCGCGTCGGCGGCCTTCGTCGAGCTGGATGCGGCCGTCGACGAAGCGCACCCAGCGCTGCGCGTAGGCGGCCATGTCGGGCTCGTGGGTGACCATCATCACGGTGATGCCGTGTTCGGTGTTCAGGCGCCGCAGCAGCTCCATGATCTCCTGGCTGCGCTGGGTGTCCAGGTTGCCGGTGGGTTCGTCGGCCAGCGGTAACGGCGGAGCGGGGATCAACACCCGGCGGCCAGGCCGCAGGATGGTCACTGCACGTGCGCTCGTCTGTGCCGTGCCGCACCGATCAGTTCGGGGCGGCTTTGGCACCGGATGCCGTGTGGGCACCGGGCAGCCGACAGACTGTGCCTGTCCGCACGTCGCCGCTGCTGGCACACTGCGGTCGCGTCCGCGCTCGCTGCGGCAGCGCCCTGCACCACGCTTCACCGCCACGATGACCGATCCAACCTTCCACTCGACGATCCCTTCGGGCCCCGCCTCCTGGGCCGGCCGCGGCCTCGCCGCGGTGCGCGGGCTGGTACGCGGCGTGCTGCGCGTGTGCTTCGTGTGCGCGGGCTTCGTGCTGATGCTCGGTGCCCTGTTCGTCGGGCTGCTGCTGGTGAGCTTGCTCGTGCTGTGGAGCCTGCTGCGCGGGCGGCGGCCGGCAGCGGGTGTCTTCAGGTCCACCTTCGAGCGCAGCCGCCGGCGCACCGCTGCAGCGCCGGGTCAGGTCATCGACGTCGAGGTGCGCGAGGTTCCGGACCCGGTGCTGCCGCGTCGCGAGCCTTGAGTCGCGGCCCGCAGCGCGCCGCGCGGCCGTGCGCGGGCGCGGCGCTACGATGGCCGGCCATGCTGCCGTCCCGACGCCACCTGTTGCTGTTGCCGCTCGCGCTCGCGCCGCTGTGCGCGCGTGCACAGGCGGCGGCCACGCTGACGGTGGCCGCGGCGTCCGACCTGCGCTTTGCGCTCGATGCCGTGCTCGGGCCTTTCCGCGCCACCCATCCCGCGGCGCGCATCGACGTCGTCTACGGCTCGTCGGGCAAGCTGGCGACGCAGATCCGCCAGGGCGCGCCATTCGACCTCTACTTCGCCGCCGACCGCGCCTACGCGCAGGCCCTGCACGACGCGGGGCTGACGGCAGCACCGCCGCGCGTGTACGCCATCGGCCGCCTGGTGCTGTGGAGCGCCGATGCGCGGCTGGGTCGGTTGCCGCTGGCCGATCTCGTGCACGACCCGGCACTCAAGCGGCTGGCCATCGCCAACCCCGAACATGCACCCTACGGCCAGCGCGCGATCGAAGCGCTGCGTTCGCAGGGCCTGCTGGACGCGGTGCGGTCGCGGCTGGTGCTGGGCGACAACGTCAGCCAGGCGGCGCAGTTCGTGCAGACCGGCGCTGCGCAGGCCGGCATCGTGGCGGCGTCGCTGGTGCTGTCGCCGGCGCTGGCCGGGCAGGGCGCCTTCACGCTGTTGCCGCAAGGCTGGCACACGCCGCTCGAACAGGCCTATGTGCTGACGCGCCGCGCGGCGGCGTTGCCGCTGGCGGCCGAGCTGCTGCGCCACCTGGGCACGCCTGAGATGGTGGCGCTGATGCGGCGCTACGGCTTTGCCGTGCCGGCGGCGGCAGGCCCGGCGGTACCGTGAGCGACGGCGACTGGCAGGCGCTGGCCGTCACGCTGCGCCTGGCCGCCACGACGACGCTGGCGCTGCTGCTGCTGGGCACGCCGCTGGCCTGGTGGCTGGCGCGCACGCGCTCGAGGCTGGCACCGTGGGTCGATGCGCTGGTGGCGCTGCCGCTGGTGCTGCCGCCCACGGTGCTGGGCTTCTACCTGCTGGTGCTGATGGGCCCGCAGGGCGCGCTCGGCCGGCTCATGGCGGGCCTGCAGCTGCAGCCGCTGGTGTTCGGCTTCTGGGGCCTTGTGGTGGCTTCGGTCATCAGCTCGCTGCCCTTCATGGTGCAGCCGCTGCGCGATGCCTTCAGCGGCGTCGGCACGCGCATGACCGAGGCCGCGGCGACCCTGCGCGCGTCGCCGCTGGACGCTTTCTTCTCGGTCGCGGTGCCCCTGTCGCGGCGCGGGTTCCTGACTGCACTGACGCTGAGCTTCGCCCACACCGTGGGCGAGTTCGGCGTCGTGCTGATGGTCGGCGGCAACATCCCGGGCAGCACTCGCGTGCTGTCGATCGCCATCTACGACCACGCCGAGGCCATGAACCACAGCGCAGCGCACGCGCTGGCCGGCGGGCTGCTGGCGGTGTCCTTCGCGGCGCTGCTGGCGCTCAACCTGTCGCAGCGGCGCAGCCTGCGCGTGGCGCCGTGATCGAAGCCCGCTTCGCGCTTGCGCAGGGCGACTTCGACCTCGACGTCGACCTGCGCCTGCCCGATGCCGGCGTCAGCGTGCTGTTCGGTCCCTCGGGCTGCGGCAAGACGACGCTGCTGCGCTGCCTGGCCGGCCTGCAGCGCGTGCCGCGCGGCCGCCTGCTGGTGGCGGGCAAGGTCTGGCAGGACGACCGGGTCTTCGTGCCGCCGCACCAGCGCAGCGTGGGCCTGGTGTTCCAGGACGCCAGCCTGTTCCCGCACCTCACGGTGCAGGGCAACCTGGACTACGGCCTGCGGCGTTCGGCAACGCCGCAGTCGCGCCGGGCGCTGGACGAAGCGGTGGCGCTGCTGGGCATCGGCGCGCTGCTGCCGCGGCGGCCGCACAGCCTGTCGGGCGGCGAACGCCAGCGCGTGGCCATCGCGCGCGCGCTGGCGGTCGGGCCCAGCCTGCTGCTGATGGACGAGCCGCTGGCGTCTCTGGACGCCCAGCGCAAGGCCGAGATCCTGCCCTTCCTGGAGCGGCTGCAGCAGGCGCTGACGATGCCGCTGGTCTACGTCACGCACGCCGTGGCCGAGCTCACGCGGCTGGCCGACCACGTCGTGCTGCTGGACGCCGGGCGCGTGCGTGCCCAGGGTCCGCTGCACGAACTGAGCGCGCGGCTCGACGTGGCGCTGCTGCAGGACGACGAGGCCGGCGTCGTGCTGGCGTGCCGCGTCGGCCAGCGCGACACCGAGTGGGGCCTGGTGCGGCTGGACTTCGACGGCGGCGCGCTGTGGAGCCGCGACGCCGGTCATGCCGTCGGCGAGCGCGTGCGTGTGCACGTCGCGGCGCGCGACGTCAGCCTGGCCCTGTCCGAGTTGCCCGGCACCAGCATCAGCAACCAGTTGCGCGGCGTCGTGCAGACCCTCGCTCCCGACGCGCAGCCTGCGCTGACTTTGGCGCTGGTGCAGGTGGGTGGGGTGTCGATCATGGCGCGGCTGACGCGCCGCTCGGTGCAGCGGCTGCAACTGCAGCCGGGCTCGGCGGTCTGGGTGCAGGTCAAGTCGGTGGCGCTGCTGAACTGAGCGCAGAGACGCCGCGCCCATCTGTGGTGCAAGCCCCAAGTGTGGGCTGAGCACGGAACTTGCAGAATCCCGGTCTGCGCCCAGCGCCTGCGGGGCCGTGCACACGCAACAACGCCAGACCTCACCTCGGAGTCCTCTGCATGAACCCGTTCTTCAAGTCCTTCAAGCGCCGCACCATGCTGGCTGCGGCCAGCCTGCTGGTGGTGCACACGCTGGCGCAGGCGCAGACGCCGATCAAGTTCCAGCTCGACTGGCGCTTCGAAGGGCCGGCGGCGCTGTTCCTGGCGTCTTCCGCCAAGGGCTACTACAAGGCCGCCGGCCTGGACGTGAGCATCGACGCCGGCAACGGCAGCGGCGGCACCGTCACCCGCGTCGCCAGCGGCAGCTACGACATGGGCTTCGCCGACATGGCCGCGCTGATGGAGTTCCACGCCAACAACCCCGACGCGCCCAACAAGCCGGTGGCGGTGATGATGGTCTACAACAACACGCCGGCGGCGGTGCTGGCGCTGAAGAAAAGCGGCATCACCAAGCCCTCGGACCTGAGTGGCCGCAAGCTCGGCGCGCCCGGCTTCGACGCCGGCCGCAAGGCGTTCCCGATCTTCGCCAAGGCCAACGGCATCAGCGGCGTGCAGTGGACGAGCATGGACCCGCCGCTGCGCGAGACGATGCTGGTGCGCGGTGACATCGAGGCCATCACGGGCTTCTCCTTCACCTCGCTGCTGAACCTCGAGGCGCGCGGCGTCAAGGCCGAAGACGTGGTCGTGCTGCCGTACCCGGCGCACGGCGTCAAGCTCTACGGCAACGTCATCATCGCGAGCCCCAAGCTGATCAAGGACAACCCGCAGGCCGTGAAGGCCTTCCTGGTGGCCTTCACGAAAGGCGCCAAGGAAGTCATCAACAACCCGGACCCGAGCATCGAGTACGTCAAGGCGCGCGACGGCATCATCAACGTCGAGCTCGAGAAGCGCCGGCTGCGGCTGGCCATCGACGCCGTCGTCGCCAGCCCCGACGCACGCGCCGAAGGCTTCGGCGCCGTCGTGCCGGGTCGCATGGCGCTGATGGCTTCGCAGGTCTCCGATGCCTTTGCCACCAAGACCCGCATCGACCCCGCCGCGGTGTGGACCGACGCGCTGCTGCCGAGCAAGGCCGAGCTCAACATCCTGCCGCCGCTCAAGAAGTAGAGCGGTGTGCCGGTGGCGGCGGGGGCCCGAGGCCCGCGTGCAGGTTCAGCGCAGGTCGTAAGATAGCTGGATCATCAAGGCGGCGTCGCCGAGCAGGTGGCCGGTGACGGCGAACTGCTGGTTGACCTGCCATCCCATCGATACCAGCGCGCCGGGCGAGAAGCCGTTGTAGTTGAGTGGCACCTTGTCCTTGTACTTGCCGCGGTAGCCGTACAGCATGCCGCCCGAGAGCTGCGCGAACAGCGACGGCTGGCCAAGCAGGTGGGTCCAGCGCTTGCCGACGTAGACGTAGGCGCTGGGCTGGCCGAAGGAGTTGCGGAAGTACGATGCGCCGGCCAGCCAGTCGTCGCTGCGCTGCCACTCGGCGCCCAGTGCCCAGACGTAGCGGTGCTCGTCGCTGGTCCTGAAGTGGTGCGAGAACGGCGACACGGCGGCGCGCCAGTGGCCATCGCCCATCGTGCGGGTCAGCCAACCTGGGCCATCATCGGCCCGCACGACGCCCGGAGCTGCAGCGAGCACGGTTGCCGCGGCAGCGGACAAGACAATGGCCCCGAAGGGCCGCATGGAAAAGGACTTCATGACCCGAATTGTCGCCGCAAGCCGCAGCCGCCCGTGGACACCCTGGCGGCGAGCGGGTCACGCCCTGATCGTCTTGCTGTGCAGCCTGCCCCTGATCGGCTGCGCGGGACTGGAGCGCTGGCAGCGGCAGCTGGCGCTGCGGCCCACGCCCACCCTGGCCGGGCAGGCCGAGGCCGCCACGGCGTCGCCGCGGCCCGGCGACGAGCGCATTCTGGTGCCGGTGCCGAGCAACCTCATCGCGGCTGCGCCGCAGCAGGTGGCGATGTGGTGGCTGCCGCAGCCCGACCCGCGCGCGCCCGCGCTGCTGTACCTGCACGGCACCTTCCGCAACCTGTACCACAACCTGCCGAAGATCGAGGCCCTGCGCCAGGCCGGTTTTGCCATCCTGGCGGTCGACTACCGCGGCTGGGGCGACAGCACGGCGCTGGTGCCGTCCGAAGCCACGATCCACGCCGACGCGGCGCTGGCCTGGGCCGAGCTGAAGCGCCGCCAGGGCGACCCGGCGCTGCGCGTGGTCTACGGCCACTCGATGGGCGGCGCGGTGGCGGTGCGGCTGGCCAGCGGCTTGAAGCACGGCCAGGACTACGCTGCGCTGGTGCTGGAGAGCACTTTCACGCGCATGCCCGACGTCGCCGCCGCAGCCGGCTTCTGGGGCCGCATGGCCGCGGTAGCGACGACGCTCGAGTTCGACTCGCTGTCGCGCATCGGCGCCATCGACGCGCCGCTGCTGATGATGCACGGCAGCGCCGACCGCACGGTGCCGGTCGAACTGGGCCGGCGGCTGCGCGACGCCGCACCGCCGGGCGTGCGCTGGGTCGAGATCCCGGGCGGCACGCACAGCCGGCTGCAGTCCGAGTTCCCCGAGCTCTACCAGCGCACGCTGCGCGAATTCACTGAAGCCGTGATCGCCAACACCCACGCCAAGCGCCGGCCCGACACGCCCGCGCGCCCGCAATCGCCATGAAACCCTTCGTCGACTTCAAGAACGTCTGGCTCGCCTACAACGACGAACTGCTGGCCCAGGGCCACTTCGCGGTCGAGGACATCTCGCTGCAGGTGAGCCAGGGCGAGTTCATCGCCATCGTCGGCCCCAGCGGCTGCGGCAAGAGCACCTTCATGAAGCTGACGACGGGGCTGAAGATGCCCAGCAAAGGCAGCATCCACATCGACGGCCAGCCGGTGACGGGGCCGCTGAAGATCAGCGGCATGGCCTTCCAGGCGCCGAGCCTGCTGCCGTGGCGCACGACGGTGGACAACGTGCTGCTGCCGCTGGAGATCGTCGAGCCCTACCGCACGCACTTCAAGAAGAAGCGCAAGGCGTACGAAGCTCGCGCGCGCGACCTGCTCCGCAGCGTCGGGCTGGCCGGCTACGAGGACAAGTTCCCGTGGCAGCTGTCGGGCGGCATGCAGCAGCGCGCCAGCATCTGCCGCGCGCTGGTGCACGAGCCCAAGATGCTGCTGCTGGACGAACCCTTCGGCGCGCTGGACGCCTTCACGCGCGAAGAGCTGTGGTGCGCGCTGCGCGACCTGCACGCGCAGCAGAAATTCAACGTCATCCTCGTCACGCACGACCTGCGCGAGAGCGTGTTCCTGGCCGACACCGTGTACTGCATGAGCAAGAGCCCGGGTCGTTTCGTCGTGCAGCGCCACATCGACCTGCCGCGTCCGCGTGACCTGGAGGTGACCTACACGCCGCAGTTCACCGACATCGTGCACGAGCTGCGCGGCCATATCGGCGCCTACCGCCAGACGATCGGTAAACCCGGCGTGGGCGCGACGCCATGAAGATCACGCGCAACATGGAGCGCTGGTCGCCGCTGGTGGTGCTGGTGGCGGCGCTGCTGCTGTGGCAGCTGATCGTCACGGTCTTCCAGATCGCCGAGTTCATCTTCCCGAGCCCGTGGCAGATCGCCGTGCAGTTCGTCGAGTTCAAGGGCGCGCTGCTCGAAGCGGCGTGGAAGACCTTCTGGGTCACGATGCTGGGCTTTGCGATCAGCATCGTCGTCGGCGTGATGCTCGGCTTCCTGATCGGCAGCAGCCGGCTGGCCTACACCGCGCTGTACCCGCTGATGGTGGCCTTCAACGCCGTGCCCAAGGCGGCGGTGGTGCCGATCCTGGTGGTCTGGTTCGGCATCGGTCTCGGGCCCGGCGTGCTGACGGCGTTTCTGATCAGCTTCTTCCCGATCACCGTCAACATCGCCACCGGCCTGGCGACACTCGAGCCCGAACTCGAGGACGTGCTGCGCGTGCTCGGCGCCAAGCGCTGGGACGTGCTCGTCAAGGTCGGGCTGCCGCGCTCGATGCCGTACTTCTACGGCTCGCTGAAGATCGCCATCACGCTGGCCTTCGTCGGCACCGTGCTGGCCGAGATGACGGCCGGCGACTCCGGCATCGGCTACCTGATGCAGACCGCGGGCAGCCAGCAGCGCATGCCGCTGGCCTTTGCCGGGCTGGTGACCATCGGCGCCATGGCGATGGCGATGTACGAGCTCTTCAGCTGGGTCGAGCGGCGCACCACCGGCTGGGCGCACCGCGGCACCCAGGGCGAATGAGGGCCGGCGCGGCGACTGCGCGTGCGCCCGGCAGCGAGCGGACGGCCGCGTGAGCTGGCTGGCCCGGCTCACGCTGCAGTACCGGCGCGAAGGCGGGCGGACGCTGGCGCACGACGTGCACGAGGGCCCGCTGCGCGTGCTGCAGCGGCTGTACCCCGAAGGCCCGGCGGTCTGCCACCACGTCGTGCTGCACCCGCCCGGCGGCGTCGTCGGCGGCGATCAACTGCACCTGCAGGCGAGCCTTGCCGAAGGCAGCCACGCGCTCATCACGACGCCCGGCGCGACGCGTTTCTACCGCAGCGAAGGCGCGCTGGCGCTGCAGCGTGTGCAGCTGCAACTGGCGGCGAACACGCGACTGGAGTGGCTGCCGATGGAGACCCTGGCCTACAGCGGCTGCGAAGCGCGCAGCGAGCTGCGCATGGAGCTGGCGCCAGGCGCCGAGCTGATCGGCTGGGACCTGCTGGCGCTGGGCCTGCCCGCCGCCGGCCAGCCCTTCGTGCGCGGCAGCTTCACGCAGCAGATCGAATTGCCGGGGCACTGGCTGGAACGCGGCCGCGTCGCCGCCGCCGACGAGCGCCTGCTGCAGGGGCCTCTGGGTTGGGCCGGCTGCACGGTGCTGGCAACCGCCTGGTTCGCCACCGGCAGCGTGATGCCGGCAGCGCAGCGCGACGTGCTGCTGGAATGCGCACGCGCCGCGGTGCAGGGCGACGCGCTGGCGGCGCGTGCCGGTGTCACCGCACCGCAATCGCGTGTCGTCGTGCTGCGGGCGTTGGCCGCCGGCGTCGAGCCGGCGATGGCGCTCGTGCAGCGGGTGCGAGCGGCGT
>JAYUPN010000031.1:0-5203 GCA_043760065.1 Rubrivivax sp.
CGGCCGGGCGCGTCGTCGAGGATCTTCTTTTTCACGTGGTCCAGGCCGACGCGGTTCACGTAGTGCACCGTGCGCTCCAGGTACCAGCCCTCTTCGCGGTAGAGCTGCAGGAATGCACCAGCGACCTCCAGGACTTCAGACGCTGTCTTCACCTTGACCAGGAACTGCGCCACCTCGGTCTTGATGCCGCCATTGCCCGCGACGTAGATCTCCCAGCCCGAGTCGACGCCGATGACCCCCACGTCCTTGATGCCCGCTTCCGCGCAATTGCGCGGGCAGCCGCTCACCGCAAGCTTGACCTTGTGCGGCGCGTACATGCGCCACAGCGCGCGCTCCAGGTCCTTGCCCATCTGCGTGCTGTCTTGCGTGCCGAAGCGGCACCACTCGCTGCCGACGCAGGTCTTCACCGTGCGCAGCGCCTTGGCGTAGGCATGGCCGCTGGGCATGCCGATGTCCTTCCAGACGCCGACCAGGTCTTCCTTCTTCACCCCCAGCAGGTCGATGCGCTGGCCGCCGGTGACCTTGACGGTGGGGATCTTGTACTTGTCCACCGCGTCGGCGATGCGGCGCAGCTCGTCGGCTGTGGTTTCGCCGCCCCACATGCGCGGTATCACGCTGTAGCTGCCGTCCTTCTGGATGTTGGCGTGGCTGCGCTCGTTGATGAACCTGCTCTGCGGGTCGTCCTGCGCTTCCTTGGGCCAGCTGCTGAGCAGGTAGTAGTTGATCGCCGGGCGGCAGCTGGCGCAGCCGTTGGGCGTGCGCCAGCTTAAGCGTCGGTAGACGCTGTCGATGCTCAGCAGCTTGTCCTTGCGGATCGCCTCGCGCGCTTCCTGGTGGCTCGCGTCGGTGCAGCCGCACATCGCCTTCTTGGCCGGCGACTTGGAGTAGTCGCCGCCGGCGGTGAACATCAGCAGCTGCTCGACCAGGCCGGTGCATGAGCCGCACGAAGCGCTGGCCTTGGTCTGCTTGCGCACCTCCTCGAGCGTGAACAGGCCCTTGTCCTTGATGGCCTTGCAGAGGGTGCCCTTGTTGACGCCGTTGCAGCCGCAGACCTCGTCGCTGTCGGCCATCGCGGCGGCCTTGTGGTGGCCTTCGTGGCCCGGGTTTCCAAAGTTCGCGCCGATGTTGCTTTCGCCGAACATCAGCTTGTCGCGGATGTCGCCGACGCTGCGGCCGTCGCGCAGCAGCTTGAAGTACCAGCTGCCGTCGACGGTGTCGCCGTACAGGCAGGCGCCGATGAGCTTGTCGCCCTGGATCACGAGCTTCTTGTAGACGCCGGCGTAGGGGTCCGAGAGCACGATTTCCTCGGTGCCCGGGCCGCCGCTGAAGTTGCCGGCACTGAAGAGGTCGATGCCGGTGACCTTGAGCTTGGTGCTGACCTGGCTGCCGGTGTAGCGGCCGATGCCGAACTGCGCCAGGTGCGTGGCGCAGACCTTGCCTTGTTCGAACAGCGGTGCCACCAGGCCGTAAGCGATGCCGCGGTGCGCCGCGCATTCGCCCACCGCGTAGACGCGCGGGTCGGTCACCGTCTGCAGCGTGTCGTTGACGGCGATGCCGCCGCGGCCGTCCTGGGCGCAGTGCAGCCCGATCTTCAGCGCCAGCGTGGTGTTGGGGCGGATGCCGGCGGCCATCACCACCAGGTCGGCCGGCACCTCAGTGCCGTCCTTGAAACGCACCGCTCGCACGCGGCCGTCGTCGTTGGCGAGCAGCGACTCGGTCTGGGCGCCGATCATGAACTTCAGGCCGCATTCTTCCAGCGACTTCTGCAGCAACCGGCCGGCGACGTCGTCGAGCTGCCGCTCCATCAGCCACGGCATGATGTGCACCACCGTCACCTGCATGCCGCGCTTGGCCAGGCCGTTGGCGGCTTCCAGACCCAGCAGCCCGCCGCCGATCACCACCGCGTGCCGGTAGCGCGTGGCGGCGTCGATCATGGTTTGTGTATCGGCGATGTCGCGGTAGGCGATCACGCCCTGCAGGTCCTTGCCGGGCACCGGCAGGATGAAGGGGTTGGAGCCGGTGGCGATCAGCAGGCGGTCGTACTCGGCCTGCACCTGCACGCCGTGGCCGTCGACCGCGGTCACGACGCGCCGCGTGCGGTGAATGCCGGTCACGGTGTGGCCCGTGTGCAGCGTGATGCCGTGCTCGGCGTACCAGGCCAGCGGGTTGAGCACGATCTGCTCGATCGTCTGCTCACCGGCCAGCACGGGGCTGAGCAGGATGCGGTTGTAGTTGGGGTGCGGCTCGGCGCCGAAGACGGTGATGTCGTAGAGATCGGGTGCGATCTTCAGCAGCTCTTCCAGCGTGCGCACGCCGGCCATGCCGTTGCCCACCATCACCAGTCGCGATTTCTTCATGACGTATCTCCGTGCGGACCTGCGGGTCGCGCGCACTGACCGGGGCCAGTGGGGCGGACCTGAGCAATCGGGTTGCTGCGCACTGCGCTGTGCACACGGGCCGGCGCGCGGCTTTGGGGCCACGGCGGCAGGGCGCCGTCGCCCCTGCAACCGATAAAGCAGGTTCCGTGCCGCGGAATCGGCGCCGATGCCCCCTGCTTTTCGACCGGGTGACAGGGCCAAACTAGGGGCGAGAATCGGGCGACGCCTTGATCTACCGGACACGCGCCACCAAGATAGGGCACGCGTCTCAGATTGGTGCGAAGCCTGCATCAACGCCGAATCAACACCGCCCGACATGAGTTCCTCGCTGGATCCTTCCGAAAGCCCGATGCTGGCTGGCGCCAGGCTGGCCGAGGCCCTGGGTGGCGCGCTGCCCGCGCTGGTGGCGCAGCAGGGCGCCCTGCTGGCGGTGAAGGACGCGGCCAGCGGCCGCTACGCCCACGTCAACGAGGCGATGGCGGCCTTCCTGGGCCGGCCCGCCGAGCAGGTGCGCGGCCGCAGCGATGCCGACTGGTTCGACGCCACGCTGCTGGGCACCCTTCGCGCGGCCGAGCAGACCGCGGCCGCGCAGGGCGCACCGCTGCTCAGCCAGCACCAGTTCGAGTGGCGGGGCAGCCGGCACGACTTCAGCGTGCTGCGCGTGTTCGTGTCGCCGGCCGTGCCGGGCCCGCGCTGGCAGGTTGCGGTCTGGCTGGACCACAACGCCGAGCGCCAGCGCGAGCAGCAGTTGCGTGCAGCGCTGGAGCAGATCGAGCAGCAACAGCGCGCCAACGACCGCTTGCGGCGCGAGATCGCCGACCAGGCGCTGCGCGACCCGGCTTCGGGCCTGCACCGGCGCGCGCACTTCGAGGACCAGCTGCGCCGCGAGGTCGACTTGTCGACACGCGAACACCGCGAGTTCTCGATCGTCTTCATCGAGATCGATGCGCCGGGCCCCAAGGTGCTGGCCCTGGGTGCGGCGAGCGAGCAGGTGGTGCTCGAGGCGATGGGCCGGCTGCTGCGCAGCGGCACGCGCGCGATGGACGCCTCGTGCCGCTACGAGGACCGGCGCTTCGCGGTGCTGCTGTCAGGCGTGGGCCTGGCCACGGCGCACGCGCGCATGGAAGGGCTGCGGCGCAAGTGCGCGACGCAGATCGTGGTCCACGAAGGGCAGGAGCTCGGCTTCACGGTGGCCATGGGCGTGGCCAGCTTCCCGCACACCGCACAGACCCAGGAAGGGCTGCTGGCCGCCTGCGAAGCCGCGCTGTCCGAAGCCCAGCGCCGCGGCGGCAACCACGTCACGCTGGCGGCGATCCGCTTCGACGCCTAAGCGAACGCGCGCTGCAGCATCGTCGCCGCCAGCGCCAGCAGCATGACCGCGAAGATGCGCTTGAGCACGCCGACGTTCACGCGCTGCGCCACGCGGGCGCCCAGCGGCGCCAGGCTCATGCTCGCTACGGCGACGATGGCCAGCGCCGGCAGGTAGAGGTAGCCCACCGCTCCCGGCAGCGCCGGCGGCTGTCCCCAGCCGGCGATCACGTAGCCGACGGTGCTGGCCAGTGCGATCGGGAAGCCCAGCGCCGCGCTGGTGCCCACGGCGTGCCGCGGCGGCACGTTGCACCAGATCATGAACGGCACCGACATGAAGGCGCCGCCGGCGCCGAGCAGGCCCGAAACGAAGCCGATGCCCACGCCGACCGCGCCGGTGCCCCAGGCGCCCGGCAGCTCGCGGCCCGGCTTGGGTTTCTTGTCGCGCAGCATGTTGAGTGCGCTGTAGCCGATGAAGGCGACGAACAGCAGCGCCAGCCCCTGGCCCTTGAGCACTGCGAACGCGCCCGCACCCGCGGCCAGCCCGCCGATCACGATGCCCGGCGCCAGGCTGCGCACGATCGGCCAGCGCACGCCGCCCAGGCGGTGGTGCGCGCGCACGCTGGAGGCGCTGGTGAACAGGATCGACGCCATGCTGGTGGCGATGGCCACCTTCACCGCCAGCCCACCTTCGACGCCGCGCTGCGCCAGCAGCAGCGTCAGCACCGGCACCATCATCATGCCGCCGCCGATGCCCAGCAGCCCGGCCAGGAAGCCGACCGCCACGCCCAGGGCCAGCAGCTCGGCGACCAGCAGCAGCGGGATCTCCGGCACGCTCACGCGCCGAGCAGCGCCAGCACGGCCTGCCACTGCTGCGGCGTGACGGGCGTGATGGACAGCCGGTTGCCCCGCTGCAGCACCTGCATCGTGGCCAGGGCAGGGGCCCGGCGCATCTCGGCCAGGCTGAGCAGGCGCGTCTTGCGCACGAGCTTGACGTCGACCTTCAGCCAGCGCGGTTGCTCGCGGCTGGACTTGGGGTCGTGGTAGGGGCTGCCCGGGTCGAACTGCGTCTCGTCGGGTGCCAGCCCGCCGACCACCGTGGCCAGACCGGCAATGCCGGGCTGCGGGCACGACGAGTGATAGAAGAGAACGCCGTCCCCGGGCTTCATCGCGTCGCGCATGAAGTTGCGCGCCTGGTAGCTGCGCACACCGGTCCACGGCAGCGTCTTGCGCGGCGCGCGGGCGAGGTCGTCGATCGAGGCTTCGGCCGGCTCGCTCTTCATGAGCCAGTAGCCGGGAGGGGTCGATGCAGGCGACGGCATGGGCGAGGGGAGTGAAAGGTGTCCGCCGTGCGAAGCGAACCGTGTGCCTGAACCAAGGGGGAGTTCAGGTGGGCGAGGTCAGCCGAGCTTCGGGTTCATCTGACGCGAGACGATCACACCAACTTGGCGATGTTCCAAGCCCTTGGTCATAGACCATCGGCTCAAGGACATATTGGGCTCACAACTCACGGCGGA
>JAYUPN010000032.1:0-5201 GCA_043760065.1 Rubrivivax sp.
AGCTCTCGCGCGGCGCGCGGCTGCCGGAGCTCTGGCCTGAACCTTGGCCTGAACCTCGACCCTTGGCGTCGATGCGCTCGCCATACGGTGGGTTCATGACGATCGTGCCTTGGGCCAGCGGCGCCAGCCGCTGCAGCGCGTCGACGGTCTTGAAGTCGATGGCGTCACGCACGCCGGCACGTTCGGCATTGCGGGTGGCGAAGTCGGTCATGCGGAAACTCACGTCGCCGGCAAACAGCGGCACGGCGCTGGCGTGCACCCGCGCCTTGGCGGCGCGTTGCAGTTCGCGCCAGGCGGCGGCAAAGGGCTTGAAGGGCAGCATGCGTTCAAAGGCGAAGTGGCGCTGGCCGCCAGCTGCGATGCCGCAGGCGATCTGCGCCGCTTCGATGACGATGGTGCCGGCGCCGCAGCAGGGGTCCATCAACGGGCCGTCTTCCGCGCGGCCTTGCCAGCCGGCGGCGGCCAGCAGTGCGGCGGCGAGCGTCTCCTTCAGCGGCGCTTCACCCGTGTCTTCGCGCCAGCCGCGCTTGAAGAGCGGGTCACCTGAAGTGTCGATGTACAGCGTGGCGTGGTCGGGGCCGACGAAGAGCGCGATCGGCAGGTCGGGCCGATGTGTGTCCACGCTCGGCCGCGCGCCGGTGCTTTCACGCAAGCTGTCGCAGACCGCGTCCTTGATGCGCAGCGCGGCGAAGTTCAGGCTGTGCAGTGGCGACGCGAAGCGGCCGCGGCCGGCGCTCACGTCGACGCGCAACGTCTGCTCGGGTGTGATCCAGCGGCCCCAGTCGACCTGGCGCGCCAGCCCGTAGAGATCATGTTCGTCGGCATACGGGCCGTCGATCAGCGGCCACAGCACGCGTGTGGCGAGGCGGCTTTCGAGGTTGAGCTGCATGGCAGTGCGTTCGTCACCTTCGACCCAAACGCCACCACGCGACGCTTCGGCAGCAACACCGGTGATGCGCTGCACTTCGTCGGCGAGCAGTGTTTCCACGCCGCCGGGGCAGGGCAGGAAAAGTGCGGTCATGGGTGCGCGGTCACTTGTGCGCGGTCAGATGTTTTTCCGCAGTCCCGCAGGCGCGATCTTCAGCGCCTCGCGGTACTTGGCCACCGTGCGCCGCGCGACCTGGATGCCCTGCTCTTCGAGCATCGAACTGAGCTGATTGTCGGACAACGGTTTCTTCACGTCCTCTGCGGTCACAAACTGCCGGATCAGCGCACGCACCGCCGTGCTGGACGCGTTGCCGCCGGCGTCGGTGTTGAGTGAGGAGCCGAAGAAGTACTTCAGCTCGAAGGTGCCCTGCAGCGTCGCCATGTACTTGGCGGTGGTGACGCGCGAGATCGTGCTTTCGTGCAAGCCCAGTTCGTCGGCAATCTCGCGCAGCACCAACGGCTTCATAGCGATGGCGCCGTGTGTGAAGAAACCCTTTTGCCGCTCGACGATGGCCTTGCTGACGCGCAGGATGGTGTCGAAGCGCTGCTGGATGTTCTTCACGAACCAGCGCGCCTCCTGCAGGCGAGACGACATGCCGGGATTGGCCGTCGCGCCGCGCATGCCGCGCGCGGCCTGGGCGTAGATGTCGTTGATGCGCAGCTTGGGCATGACGTCCGGGTTGAGCGTGACGCTGACGCCGCGGCCGGTCTTGCGCACGATCACGTCGGGCACGATGACGTTGCCTTCGGCGGGCGAGAATGGCCGTCCGGGCTTGGGTTCGCAGGCACGGATCAGTTCCTGCGCTTCGCGCACGACGGACTCGTCGGCACCGGTCAGCGCCACCAGGCGCTTCATGTCGCGCCGGGCCACCAGCTCCAGGTACTGCTCGCAGATGCGCAGCGCCACCTGCCGCGCCGGGCAACGCGGCGTGGCCTTGATCTGCAGCGCCAGGCACTCGCCGAGGTTGCTGGCGCCGACGCCGGGCGGATCAAGGCTCTGCAGCCAGCGCAGGCCGCAGCGCAGCCGCTCGTCCAGTCCTTCGCGGCCCTCGGCACCCTCGATGCCGAGCATGGCGGCCAGTCGCTCGGCGATGTCGTCCAGCGTGTCGGCCAGGTAGCCGTCGCCGTCCAGCGATTCGATCAGCACCTCGATCGCGGCGTGGTCCTCGGCGCTCAGGCGCATGCCCACCAGCTGCGCGCGCAGATGGTCCTGCAGCGAGCCTGCACTGCCGCGGCGTTCCTGTGCATCGGCGTCGTCGCCCTCGCCGCTGGGCGAGGCGCTGCTGGGCGTTTCGCGGATGCCGTCGAAGTCGTCGGACTCGGTGCCGTTCTCCCAGTCATTGCGCTCGGTGGTGCCGAACTCCTCGGCCCGCAGCTCGTTGACGGCTTCGGCGGCGTCGGGCGTGTCGTGGCCATCGGACTCGGCCACGCGATCGGCGGACTGCCGTTCGGGCGGCGTCTCGAAGGGCGTCGCCGGTGCGTCTTCCTCGGCTTCGAGGAAGGGGTTCTGATCGAGCATCTGGCCGACTTCCTGGTGCAGCTCCAGCGTCGAGAGCTGCAGCAGGCGGATCGACTGCTGCAGCTGCGGCGTCAGCGCCAGGTGCTGCGACAGGCGGACCTGCAGGGAGGGCTTCATCGACATCGCCGCTGCCCTACATCTTGAAGTGTTCGCCGAGGTACACCTTGCGCACCTGGGCGTCGGCGACGATCTCGTGCGGGGTGCCTTCGGCCAGCACGCTGCCGTCGCTGATGATGTAGGCGCGGTCGCAGATGCCCAGCGTCTCGCGCACGTTGTGGTCGGTGATCAGCACGCCGATGCCGCGACCGCGCAGGAAGCCGATGATGCGCTGGATCTCGATCACCGCGATCGGGTCGACGCCGGCGAAGGGCTCGTCGAGCAGGATGAAGCGCGGCTGCGTGGCCAGCGCGCGCGCGATCTCGACGCGGCGCCGCTCGCCGCCGGACAGCGCCGGCGCCGGCGACGCGCGCAGCTTGTCGATCGACAGGTCGACGAGCAGCTTCTCCAGCAACTCCTCGATCAGCGCCGGTTTGAAAGGGCGGCCGTCGGGGCCGACCTGCAGTTCGAGCACGGCGCGCACGTTCTCCTCGACGTTGAGCTTGCGGAAGATCGACGCCTCCTGCGGCAGGTACGACAGCCCCAGTCGCGCACGGCGGTGGATCGGCAGGCCCTGCACGGGCTGACCGTCGATGCGGATCTGGCCCTCGTCCGGCCGCACCAGCCCGACCACCATGTAGAAGGTCGTCGTCTTGCCGGCGCCGTTGGGGCCCAGCAGGCCGACCACCTCGCCGGCGCCCACCGCCAGGTGCACGTCCTTGACCACCGTGCGCGGACCGTAGCTCTTGCGCAGGTGCTCGGCTTCGAGGCGACTGGCCGGCAGCGCCGCTGGCACCATCAGCGGCGCTCCCCGAGCGCACGCGATGGCGTCAGCGGAGCGGTCGCAGGCGCCGAGGCCGCGGGCTCGGCGCGCGGGCTGAGCACCGCCCGCACGCGCCCCGTGGGGTTGGCAGCCGAGGCCGCACCGCCTTCGACCTTGAAGACCTCGGCGGTGTTGTCCCAGATGATGGTGGCGCCCGTGATCTCGTCGGCGACTGCGGCGCCGCGCAAGCGGCGCACGGCGCCGCTGCCGATGAACCGCAGGGTGTCGGCGCGACCGTCGAACTCGATGCGGTCGGCCGTGCCCTCCACGGTCTCGTCGACGCCGTCGCGCCGCTGCCGCCAGCTCGCCTGCCGGGCGGGCGAACCCAGCGCGGTGGCGGCCCGGTAGCCGTCGGGCATCTCGCGCATCTCGATGCGCTCGGCGCGCAGCACCATCGAGCCCTGGGAGATGACGACGTTGCCCGTGTAGACCAGCACCTGCCGCTGCAGGTCGATGACGCCGTCGCGGTCGGCTTCGACGACCCACGGTTTGCTTCGGTCGGCCTTTTCGGCACGGCTTTCGCCGGCCCCGAGCACGCACGCCAGGGCCAGCGGCAAGCTCAGCAGGATGGCAGGGAAACGGACGGGCATCGAGGCGGCATGAAAGTTGCAGGGCAGTATAGCCACAACCTCGGTACAGTTTGCTGACGGCGCGTGAAATCAAGCCGAACTTGATCGCACCCCCCCCAGGCCCCGCGCGGGCGCCAGGGCGGCGCCCGCAAGCTTCAGCGCTTCAGGCCTTCACGCCTTCTGCCGCGCGAGCTGGATCAGGAAGTCGGCCACCGCCACCGCCTTCTCGTGACTGCCGGCCAGTGAAGCCGAAGTGTAGAAGCGGCCGTTGATGCCCAGCGCCGGCACGCCGTCGATCTTGTAGGCATCCGACAACTGCTTGGCGCGGTTGGCCTTGGTGGTGACGCCGAAAGACTTCATCGCCTCGGCCAGCTTGTTGCCGTCGACACCGTTGGCGCTGGCAAAGGCCAGGATCTCGGACTCGGATGCCAGACGCTTGTTCTGCTGGTGGATGGCGGCAAACACTTTGCGGTGCGCGGTGGCCAGCTGGCCGGTCTCCTCGAGCGCGTAGAACAGCCTTTGGTGCAGCTGGTGTGGCGCCGAGAAGCCCACCGGCACCTGGCGGAAGCTGACATCGGCCGGCAGCTTCTTGACCCAGGCTTCGAGCGTCGGCTCGAAGGCATAGCAGTGCGGGCAGCCGTACCAGAAGAACTCGACGATCTCGATCTTCTTGTCGGGCGTCGGCAGCGTCACCGGAGCCGGGGTGGACAGGCGCACGTAGTGCGTCCCCTCCTTGGGCGCGCCTTGCGCGCTGGCCGTGCCTGCGAGCGCCAGGCCCAGGCCTGCGCCGGCCAGTTGCTTGGAGAAATCGCGCCGTTGCATGCTGATCCTTTCGAGATGACGTTTGTTTGGGACAGAAACTGGAAGAACGATGAAGGCGGATCTGGCCTGCTCAGGACTTCTCGACGCGCACGATCTGCGCTTCGATACCCTGTTCCTGCAACCTGACCTGCAGCGCGTCGGCTTCGCCGCGAGACGGGAAAGGCCCCAGCCGGACGCGGTAGACCGTGCGGCCGGCCTGTTCGCGTTCGGTGATCCTGGCGCCCTGTCCGATCATCGCCAGGCGCGCCCTTTGCTGTTCCGCATCTTCGTTGCGCGTGAAGGCACCGGCCTGCACGAAATAGATGAACGGCTCAGCGGTGCTGGCGGTGGACCGCGGCGCCGAAGCACCGGCCTGTCCGGCCAGGATCGCCGCCGGATCGCGGACCGGCGGACGCGCCGCGGTGGCCGGCGGCGGCACGGCGGCGGCCGGGCTCGGCGTTGCGGC
>JAYUPN010000033.1:0-14572 GCA_043760065.1 Rubrivivax sp.
TTCGCCGGCCAGCCGATCGACGAGCAGGCCTGGTTCGGCGTCGTCACCAACAACTACCGCGCCTCGGGCGGCGGCGGCTTCCCGGGGCTGGACGGCAGCAACATCATCCTGAGCGCACCCGACGAGAACCGCGAGGCGCTGCTGCAGTACCTGGCCAGCACGCGCCGCGTCGAACCCACGGCCGACGGCAACTGGCGCATCCAGCCGGTGCCGGGCGTCAAGCTGCGCTTCACGTCGGGCGCGGCCGCGGTGCGGCACCTGGCGCGCTACCCGCAGGTCAAGCACGTGTCGGACAACAGCGACGGCACGGCGCTGTTCGAACTGGCGCCGTGACGCGGCCGACCGCCCACCGCGGAGCCGGCGCCGGCGCCGGCGCCGGCACGGCTCCGCGCGGCTTCGTCCTCATCAGCCTGGCGCTGCTGGTGGCGCTGGGCGTGGCGCTGGTCGCCGCACTCGTGTTGGCCGGCGCCGCCGCCTGGTACTGGAACGACCTGCCGCCGCTGGACAAGGCCACCGCGTACCGGCCGCACCAGCACCTGCAGGTGCTGACGAGCGACGGCGCCGAGATCGCGCAGTTCGGCAGCGAGCGGCGCCTGTTCGTGCCCATCGCGCAGATGCCGCGGCAGCTGCAGCAGGCCGTGCTGGCGGTGGAAGACGCCGACTTCTACGACCACCACGGCATCAGCCTTCGCGGCGTGGCGCGCGCGCTGTGGTCCAACGCCACCGGCGGCATCGGCGGCGGCGCCAGCACCATCACGCAGCAGGTCTCGCGCACCTTCTTCCTGAGCACGCGGCGCACCGCCGAGCGCAAGATCAAGGAAGCGCTGATCGCCTGGAAACTCGAAGGCGAGCTCGGCAAGGACGAGATCCTGGAGCTGTACCTGAACCAGATCTACCTCGGCCAGCACGCCTACGGCTATGGTGCCGCGGCGCAGGTCTACTTTGGCAAGACGCTGGCGCAGCTCAACCTGGCCGAGACGGCGATGCTCGCCGGCCTGCAGCAGAACCCGATCTACGCCAACCCGATCGCCAACGAAGCCGCAGCCACGCGGCGCCAGCGCTGGGTGCTGGCGCGCATGCTGAAGACCGGCGCCATCACCCCGGCCCAGCAGGCCGAGGCGCTGACGACGAAGATGGTCTACCGGCGCCCGAACTTCGTCGACGTGCCGGCGCAACACGTGGCCGAGATGGCGCGCCGCGCGGTGGTCGAGCTGCTGGGCGAGAAGGCCTACACCGAAGGCGTGCGCGTCTACACCTCGCTGCGCGCCGAAGACCAGCGTGCGGCCCACGCCGCGCTGCGGCGCACGTTGATGGCGCACGAGCGCAAGCAGCCCTGGCGCGGGCCCGAAGACCAGGTCAGCCTGCCCGACGACCCGGCGCAGGCCGAACGCGCCGCCGCGCTGGCGTTGAAGGACGGCCGCGACGACGACGACCTGCGGCTGGCCATCGTGCTGTCGGCCGACGCCAAGGAACTCCGCGCCAAGCTGGCCAGCGGCGACACCGTGACGCTGCAGGGCGAAGCGCTGCGCCCTGTGCAGGCCGCGCTCAAGCCCGGCGCCGACAGCAGGATCGCACTGCGCCGGGGCGCCATCGTGCGGCTGGCGCAGCTGCCTGCAGCCAAGGGCAAGCCGGGGCCGTGGGCGCTGGTGCAGTGGCCCGAGGCCGAAGCGGCGTACGTCGCGCTCGACCCCGCCAGCGGACGCGTGCGCGCGCTGGTCGGCGGCTTTGCCTTCAGCCGCCAGCAGTTCAACCGTGCCACCTCGGCCTGGCGCCAGCCCGGCTCGGCCTTCAAGCCCTTCCTGTACTCGGCCGCGCTGGAGCAGGGCCTGATGCCCGAGACGCTGGTCGACGACGCGCCGCTGACCGAAAACGACGGCGGCACGCCGAGCTGGAACCCGCAGAACAGCGACGGCAAGTTCGACGGCGAGATCACGCTGCGCGAAGGTCTGGTGCGATCGAAGAACCTCGTCAGCGTGCGGCTGCTGCAGCAGGTGGGCCTGGCCGCGGCGCGCGACTGGATCGGCCGCTTCGGCTTCGACATCGACAAGCAGCCGCAGAACCTGACGCTGGCGCTGGGCAGCGGCAGCGTGACGCCGATGCAGATGGCGCAGGCCTACGCGGTGCTGGCCAACGGCGGCCACCGCGTGCGGCCGGTGCTCATCGAGCGCATCGTCGGGCCGCAGGGCCAGCTGCTGTTCGAAGCACCGGCGGCGCGGCCGCTGGACGAAGCCGACCGCGTGCTGCCGGCACGCAACGTCTTCATCGTCAACACGCTGTTGCGCGACGTCACGCTGCGCGGCACCGCCGCCAAGGCGCAGGCACAGCTGCAACGCGCCGACGTCTACGGCAAGACCGGCACCACCAACGACGCCGTCGACGCCTGGTTCGCCGGCTGGGCACCGGGCACCGTGGCGGTGGCCTGGGTCGGCCACGACGAGCCGCGCAGCCTGGGCGAACGCGAGTCCGGCGGCGGCCTGGCGCTGCCGATGTGGATCGAGAGCATGGCGCGCACGCTGCGCGGCGTGCCGGTGCAGCCGCTGGCGGTGCCCGATGGCGTGGTCCGGGGCGCGGTCGACTGGCGCTACAGCGAGTGGGCCGACGGCGGCTTCGTCACGCGCGTCGGCTCTGCGGCGCAGACTGCCCCTGCAGCCGCCGCCACGCCCGCCGTGCCCGCGTTGGCGGCCGACGCGCCGGCTTCAGCCGCCAGCCGCTGAAGGGCTGCCGTCGGCTGCCCGTCGCCGCACCCGCACTGCGGCGGCGTGCAGGCTCAGCGCTTGCCGCCCATCACGAGCAGCAGCACCCCGGCGGCCACCGCGGCAGCGCCGGCCCACATCGGGATGTTGACGGTCTGCTTCTCCTTCACCGACAGCTCCAGCGGGCCGAGCTTGGCCTGGTGGGTCTGGCTCGTGTAGCTGAAGCCGCCGTAGACGAGGCCCAGCAGGCCGAGCACGAGGACGATGATGCCGATCACCTTGACGCTGTTCATGTCGGTTCTCCCAAGTTGTTCTGAAGCTCGTCGGCCCGCGGCACGCGGGCTGCGGGCTGCGGGCTGCGCGCCGCACGCAATACGGGGCTCTTTTGTAAACGCCTGCCGGCGGGTCGTCGGTGCGCTGACGAACAGTCACGGCGCCGCGCGCGACCCAGCGTGCGACAGCGCACAGACCGGCCCGGCACCCGCGCCCCAGTCTCAGGTGCTCGTGCGCAAGCGCTGCAGGCGGCGCGTGCGCGAACCGCCGTCGCCAGGAGTCCCCACTTGAAGATCCAGCCCCAGTCCCGATCCGAGCTCGAGCATCTCGCCCACCTGATCGAGGACATCCCGGTGGCCATGCTGTGCAACGTCGGCGCCGACGGCGCACTCGCCAGCCGGCCGATGGCGCCGCTGGAGATGGACACCGACGGCGCGATCTGGTTCTTCACCGACCTGCGCTCGGAGAAGGTCGAGCACCTGCGGATCGTCAACCTCAGCTTCAGCAACCGCAGCAGCGGCAACTACGTCTCGATCTCCGGTCGCGGCGAGATCGACACCGACCGCGGCCGCATCGACCGCCTGTGGTCGCCGATGGCCAAGCCCTGGTTTCCCGACGGCCCGACCTCGTCCAACCTGGCGCTGCTGAAGTTCGTGCCCGACGCGGCCGACTACTGGGACGCGCCCAACAGCGCCATGGTGCGGGCCTTCGGCATCGTCGCCTCGATCATCGCCGGGCATCCGGTGGGCATGGGCGAACAAGGCTCGGTCAGCGGGCTGTCGACGCAGCCCCTCGTGCGGCCATCGGCCTGAGCGATGCACCTCGTCGGCGTTGGCACCGCAACACCCGCCAGGCGCTACACCAAGGCCGAATGCTGGGCCGCCTTCGAGGGCTCCGACTGGTTCGGCCGCCTCGACGGCCGCGCCCACCTGGTGGCGCGCACGGTGCTGCAGCGGGACAACGGCATCGAGGCGCGCCGGCTGGCCGTCGACTCGCTGGCCGAGGTCTTCGTCATCGACCGGGACACGCTCGCCGGCCGTTTCCTGAGCCACGCGCCGGCGCTGGCCACCCAGGCGGCTGAACGTGCACTGGCGCGTGCCGGCGTTGCCGCGGCGGCGATCGACGCCGTGGTCGTCAGCACCTGCACCGGCTATCTGTGCCCGGGCCTGTCGGGCCACGTCGCCGAACGCCTGGGGCTGCGCGCCGAGGTGCGCGCCTTCGATCTCGTGGGCCAGGGCTGCGGCGCGGCGCTGCCCAACCTGCAACTCGGCCGCGCGCTGCTGGCCGCGGGCGACGCCGAACACGTACTCTCGGTCTGCGTCGAGGTCAGCAGCGCCGCGATGTACCTCGACAACGACCCCGGCGTGCTGATCAGCGCCTGCCTGTTCGGCGACGGCGCCGGCGCCGCGGTGCTGTCGCAGGGCCCGCCGGCGCAGGGCCGGCGCGTGCGCTGGCACGACAGCACCTCGCTGCTGGAACCGGGCCAGCGCGGCGCGCTGATGTTCGAGACCCGCGGCGGGCTGCTGCGCAACGTGCTGACGCGCGATGTGCCGGGCCTGGCCGCCGACTTCGCAGGCCGTGTGCTGGACACCGTGCTCGGCCGCGCTGGACTGCAAGGCGACGACGTCCGCAACTGGATCCTGCACGCCGGCGGCCGCGACGTGCTGCTGGCGCTGCAGCGACGGCTGTCGCTGCAGCCGCAGGACCTGCGCTACAGCGCCGACATGCTGCGCGAGTACGGCAACCTGTCCAGCGCCTTCGTCTACTTCGTGCTCGAAGCCGCGCTGGCCGACGAGGCCGAAGGCGGCTGGTGGTGGCTGTCGGCCTTCGGCGCGGGCTTCAGCTGTCACGGCGCCTTGCTGGAGGTGCAGCCATGAAGAGCCTGTCCTACCCGTTGCTGGCGCTGCCGCGCACCGTCTCGTGCGAGGCGCTCGACCACCTGAGTGCTGCCGACCCGGTGGCACACCGCTCGCGCCAGGACCTGGCGCGTCTGCACCAGGCCATGAACACACGCGCCATCATCGTCCGCGGCTGGCAGCGGCTGGTGCCGGTGCGGCGTTCGCGCCAGCCGATGCGGGTGCTGGAGCTCGGTGCCGGCGACGGCACGCTGCTGCTCGGCGTGGCGCGGGCGCTGGCGCCGGACTGGCCCAAGGTCCGTCTGACCCTGCTCGACCGGCAGGCGCTCGTCAGTGCGGCCACGGTGGCCGCCTATGCACGCCTCGGATGGACGGTTCGCGGGGTGACCCGCGACGTGCTCGACTGGGCCGCGCCGCAAACGGCAACCGATGTCACCGCGTCGGCCGAGCGCTGGGACCTGATCTCGACAGCGCTGTTCCTGCACCACTTCCAGGGCGCCGAGCTGGACACCGTGCTCGGCGCAGTGGCCTGGCGCGCCGACCGCTTCTTCGCCTGCGAGCCGCACCGTGCCTGGCTGGCGCGGGCGGGCAGTCACCTCGTGGGCGCGCTCGGCGCCAACGCCGTGACGCGGCACGACGCCGTGCTCAGCGTGCAGGCCGGCTTCCGCGGCCAGGAGCTGTCGACGCTGTGGCCGTCACCGGCGGCGTCCTGGCTGAGCGAGGAGCATGCCGCGGGCCTGTTCAGCCATTGCTTCAGCGCGCAGCGCGGTGCGGTGGCGCTTTGAGCCCTGTCGCGCGCTCGCACCTGGACGCCATCGTCGTCGGCGCCGGCGTGGCCGGCTCGGCCACCGCGGTGTGGCTGGCACGGGCCGGCTGGTCGGTGGCGCTGGTCGAGAAGCAGGCCTTCCCGCGGCGCAAGGTCTGCGGCGAGTGCATCGCCGCCAGCAACCTGCCGCTGCTCGACGCCCTGGGCGTGGCGCCGGCGGCGCAGCCCGGCTGCGGCGCCGAGTTGCGTCGCGTGACGCTGCTGCACGGCGCTCAGGCCGTGACGGCCGACCTTCCGGCGGCCCACCACGCCGGCCAGCCCGAGCACCGCTACGGCCGCGCGTTGGGCCGCGAAACGCTGGACACGCTGCTGGTGCAGGCGGCGCGCGCGGCAGGCGCGGTGGTGCTGCAGCCGTGGTCGCTGCAGGCCCTGTCGGGCAGCGCCGGCGACTGGCGCTGCGAAGTGCGCGAACCTTCGTCCCGCGCGGTGCGGCGGCTGGCCACGCCGCTGCTGATCGACGCGCACGGCTCCTGGGAGACAACGCCCGGCCCCTGGCTGCGCCGCACGGCGCCGCTGCGGCGCGACGCCGGCGACTTGTTCGCCTTCAAGGCCAACTTCAGCGGCGCCACGCTGGACCCGGGCGCCATCGGCGTGCTGGCGCTGGACGGCGGTTATGGCGGCATGGTGATGGCCGGCGATGGCGTCGCCACGCTGGCCTGCTGCGTCCGTCGCGACCGGCTGAGCGCCCTGCGCAGCGACGCTCCGGCCCTGAGCGCTGGCGAGGCCGTGCAGGCCTGGCTGCAGCACGGCAGCGCCGGCGTGCGCGACGCCCTGGCCGGCGCCCGGCGCGAAGGGCCGTGGCTTGCAGCCGGCCCGCTGGACCCCGGCGTGCGCGTGGGCACGCACGATGGCCTCTTCCGCGTCGGCAACGCAGCGGGGGAAGCGCACCCGATCCTCGGTGAAGGCATCAGCATGGCGCTGCAGTCGGCGGCGCTGCTGTGTGCGCACCTGCTGGCCGAAGGCGGCGCACAGCAGCCCGCGCTTCATGCACGTTATGCCGCCGATTGGCGGCGCCACTTCATGCCGCGGCTGCGCCTGGCCGCTGCCTTTGCGCATGCTGCATCGCGGCCGCGGGCCTCGGCGCTGCTGATGCGCTGCCTGCAGACCTGGCCGCAGCTGCTGACGCTGGGCGCAGGCCGCGGCGGCAAGGCGAGCCTGCCGGCGCAGCTGCGCCGGCCCGATCTGACCCTTCCCCACCCCGGCATGGCCCCGGCCTTCCGGCTTCAACTCCATCGACAGGACTGCCCATGAACCCCACCTACGAACGGCTGTGCGCGATCCTTGTCCAGGAACACCACCTGGCACCCGAGCGGCTGGCGCCCGACACGCTGCTGGAAGATCTCGGCATCGACTCGCTGGGCACGGTGGAGCTGCTGTGGAACGTGGAGGCCGCCTTCGCGATCAAGCTGCCGACACAGCCGCCGCCGCTGCGCAGCGTGAAGGACGTGGTGTGCTGGATCGACCAGCTGGTCGCGGCACAGGGCGCGGCGCCGCGTCTGCGCGCGGCATGAGAAGAGTTGCCGTCACCGGTATGGGCGTGATCTCGCCGCTGGGCCACGGCCTGGACGAGGTCTGGGCGCAGGCGCGTGCCGGGCGCTCCGGCGTGCACCGGCTGGACAGCGCCTTTGCGAGCCGCCTGAGTTCGCCGCTGGTGGCATCGGTGCACTTCGACCCAGCGGTCGATCTCGATGCCACGCAGTCGCGCCTGCTCGACCGCTTCAGCCTCTTCGCCCTGTACGCCGCCAACCAGGCCGTGGCCGACAGCAGCGGCGCGCTGGCCACCGTGGACCGGGCTCGCGCCGGCGTCTTCATGGGCACCGGCATGGGCGGCACGACGACCATGGACATCGGCTACAAGACCTTGTACGGCGACGGCTCCGACCGCATCAAGCCCTTCACGATCCTGATGGGCATGCACAACGCGGCGGCGGCGTGGATCGGCATCGAGCACGACCTGCAAGGCCCGAACATGACCTACTCCACCGCCTGCTCGTCGTCGGCGGTGGCCATCGGCGAGGCCTGGATGCGCATCGCCTGCGGGCAGCTCGACGTCGCTCTCGCGGGCGGCGCCGAGGCACCGCTGGCCAACGGCTCGCTGAAGGCCTGGGATTCGCTGCACACGGTGGCCGCGGTCGACGCCGACGACCCCTCGGCGTCGTGCCGGCCGTTCTCGAAGAACCGCAGCGGCATGGTGCTGGGCGAAGGCGCGGCGATGCTGGTGCTGGAACCGTGGGACCGCGCGCTGGCGCGCGGCGCCTTCATCCACGGCGAGGTCCTGGGCTACGGCCAGTCCAACGACGCCAGCCACATCACGCGGCCCAGCGTGCAGGGCCAGGCCGCGGCCATGCGCGCCGCGCTGGCATCGGCCGGCCTGTCGCCGCAGCAGGTCGACGCCGTCAACGCCCACGGCACCGGCACGCAGGCCAACGACAGCACCGAGACGGCGGCGCTGATGGCGGTGCTGGGCGAACGGGCGGGACGGGTGCCGATCAGCGCCACCAAGGCCATCCACGGCCACCTGCTGGGCGCCGCAGGCGCGCTGGAGTGCCTGCTGTCGTTGCAGGCAATGCGCCATCGCGTGGCCCTGCCGACGATGCACCTGCAGCACAGCGACCCCGAGTGCGGGCTCGACTACGTGCCCAACGCCGCGCGCGAAGGCGTGGCCGCGCGCACGATGCTGAGCAACTCCTTCGCCTTCGGCGGCACCAACGCCGTGCTGGTGCTGGGCGCGGCTGCCTGATGCGCAGCTACGGCGCCTCGGGCGCGATGCTCTGGGCGTAGTCGACCAGCGACTCCAGGACCGCCTGCGCGCGTTCGTCGCCGGCGGCCATCGCCGCGTCGGCCAGTTCGTCGACACGCTCGAAGAACGCGGCCAGCGTCAGGCCGCCACCCGCGCCCTGGTGCAGCCGCGCCACGCGGTGTTCGTGCCAGCGTTCCTGCTCGGCCGCGTCCAGCGTGTCGGGGAAGTTGCGTGCGCGGTAGCGGAACAGCAGTTCCTCCAGCCGGGCGTCCTGGAAGGCCACGCGCTTGCTCGCCAGCTGCTCGGGCTTGAGGCCGCGCAGCCGCTGCAGCGTGCGGCGGTCCTCGTTGCCGATGAAGCCGCCGTACAGGTCTTCGTCGACGTCGGGCGGCGATGCCGCCTCGGGCCGCGCAAAGACCAGCGGCCACAGCGGGTCGAGCTGGCGGCCCAGCGCGGCGGCGTGCTCGGCGTGGCGCAGCGCGCCGTCGACGTCGAGCTGCCAGCGCGCCGCCGCCGGCCCCAGCGTGCGCAGGTTGCCGATGACGATCGGCGACTTGTTGATGTGGATGGTCTTGATCGGCAGCCGCTGCTCGCCCTCGGGCAGCTCGGCCTGCCGGGTGTAGATGCGCCGGCGCACGGTCTCGGCGTCGAGGCCCGCCAGATCACGCGGGTCGTGCGCCAGGTCCCAGACGATGATCTCGTTCTTGTTGGTCGGGTGCTGCGCCAGCGGCCAGACCACAGCCAGGCAGCCGCGCTCCACCGGGTACATGCCCGACAGGTGCACGAAGGGCTTGCCGTGGCCCATCTCGGAGAGCACCGCATCCTTCTTGCGCAGGCGCAAGCAGAAGTCCCACAGCCGCGGCTGGTGCCGCTTGATCAGCCGCGCCAGCGCCAGCGTCGCGCGCACGTCGGAGAGCGCGTCGTGCGCTGCTTCGTGGCCCAGGCCGTTGGCGGCGGTCAGCTGCTCGAGGCGGAACGAGGGGCGGCCGCGCAGTTCGGGATTTGCCTGCTCTTCGCCGTGCGTCGGCCACACGATGCCCTCGGGTCGCAGCGCCCAGGTGCAGCGCACGACGTCCATCAGGTCCCAGCGCCCGCAGCCGTTCTGCCACTCGCGCCCGTAGGGGTCGATCAGGCAACGCCAGAACAGGTGCCGCGTGACCTCGTCGTCGAAGCGGATGCTGTTGTAGCCGACGCCGACGGTGCCGTCGCGCGCGAGTTCGGCTTCGATGCGGGCGGCGAATGCGTGCTCGGGCAGGCCGTGGGCCAGCGCGTGCTGCGGCAGGATGCCGGTGAGCAGCACGCTCTCGGGGTCGGGCAGCGTGTCGGGTGCCGGCTGGCAGTGCCACATCACCGGCGCGCCGATCTCGTTCAGATCGGCGTCGGTGCGCACGCCCGCAAACTGCGCCGGGCGGTCGCGCCGCGGCACGCGGCCGAAGGTCTCGTAGTCGTGCCAGAAGAAGGTGGTCTCGGCCATGGCGGCGACGATAGCGCAGCCGTCGTGCCGCCCGAGCCGCGCGAGCTACAGACGCCGCACGACCACGCTGCCCACCGAGTAGCCGGCGCCGAAGGAGCAGATGACCCCGACATCACCGGCCGGCAGGTCGGCGTGGTGATGGTGGAAGGCGATGATGCTGCCGGCACTGGCGGTGTTGGCGTATTCGCCCAGGATGATCGGCGCCAGGTCGTCGCCGACTTCCTGGCCGACGAGCCGCTTGACGATCAGCTGGTTCATGCCCAGGTTGGCCTGGTGCAGCCAGAAGCGGCGCACGTGCGTGGGCTCCAGTCCCAGCGCGTGCAGGTGGCCCTCGATGTGCGCGGCGGCCATCGGCACCACTTCCTTGAACACCTTGCGGCCTTCCTGCATGAAGGTCTTGTCGCGCGCGTCGGGGTCGGTGTCTTCGCAGCGGTTCAGGAAGCCGGCGTTGTTGCGGATGTGGTTGCTGAACTGCGTCACGAGCCTGGTGCCCAGCACCTGCCAGCGGTCGGCTGAAGTCGCGGTGTCTTCGGCCTCGACGATGATTGCGGTGCAGACGTCGCCGAAGATGAAGTGGCAGTCGCGGTCGCGCCACTCCAGGTGCGCCGACGTGATCTCGGGGTTGACCACCAGCACGCACTTCGCGCTGCCGGTCTTCACGGCGTTGACCGCCTGCTCGATGGCGAAGGTGGCGCTGGAGCAGGCGACGTTCATGTCGAAGCCGTAGCCACCGGCGCCGATGGCCTGCTGGATCTCGCAGGCCATCGCCGGGTAGGCGCGCTGCATGTTGGCCGCCGCGCACAGCACGCCGTCGATGTCGCTGCCCTGCTTGCCGGCGGCGGCCATCGCCTTCTTCGCGGCGTCGACCGCGATCTCGGCCATCAGGCTGAGCTGTTCGTCGGGCCGCGGCTCGAAGCGCGGCTTCATGCGCGTGGGGTCGAGCACGCCCGACTTGTCGATGACGTAGCGCTGCCGGATGCCCGAGGCCTTCTCGATGAACTCGACGCTGGAATGCACGATCGCCGGCAGTTCGCCGGCCGCGATGCGGCCCGCGTTGTGCGTGTTGTGCAAGTCGGCGTAGGCGTTGAAGGCCTGCACCAGCTCGGCGTTGGTGATGACGTGCGGCGGCTGGTACAGCCCCGTGCCCGAGATGACGACGCTCTTCATGGCGCCGCACTGTACGCCTGCACCCGCCGCGGGGCATCGGCGGCAACCCCAGCCGCGCCGGTGCGGCCGAGGTCGCGCCGGCGGCCTACTTCTTGGCCGGCTTCTTGGCTTCGCCCGCCGTCTGCAGCGCTTCGCTCATGCCGATCAGCACGCCGCTGACCATCGCGGTGTAGCTCTCGGCCAGCGCCTGCGCGGCCTTCATCGACGCAGCGCGCGTGCTGCGCACCGCCGTCTGCATCTGCTGCGCCATCTGCTCGGCCGTGAGCGACGCCTGCGCGCCCGACAGCGTGCCGCCGGCCTGCATCTTCTCGAGGATCGGGGCCCAGGCGCCGGCCATCGGCGCGCCAGCGCCGTCGGCGGCCTTCTTGACGGCACCGAAGAGGCTGTCTTCCATCTTCTCCAGGTCGTCGAGCGCCTTCTGCAGGTGCTTGTCGCGCATGTCGGCGCCTTGGGCCATCAGCGTCGACAGCGCGGTGCGGTTGGCCTCGACGGCCTTGAGCATCGCTTCGTCCATGCCAGCCACGGCCTTGTCGAGCAGCGCTTCGGGGTCGACACCCGCCGTCAGGTTCTTGGCCACGCCGGCGCTGGCGGCCTCGGCGACCTGCTTGAGCGCGCCACGGATGTTCTTCAGCGACAACTCACGGCCCTGCAGCGCGGCCAGCGTGGCTTCGCTGGCGGCCTTCTTGAGCTGCGCGCCCTGGCGGGCGGAGGCGGTCTGGAACATCTCGATCAAGGCATCGGCATCGAACATGGGCTTGGCCATCGCGGTCTCCTGTGAGTGATGAGCCGATGCTCTCACTGTGCGCGCGGCGCGGCAAGACTCGGCCATGCCCTGGTGCGCGCATCCGACGCCCGCCGCGGCGATGAAAGCCTGACGCAAGATGCGTCAGGCACGCGACCAGCCCGCGCCGGCCTTCAGGCCGCCGGCGGCGGCCGGACCCGGCGCGTGAGCGCCAGCGCGCCCAAACCCAGCACCAGCAGGGCCGCGGTTGCCGGCACGGGCACGTCGCTGATGTCCGGCCGGGCGATGAAAGCCCTGAAGCTGTCGCCGACCCGGAAATTGCCCACCAGCACCTTGGCGTTGTTCATGCCTTCGACGAAGGTCGCCGCGGCGCCCGTGAAGTCGATCTGCTCGTAGCCGGTGGTCAGGCCGACGAAGCCGTGCGTGCCGCTGCCGTCGATGAACCAGCCGGACAGCACGTCGTCGTCGCTGATCGCGCGCAGCGCCGTGCGCAGCACGCCGGCGATGCTGAGGTCGGTGCGCGTGCCGGTGGCCACTTCGTAGACGAAGCCGGGCCGCGTGGTCGGAGGACCGGTGATGATGTCGCTGCCGACCACGGTGCCGTCGTTCTGCACGCCCTGCGCGATCGTCAGCAGCGAGGCGGGCGTCGAGACATCGGTGCGCACGCCGGTCAAGGTGTCGTAGACGAAGCCGACGCCGGCGGCTGTTGCGGTGCTGTAGTAGCCGGTGATGTAGCGACCATCGGGCGAGATGCCGCGCAGGTTGGTTTCCAGCGCGCCGGCGACGTTGAAGGTGGTGTACACGCCGCCGCTGTAGATGTAGCCGCTGGCCGGGCCCAGCACCGGAGCACCCGTGTCATCGACCCCGGTGGTCGACGCGTAGCTGCCGACGACGACGCCGCCGTCGCTGATGCCCAGCGCGTTGCTGGAGATCGCCCCCGGCGGCCCGAGCAGCGACGTGAAGCCCGAACCGTCGTAGATGAAACCCTGCGCCAGCGGCAGCGCTTCGCCGCCGCGCGTCGAATAGCCGACCATCACGCCGGCATTGTTGATGTCCCACAGCGCGGTGCTCTCGACGTCGGGCCGTGTGAACTCGGTGTAGACGTGGCCTGCCTGCGCGCCGGCGCCGCACAGGCCCAGCGCGAAGAGGGCCAGGCGGCTCAGCGCGCGACGGAATCGGAGTGGCTTCATGGGACTCCTGGATCGGGTTGGGTCATCGATGCGGGACGCGCGGCCATCGCAGGGGCACGCGCTGATCACCCGGAATCGTAAGTCCGGCCGCCCGCCGCAGACAAGCGTCCCTTCAGCCGCACTGCCCCACGTAGCCGCAACTCGTGCAGAAATCACAGCCGTCCTTGTGGATGACGGTGGCGTTGCCGCACTCGGGGCACGGCTTGCCGGCCATCGGGCGGGGGCTGGCGGTCGAGCTCGGCGCATCCAGCACGCCCATGCGCTGCAGCGGCTGGCCGGTCTCGTCCAGCACGCCCAGCATCGCGTAGCGGTGGATGATCAGCCGCGCCAGGTAAGCCACCGTCGAAGGCCAGGTCTGCTGGCGGCGCTGCCCGGGCACGAAGGCCATGAAGTGCCCCAGCGGCTCGGCGTAGTTGAGCAGCTTGCGCAGCTTCATGCCGATCCACGCCGGATCGACCACGCGCATGTCCAGCGACAGCACGCGCGCCAGCCCGTCCAGCGCGCGCGGGTAGTTGCCCGACAGGCCCATCGCGCAGGGCCGGGTCACGGTGCCGCCTTCGGGCGTGGGCAGCGTCACTTCCTTCAGCGTCAAGGTGAAGGATTCGCCGCTGGCCGGGTTGTCGACGTCGACCGCCCAGGCCAGCGTGCCCGAGGTGCCGGTGCGTGGCTCTTCCAGGCTGAACAGGGCGTCGATCACCGGCGTCGGGCCGGCGGCGTCGAGCGCGCCGAGCTGTTCGCAGCGCCAGCGCAGCACCGCGGCCGTCGCCGCCACCACGCCGGGGAACGGCCGCAGCTGGCCTGCGGGCGGGAACGGCATCTCGAAAGCGCGCTCCTCGGCCACGGTCGCCAGCGCGTCGAGCTTCAGGCGCAGTCAGGCGGCGTCGTTGGTGCGCAGGTCCATCGACAGCGTCTTGGCCAGCGCGCCCAGGCCGCGCGGCTGCTCGGCGCCGTTGACCCAGACCTCGAAGGGCCGCGGCGGCGTGCCCTCTTCGCCGACGAAGAGCGCGAAGTCGCCGAAGGGATGCTGCACCATGTAGGTCCAGGCCGCGTTGCCTGCCGGCAGCTCGGGCCGGCCGGGCCAGCGCAGGCTGGCCAGCACACGATCGGGCAGGCGCTCCACGGCCAGCCGCTGGTTGGCACGGCCGCGGCTGGGCTCGTCGGGCAGGCGCAGCGGCTCGGCCGGCTCGGTGGCGGCGGGCGTGACGCTGAGCACCGAACCCAGCACGGCGTTGGGCCGGTAGGTGGCAAGGCCTTTGAGGCCCGCGCGCCAGGCGTCCAGGTACAGGTGCTGGAACTCGGCATAGGGGTAGTCGGCCGGCACGTTGACGGTCTTGCTGATGGCGCTGTCGACGAAAGGCGCCACCACGGCGACCATCGCGGCGTGCGCCTGCGCGCTCATCTCCAGCGCCGCGACGAAGGCCGGTGGCAACGGTGCGTCGGCACCGCGCAGGTGGCGGTACAGGCGCCAGGCGTGGTCCTCGACCGCGTACTCCTTCAGGCTGCCGTCGGCCTGGCGCTTCTTGCGCGTGTAGCTCCAGCTGAAGGCCGGCTCGATGCCGTTGCTGGCGTTGTCGGCGAAGGCCAGGCTGATGGTGCCGGTGGGCGCGATCG
>JAYUPN010000034.1:0-14516 GCA_043760065.1 Rubrivivax sp.
CTGCCAGTCTCGCCCTTCGCGCCGGCAACGGCCCTGTCAGCGGGCCTCACACGCCATCGGGCGTGAAGTCAAGTTCCACACGGAACGGCATAGAGCCCCTTCAGACGAGATCGCGCATTCACGCAGCCAACCAAGGAGAGACTTATGAACGAGATCAAGCGAGCGCAACTGCGCGACAGCGACAAGAACACCGACCCCGGCCGGCCCGTTGCAACCGGCGTCGGCGCCGTGGTGGGCGGCGCTGCCGGCGGTATCGCCGGCGGCGCGGCGGCCGGAGCCGCCCTCGGGGGCATGACGGGGCCCGTCGGCGCCGCAGTCGGCACCGTGGTGAGCGCTGTGGCCGGGGCATTGGCGGGCAAGGGCATCGCGGACGCCGTGGACCCGCTCGCCGAGGATGCCTACTGGCGCGACAACTACACGAGCCGCCCCTACGCCAAGGGGTCGAGCTACGACGAGTACCAGCCCGCATACGGGTACGGTGTCGACGCCTTCACGCGCAATCCTGATCGAAGCTTCGATGAAATCGAGCCCGAACTCGGTCGCGATTGGAAGAATCGGCGCGGCAGCTCGAGCCTCGAATGGGACCGCGCCAAGCACGCCACGCGCGATGCATGGCAGCGCGTGAGCGACACCGTCGAGCGCGCGGTGCCGGGAGATTCGGACCGCGACGGCAAATAAGGCGGCCCGATCGCCAAGGGGCGTGCGCTCTCGCAGCGCACGCCCCTTTTCCTTGCGGGGACTGCCGGGCCTACCCGAGGTGTTTGTGCGTCAACCACGCCGCGGCGCACGCGGCACACGACGGCCGGCCGCGCGTGACGGCGGGACAGCCGTCGTGGGCTCGGCTGCTCACTGCTTGGCCCCCGCCGAGACGCTGCTCGGCGGCACCGGCTCGGGCACCCGGTTGTTCAGCGCCGGGATCGTGCGCAGGTAGCTGTAGATTGCTGCCAGATCGGCATCGGTGAAGTTGTTGTAGACGGGGATCGGCATCGGCGGCAGGATCGCGCGGCCGCGGCGGCCCATGTGGCGTCCGGTGCGGATGGTGCTCATGAAGTCGCGCAGCGTCCAGTCGCCCAGGCCGGTGGCGGCATCCGGCGTCAGGTTGGCGGTGAAGCTGACGCCCCACGGGCCGGCGTGGGCCGTGTTGGTGGCTGCCGACGTGATCAGCCACGTCCCCGGCGGCAGCTGCGGCGCCGGCGGCATGACCAGCGACTCGGGTGCCCCGACAGCATCCGGCTCATGTCCGGTTCGGGCCCGTTCGGGCCCATCTTGAACGGCGTGTGGCAGTCGTGGCAGCCCGAGGTGTTGACCAGGTACTTGCCGCGCGCCACCTGTTCTGCCGTTGTCTTGGCCGAGGCACGGGTGGCCTTGCCGTCGGCAGCCTGGGCGGGCAGCCCCGCCAGCAGCAGTGCGGTGCCGATGCCCAGGGTGGCCAGCAGCGAAATGGAATGGAATGAGCGGTTCATGGCGGAGTCTCCTTGCGTGGGTTGATGGAAGACAGCTCGTGGGTGATCCAACGCTGAATCAGGCTCAGGGCCTGGGCGTCGGGCAGGCGGGAACCGAGCGGTGGCATCTGCGTCAGCGCCTCGCGCGAAGCCAGGCGCTGCGCCAGGACGCTGGCGTGCGGGCGCCCTGGCGCGACGAGCACCGGGGCCTCGCTCGACGTCGCGGGCCGGTAGCGTGCCGGCACGTCGACCAGCGAGGCGAGCACGTCCGAGCTGCCGGCTGCACCGGGTGCCACCGTCTGCGCCAGCCGCAGCTTCACCGGCGGCGAACCGTGGTCGTTGTGGCAGTGCCCGCAGTTGCCGTGCAGGTAGCCCAGGGCCGCTCGCTCGACTGGCGATGCGGCCGCGATGCGCGGCGACCGTTGCAGCAGCGCCGGCGGCAGGTGACGCAGCCAACCGCGGGCCACCATCATGCGCAAGTCGAGATCCTCCGGCGTGGCGGCCATGGCGTGCACGGCCAGCGGGTCGCGGTCGGGTGACAACTGCAGGGCGCCGACCCCGAGCACCGGCGCGGCAGCGCCTTCCTGACAAGCCAGGCAGTCGCCGCGCGAAGGTATTTCGTAGCGCCCGCCGGGCGCGGCCGCGACGGCCAAGGACTTGCTGCCGGCAGCGGCCGCCAGCACGGCATCGCTGCCGTCTTCGTTCCAGACGTAGGTCGCGAAAAGCCACGAGCCGTCGGCGCGGCGCTCGATGTAGCGCGTCTCGATCGGCCGCTCGTATGTGAACTCCTTCCAGACCCGAGTGCCGCGCGGAAACTGCCAGGCATCCGGGCGCGAGGCGTCGATCGCCGTGCCCGGCGGCAGGTAGAGCCACCGCCGCTTGTGCGTGCCGTCGGACCACAGCGGGTACTGGGGCGTGAACGGCAGGTTTTCGGCGCGCACCTCGGTGCTGGAGCCGGGCTTGAACAAGCCGGTGTCGCGCAGGTGCAGCGGCGGCGACTGCGGCACGGCCGACGCCAACCCGGCGGCGATCGCCAGCAGTGCCACCAGTCCGCGCAAGAGCGCTGAGTGCAGGCTGGCGTTGGGCAGGGGCGGAGTCGGCATGTCGTTCGTGCGGCTGGGGACGGAGTCCTTCTGCGGGCTTCAGGACGGCTGGATCGAACTGTCTCGCCCGTCGATGACGGCTGCATTGCGGCGCGCGCCGTGCCGGTTTCATCTGCAACATCGCTGCAGCCGAAGCCCCGCGCACGCGGCTTCAGGCGTGCGCCCAGGTGCGCTGCAGCGTCGCGACCATGCGCCACCCGCACGCACGCCAGAGGAGAATGCGATGCCTGAGGCCATACCCGTCGGAGCCCACCTTGTCTCGCCGCGCCGGGGCTACATGCACCACGACATCCATGCCGGCGACGGCCGCGTCATCCACTACGCAGGCTTCAGCCGCGGCTACCAGCGCGGACCGGTCGAGGAAGTCGACCTGCGGCAGTTCACGCGCGACCGCGAACTGCGGGTGCAGACGCGGGTGTCGCGGCGTTTCGACGGCGCTGCGGCCGTCGCGCGCGCGCGCCGACGGCTCGGCGAGGACCGCTACCGCTTCTGGTCGAACAACTGCGAGCACTTCGTCGAGTGGTGCATCTCGGGCGCCAGCCGCAGCCCGCAGGTCGAGGCCTGGCTCGGCCTCGTCAGCCGCGCGTGGCAAGCCGTGGGCCAGCCGCTGGCGAACCTGGCGCGGGTTCAGGCGCTGCGGCTGCAGTCGCGGCAGCGCGGCGCGGCGAGCGCACCCTGACCGCCGGCCCGCCACGGCCAGGCGGCGCGACCACCCTCAGTTTTTGGCCGGCTGCGGCTGCAGCGCCATGCCGAGCAGCGTCAAGGCTGCGAAGCCGGCACCGGCGATGAAGGTCAGCGCCGAGCCGAAGCCGTCCCACAACAGCCCCGCGACGACGCTCGCGACCAGCATCGCCAGCCCGCTGAGCAGGTTGAAGAAGCCGAAGGCGGTGCCGCGCAGGTCCTCGGGCGCGGTGTCGGCGACCATCGCCGCCAGCAGGCCCTGCGTCATGCCCATGTGCACACCCCACAGCGCGACACCGAGTCCCAGCGCCATCCAGTGGCTGGCCAGCGCCAGCACGGCGTCGGCCGCGATCAGCACCACCAGTCCAGCGGCCAGCAGCTTGCGGTGACTCATGCGGTCGGACAGCCTGCCGAAGGGGTAGGCCGTGGCGGCGTAGACCGCGCTCATCGCCACCATCACCAGCGGCACCCAGGCGTCGGCGACGCCGAGTTGCGACGCGCGCAGCACCAGGAAAGCCTCGCTGAAGCGCGCCAGCGTGAACACCGCGCCCACGGCCACCACCCACCAGTAGGCGCGACTCAGCCGGGCCAGCGCCTCGCGGCGAATGGGATTGACGGCGCGTGCGGGGCGCACGCGCTCGGGCTCGCGGATGCCGACCACCAGCAGCAGCACCGCCAGCGCGGCCGGCACCACGGCGACCCAGAAGACGGCGCGGAAGTCGTTGGCCCACAGCAGCATCAGCGCCGTGGCCAGCAGCGGGCCGACGAAGGCGCCGACGGTGTCCAGCGACTGCCGCAGGCCGAAGGCGGCGCCGCGGATGCCGGGCGGCGCGATGTCGGCCAGCAGCGCGTCGCGCGGCGCGCCCCGGATGCCCTTGCCGACGCGGTCGACGAAGCGTGCCGCCACCACCGCGCCGACACCGCCGGCAAGCGCGAACACCGGCTTGCTCAGCGCGCCCATCGCGTAGCCGATCACGGCCAGCCCCTTGCGGCGGCCGAGGTAGTCGCTGAGCGCGCCCGAGAAGACCTTGGCGATCAGCGCCGTCGACTCGGCCACGCCCTCGATGATGCCGACGGCCAGCACGCTGACGCCCAGCGCGCCGACCAGGAACAGCGGCAGCAGGCTGTGGATCATCTCGGACGAGACGTCCATCAAGAGGCTCACGAAGCCGAGCACCCAGACGCCCGCGGGCATGCGCGGGCGCTGCCCGGGCGGGGCCTGCGCCGGCAGGCTCATGAAGCCGCTGCCGCGACCGGCTGCAATTCCAGGCGCACCTCGTGTGCATCGTCGCCGGACTGCAGCGGCAGGATCCTGAACCCGAGGTCGAGCGCCAGCTGCAGCATGCGGTGGTTCTCGTGCAGCACCGAGCCCACCATGCAACGCGTGCCGCGGGCGCGGAAGTGGCCGATCAGCTTGCGCATCAGCCGCTCGCCGAGGCCCCCGCCCTTGATGTCCGAGCGCACGATGACGCCGAACTCGGCCGTCAGGTTGTCAGGATCGCCGATGGCGCGCGCCACGCCCAGCGTCTCCTCGCCGCCGCCGCCCTGCACCGCGGTGGCGACGAAGGCCATCTCGCGTTCGTAGTCGATCTGCGTCAGGCGCGCCAGCTCGCTGCGCTCGATGGTGCGGCGGCTGTAGAAGACGCGCATGCGCACGTCCAGCGGGTCGAGCTTTTCCAGGAAGGCCAGGTGCTGCGCTTCGTCCTCGGGCCGGATCGGCCGCAGCGTCAGCACCCTGCCCTGCCAGTCCTGCTGCTCCTCCAGCTGCGACGGATAGGGCAGGATCGCGAAGTGCGCCGCGCCGCCCGGCGCGGCGGCGCTGACGCGCACGCGGGCGTCGAGCGCGATCACGCCCTGCGCGTCGGCCAGCAGCGGGTTGATGTCGATCTCGGCGATGCGCGGCTCGGCGGCCAGCAGTTCCGACAGCGCGGTCAGCGCCCGCACCACGGCGTCGATGTCGGCCGCCGGCACGTCGCGCCAGCCCTGCAGCAGACGCGCCACCCGCGTGCGGGCGATCAGCGCGCGCGCCAGCGGCGCGTTCAGCGGCGGCAGCGCCAGCGCGCGATCGGCCACCACCTCGACCGAGGTGCCGCCCTGGCCGAACAGCAGCACGGGGCCGAACAGCGGGTCGATGCTGGCGCCGACGATGAGCTCCAGCGCCTGCGGCCGCTGCACCATCGCCTGCACCGTGAAGCCGCTGAGCGTGGCCTGCGGGCGCAAGCGCGCCACACGTTGCCGCATGGCCACGGCGGCGTCGCGCACGGCCGCGGCATCCTGCAGGTCCAGGGCCACGCCACCGACATCGGACTTGTGCGTGATCTGCGGCGACAGCAGCTTGAGGACCACCGGGTAGCCGATGGCGGTGGCGGCCTGCAACGCCGCCTCCGGATCGGCAGCGACGACGCGGGCGCCGACCACCGGGATGCCGCACGCCGCCAGCAGCGCCTTGGCCTCGGGCTCATTGAGCCACTCACGGCCGGCGGCCAGCACGGCGTCGATCTGCGCGCGCACGCGGGGCAGGTCCAGCGCCGTGGCGGTGCCGCGCGCCGGCGGTGCTTCCATCAGCTGGTCCTGGTTCTGGCGGTAGGTGACCAGGCGCGAGAAAGCCTGCACCGCGTCTTCCGGCGTGTCGTAGCAGGGCACGCCGGCGGCCTGGAAGGCCTGGCGCGCCGGCCGCACCGCGGCGTCGCCCAGCCAGCACGCCAGCGTGCGGCCCGGGTGGGCCTTCATCAGCGGCAGCAGCGCCTGCGCGATGTCGGCGCTGGGCACGATCGCGGTCGGCGCGTGCATGAACAGCAGCGTGCCGCTGTCGGGCGCTGCCAGCAGTGTCTGCAGCGTCTGCACGTAGCGCTGGGCCGGCGCGTCGCCGATGATGTCCACCGGGTTGGCCTTGCTCCAGTTGGCGGGCAGCACGGCGTTCAGCGCCGCCAGCGTGTCCGGGTCCAAAGGCGACAGCGTGACGCCGGCGGTGGCCGCGGCGTCGGCGGCCATCACGCCGGCGCCGCCGCCATTGGTCACCAGCATCAAGCGTTGCCAGGCGGTGCCGCCCGGCATCGTGCCGCGGCCGTGGGCCAGGGTTTCGGCGGCGTCGAACAGCGCCTGCAGCGAGTCCACGCGCAGCATGCCGGCGCGGCGGATGGCGGCGTCGTAGACCAGGTCCGACCCGGCCAGCGCCCCGGTGTGCGAAGCCGCCGCGGCCTGCCCCTGCGGCGACCGGCCGGCCTTGACGACGATGACCGGCTTGTTGCGCGCCGCCGCGCGCGCCGCCGACATGAACTTGCGCGGCGACTGAATGCTCTCGATGTACAGCAGCACGGCGCGTGTGCGGGCGTCGCTGGCCAGCCAGTCGAGCATGTCGCCGAAATCGACGTCGCCGTGTTCACCCAGCGACACGCAGTGCGAGAAGCCGATGCCGCGGCCGCCGGCCCAGTCGAGCATCGCGGTGACCAGCGCCCCCGACTGCGACACGAAGGCCAGGCTGCCGGTGGCCGCCGTGGTGTGCGCGAAGCTGGCGTTGAGCCTGGTGTGCGGCGACAGCAGCCCCAGGCAGTTGGGCCCCAGGATGCGCAGCGTGTGCTGCCGCGCCGCGTCGAGCATGGCCTGGCGCTGCACGGGCGTCTGCCCGGCCGTCAGCACCACGGCGGCACGCGTGCCGCGCGCGCCCAGCGCCGCGACGACGCCGGCCACGTGGGCCGGCGGCGTGCACACCACCGCCAGCTCGGGCGTGTCGGGCAGCGCGGCGACGTCGGCGAAGGCCGGCTCGCCACCGACCGTGGCGCGGCCCGGGTTCACCGGCCACAGCGGACCGGCAAAGCCGCCGCTGCGCAGGTTGCGCCACACGGTGGCGCCGACGCTGCCGGCGCGGTCGGTGGCGCCGATGACGGCGACCGAGCGGGGGTCGAACAAGGAGTCGAGATGGCGGATGCTCATGGGCGGGCAGGCACTGAAGGGTGTGCGCGATGATGCGCCAGGCGCAGTGGCCGCTGTCTCATCTGCTTCAAGGCCGCTTCAGATACCACGGGCGGGCGCAGCGCGCCGCAGCGACCGGCGCAGCGACCGGCGCAGCCTCAGCCGCGCGCTGCGTTGTCGGCGATGGTGTCGGCGAAGCGCGGCAGCAGCTGCAGTGGCAGGTCGTGGCCCATGCCGGGCACGAAGTCGGCGCGCGCGCCGGCGATGCGGCTGTGCAGGTCGTGCCCTGCGGCCACCGGCACCAGCGGGTCGGCCAGGCCGTGGATCACGGCCGTGGGCGTCCGCATGCGCGACAGCAGTTCGCTGCGGTCGCCATCGGCGACGATGGCCGCGAGCTGCCGCGCCGTGCCGGCGGGCCGCCATGCACGTTGCACGCTGGCCTGCAGGCGGGCGTGCAGGCGTTGCGGATCGGCCGGGTAGGCGGGGCTGCCGATCAGCGTCAGCAGCCGCTGCAGGTGCGCCACCACCTTGGCCGGGTCGCGGCCGTCGGGCCTGGACAGCATCGCCTTCTGCAGCGACCAGTGCGCCTGCGGCAGGCGGCGTGAGCCGCTGGTCGTCATCATCAGGGTCAGGCTCTTGAGCCGATCCGGGTGGCTGGCCGCGAGCTGCTGCGAAATCATGCCGCCCATCGACGCACCGCACACATGGGCGCGCGGAATCGCCAGTGCGTCCAGCACGCCCAGCGCGTCGGCCGCCATGTCGGCGACGCGGTACGGCGAGCGCACGCCCAGGTGCAGCGTGTGCTGCAGCGCCGCCAGCGCGAGGTTGGGCACGCCCAGGTGGTCGAAGCCCTGGCTGAGCCCGGCGTCGCGGTTGTCCAGGCGGATGACGCGGAAACCCCGCGCCACCAGCAGCTGCACCAACTCGTCGGGCCAGCCGATGAGCTGCATGCCCAGGCCCATGATGAGCAGCAGCGGCTCGGCGCCGGCGGGCCCCTGGTCGTCGACTTCGATGCCGATGCCGTTGGCGACGATCTGCATTCAGCGCAGCGACACGGTCACAGGCTGGCGCTGGCCTGCAGCGGCGAGTGGTGGGTGACCTTGTAGAACCATTTGCGTGCGCCCTTGACGTCGAATCTCTGCCAGTGCCGCGGGTCCTGCGCCAGCCGGTCGGCCATGGCGTACAGGGCCAGCGGGTTCATGCCCATGCCGACGTGGCTGGCATGGACCTCGATGTTCTCGGTGTGCGGCGCCGCTTCGTTGATGCTGCACTGCCAGGCCACCACGCCGTCGGTCTTGCTGTAGATGCTGGTCGTCGGGCACGCGGGCGGCGTGCGCAACTGGTCGAGCAGCGCGTGGTCGGTCACCGCCTGGCCGCTGACCAGTTCGTACAAGCGCCAGGCGTTGGTGGCGCGCGGATGACCCGCGAAAGGCGTGCCCAGCGTGATGACGCAGCGCGCGTTGTCGGGCTGTTCCTTGGCGATCTCGCGCGCGTAGATGCCGCCCAGGCTCCAGCCGACGAGGCTGACCTGCTGCTGGTGGCGGTGTGCGGCCATCTGCACCAGCGTCCTGCAGGCCTCGAGCACGCCGTGGCGCGGGCCGAAGTTGAAACCCTGCTTCCAGGCATAGGGCGTGTAGCCGCGGTCACGCAGGAAGTTGCGCAGCGGCGTCGTGCTGATGTCCGAGGCACCGAGCCCCGGGAACACCACCACCGGGTGGCCGTCGCCCACCGGCAATCGGTTGAGCCAGGGTGCGGCCGCGACCATGGCGGCGAATTCCCAAGGTGCGCGCGCCTCCATCATCATCAGCAGCGCGCCCGGCGCCTCGATCGGGTCCTGCGCCTGCGACGACGCCAAGGGCTCGGGCCGAGGTGGGCGGCGGTGGGCGCTGTCTTGCCTGCGCTTGGGGAAACTCATGCCGCCATTGTCAGCGGCGGCGCGGCTACTTGACTGGAGCGCTTGCCCTAGTGTGGGCGGGCTTCCTGCGTGTCACCTGCGCGACAGCGCCGTCGACCGCGGCTCCCACAACCTTGCGTGCCGCCTTGCCCAGCGCGCCGGCAACCGACCCGCCCATCGCGCCCGTGACGGCATCGCTGACGGCCCCGGTGAGGCGGCTGCCCATCTGCCGCGTCGTGCGCCGCACCAGGCCTTCGGGCGCCGCGTCGTCGGACTCGGCTTCGCCCGGCCGCGGCAGCCCGCGCAGGTCGTCGAAGGCGATGGCGATGGCGTCGGCCAGCTCGCGCACATCGGGCATCGCCTTGGCATCGGCCATGAGGCCGAAGTCCAGGTTCTGGTCGTAGCTCTGCACGGTGATGTTCAGCGCCAGCCCGTGCACGACGATCGAGGTCGGGTAGTTGGTCAGCATCTTCGCGCCGGCCATGTACAGCGTCACCGGCGGACCCGGCACGTTGCTGATGACGACGTTGGCGACCTGCGGGATGCGGTCGGCGACGCGCGCCTTGCCGTACAGCGCCGTCGCGGCTTCGATCAGCCAGGGGATGCCGAGCGACGGAAAGTCTGTCGGCAGGATGCTCTTCAGGCTGCCCATCGTCGACTTCATCGCCGCCGTCGCCGCCTTGACGTGCGCCAGCCGCTTGCGCGGGTCGCTGATGTTCGTGCCCAGGCTGATCAGGCTCATGCTGGCCTGGTTTCCCTTCGCACCTTCGGCCGTGGTGTCGCCCTTCTCGCGCAGCGAGATCGGCACCGCCGCGACCAGGCTCTTGCGCGGCAGCGTGCGGCGCTTGCCGTAGTAGCGGCGCAGCGCGGTGCTGCACACCATCAGCACCATGTCGTTGATGGTGGCGTCGAAGGCGCGGCCCAGCGACTTCAGTTCAGCCAGCGGGATCGACACGCTGGCGAAGGCGCGCGCGTCGGTGATCGATGCGTTCAGCGGCGTGCGCGGCGCCAGCGTCAGGTTGTCGGGGCCCTTCTTGCCGCTGATCAGCGAAGAAGCCGAAACCGCCGAAGAAGCCGCGTCCTTCAGCGTGCCCATCGTGGCCGGCAGGTTGCGCACGATGTTCGCGACCTTCTGCGCCTGGTTGCCGAGCACGCCGCGCAACATCTCGGTCATCTCGAGGCGGAAGATGCGCGTGCGCTTGGACGGCGTGGCTTCGATGGTGCGCGGCTCGGGCGTCATGTCCAGGATCGCGTTGGCCAGCGCCACCGCGGCCTGGCCGTCGACGGCCGCATGGTGCAGCTGCGAGTACAACGCAACGCGCTTGCGGCCGTGGGGCGACGGCGCAAGGCCTTCGAAGACATGGAACTTCCACAGCGGCTTCTTGCGGTCGAGCAGGATCGGATGCAGGCGCGACACCTCGGCCTCGAGCTCGGGCAGGCCCGAGCCCTTGGGCAGCTTGATCTCGACGATGTGCTGCGCCATGTCCGGCACGGCGTCGACCCAGGCCGGATTGGCCACGTTCAGCGGCATCCACCACAGCTTGCGCCGCAGCACCGGCGCCACCGGCAGCCGCGACGCCATGTGCTTGCGCAAGGCGGTGACGAAGCGGCCCTTGAAACCGGCCGGCAGTTCCAGCACGTGCAGCGCGCCGACGTGCATGGGCATCTGCGGCGTTTCGAGGTACAGGAAGGTGGCGTCCAGGCCCGAGAGCTGTTTCATGCGGTCTTTCGCGCCGGGGCGGGGCCCGGCTGTCGACTGCATCCTAGGCCGGGCCGGGGACGCCCCGGCCCCGGGCTCACCCTAGCCGGTGGCCTTGCTTCAGGGCCAGCGCCTCGTTGCCGGCCAGCGCCAGCAGCACCACGGCGCCGCCGGTCAGCACCGCCGCCGAGGGCGCCTCGTTGGCGCCCAGCCAGGCCCAGGCGACGCCGAACACCACCTCCAGCAGCGCCAGCAGCGAAATCTCGGGCCCCGGCAGCACACGCGCCACGGCCACCGCCATCAGGCACGGAATGGCCAGCTGCACCACGCCCAGCAGCGCCAGCAGGCTGACGTCGCGCGCCGACGCCGCCATCGGCAGCGCCAGCGGCAGCGTCACCAGGGCCGATATCAGCGCCCCCACCAGCACCGCCGGCAGCATGTCCGCGCCGCCGCCGATCTGGTTCTTGAGCTTCTGCAGCAGCGTCCAGTTGACCGCCGCCGCCACCGGCACCGCCAGCGCCACCGCCATGCCCAGCAGGTGGCGCGGGTCGCCCGCGCTGACCTCGTGGCCGTACATCCAGGCAATGCCGAGGCCGGCGAGGGCGATCGCGCCCCAGGTGCGCGGCGCCAGCCGGTGGCCGAGCCAGGCACGCGCCAACAGCGCCGTGAGCAACGGACCGATCGACATCGTGACCAGCACGTTGGCCACGCTGGTCAGCGTCAGCGCGACCATGAAGGCCGTGAACATCACGCTCCAGCACAGGCCCGACACCCACAGCGCCCGGCCGCCGCTGCGCAGCGACTGCCACAGCGCCGCCGGTCCGCGCATCCAACCCAGCAGCAGCACCAGCGCCAGCGCGTTGAAGGCGCTGCGCCAGAAGGTCACCTCGAAGCTGCGCGCGGCCTCGAGGTGGCGCGACACGACGCCGGCGATGCTCCACATCAGCGTCGCGGCGACCAGCATCCACACCGCCTTGCGGTGCGTCATCGGCATGTCCTGCCGCCGTCAGCCCGCCGGGCGGCCGGCGCGCTTGCGCTCGTGCTCGGTCAGGAAGCGTTTGCGCACGCGGATGCTCTTGGGCGTGATCTCGACCAGCTCGTCGTCGGCGATGAACTCCACCGCGTACTCAAGCGTGAGGTCGATCGGCGGCGTGATCTTGATCGCGTCTTCCTTGCCGCTGACGCGGAAGTTGGTGAGCTGCTTCTGGCGCGTGGCGTTGACGACGAGGTCGTTGTCGCGGCTGTGGATGCCCACGATCAGGCCTTCGTAGACCGGGTCACCTGGTTTCACAAACATCCTGCCGCGGTCGTCCAGCTTGCCCAGCGCATAGGTGAAGATCTCGCCCGCGTCCATGCTGATCAGCACGCCGTTCTTGCGCCCGGCGATCTCGCCCTTGTAGGCCTCGTAGCCGTCGAAGATGTTGCTGATGAGGCCGGTGCCGCGCGTCAGGTTCATGAACTCGTTGCTGAATCCGATCAGCCCGCGCGCCGGGATGCGGTACTCCAGCCGCACGCGCCCGCGGCCATCGGTTTCCATGTTCGCGAGTTCGGCCTTGCGTTCGCCCAGCGCCTGCATCACGCCGCCCTGGTGCTGGTCCTCGATGTCGACCGTCACCATCTCGATCGGCTCGTGGCGCTCGCCGTTCACTTCGTGGAACACGACGCGCGGCTTGCCGACGGCGAGTTCGTAGCCTTCGCGGCGCATGTTTTCCAGCAGGATCGTCAGGTGCAGTTCACCGCGCCCGCTGACCTCGAAGATGCCGTCCTCGGCCGATTCCTTGACCTTCAGCGCGACGTTGCTCTGCAGTTCCTTCTGCAGCCGGTCCCACAGCTGGCGGCCGGTGACGTACTTGCCTTCGCGGCCGGCCAGCGGGCTGTTGTTGACGCAGAAGTTCATCGTCAGCGTCGGCTCGTCGACGTGCAGCATCGGCAGCGGCGCGGGGTTGAGCGGATCGGTCAGCGTGACGCCGATGCCGATGTCCTCGATGCCGTTGATGAGCACGATGTCGCCGGGGCCGGCCTCGGTGGTCTGCATGCGCTCCAGGCCCTCGAAGGTCAGCACCTGGTTGACGCGGCCCTTGAAGGTCTTGCCGCCTTCGTCGGGCGTGCCTTCGCACACCAGCACGTCCATCATCGGTTTCAGCGTGCCCTGCGTGATGCGGCCGACGCCGATGCGGCCGACGAAGGTGCTGTATTCCAGCGACGATATCTGCAGCTGCAGCGGCGCCGCCGGGTCGCCCTGGTGCGCGGGCACGTGGTCGAGCACGGTGTCGAAGAGGGCGCTCAAGTCGGTGCTCCAGGGTTCGCCTGCGGGGCCCTCCTTCATCGAGGCCCAGCCGTTCAGGCCCGAGGCGTAGACGACCGGGAAGTCGAGCTGGTCCTCGGTGGCGCCGAGCTTGTCGAAGAGTTCGAAAGCGGCGTTGATGACGTAGTCGGGCCGCGAGCCGGGCTTGTCGACCTTGTTGACGACGACGATGGGCTTCAAGCCCAGCGCCAGCGCCTTCTTGGTCACGAAGCGCGTCTGCGGCATCGGCCCTTCCTGGGCGTCGATCAGCAGCACGACGCCGTCGACCATGCTCAGCGCACGTTCGACTTCGCCGCCGAAGTCGGCGTGGCCGGGCGTGTCGACGATGTTGATGTGCGTGCCCTTCCACTCCACGGCGCAGTTCTTGGCCAGGATCGTGATGCCGCGTTCACGCTCGATGTCGTTGCTGTCCATCACGCGTTCTGCGACTTTTTCGTTCTCGCGGAAGGTGCCGCTCTGGCGGAGCATCTGGTCCACCAGCGTGGTCTTGCCATGGTCGACGTGGGCGATGATGGCGATGTTGCGAATGGCGGCGTGGCTCATGGGGAATCCTGGACTTCGAGAGGGCTCAGCAGGCGGTCAGCGATCAAAACGCCAGCGGTGATGTGGGCAGTGCCTAAAAAGGCGCGCGGCGAGTCGGGGGGCTCCGGCGGACGCCGGTAGACACGCACCGCAGGCGCGTCGGCCAGCGTCACGCGCCGGCGCAGGCCGGTCAGGAAACGGCCCGCTTCGTCGTCAGGCAGGTGCACGGCCGGCCAGCCGGCCAACAGCACGTCGGGCGGCAACAGCAGCGCGTCGCGCTCGGTTTCGCTCAGGGCTTGCAGGGCTTCGATCGTCACGGCCTGCTCGATGCCCAAGGCGCCGCTGCCGGTGCGCCGCAGCGCGCTCAAGTGCGCGCCGCAACCCAGCGCCGTGCCGATGTCCTCGGCCAGCGTGCGGATGTAGGTGCCCTTGCTGCAGCGCACGTCGAGCACCAGTTCGGCGCCGTGCCAGGCGATGATGTCGATGGCATGGATCAACACGCGGCGCGCCGCGCGTTCGACGTCGATGCCGGCGCGCGCGTATTCATACAACGCCTTGCCTTCGTGCTTGAGCGCCGAGTGCATCGGCGGTACCTGGTGAATCTCGCCCGTGAAGCGGGCGCAGGCGGCTTCCAGCGCGGCGCGGTCGAAGGCCACCGGTCGCTCGTCGATGACCGCGCCTTCACGGTCGCCGGTGGTCGTGCGCTGACCCAGCCGCAGTGTCGCGGTGTAGCGCTTGTCGGCGTCCAGACTGGCCTGGCTGAACTTGGTGGCGGCACCGAAGCACAGCGGCAGCAGCCCCGTGGCCAAAGGGTCCAGCGTGCCGGTGTGGCCGCCCTTTTCTGCGCGCAGCATGCCCTTGGCCTTCTGCAAGGCGTCGTTGCTCGTCCAGCCCAGCGGCTTGTCGAGCAGCAGCACGCCGTGCAGGACGCGGCGGGGCTGGCGTATCCGGTCTGCCCCAA
>JAYUPN010000035.1:0-14476 GCA_043760065.1 Rubrivivax sp.
CGCTCCAGCGCGGCGCGCTGCGATGGCGGGACCTGGAACTTGAGCTCGGTCTCGAACAAGGTCGTGTGGCGTCTCTCGCAATCGGCCGGTGGCCGTCAACGCGTGCCGGACATCGTCTCGCGTGCGTCGTCGCCCACCGCAGTGGCCAGCACCAGGCCGCTGGCGTCGAAGGTCACGCTGAAGAGCCGGGACTCCTGGCCATTCTGCTTGAATCGCCAGTCCCAGACCTCTTCCTTCTTCAGCGCGAAAGGCACGGTCTTGGCTGGGCGGCCGAGGATGTTGCGCACCTGCTGCTGCGTCAGACCGGGCTTGACCTTGGCGAAGTTGTCGGGGTTGAGCAGCTGGCGAAGCGAGCTCATCTTGCCGTCGGGGCCGATCTTGATGACGTAGTTGGTCCAGCCCTCGGGCTGGCGCGGATAGTCCATCGTGCGCGTGCCGTCGGGCTCCACCGTCACCGTGACCGGGTCGCCGAACTGCCTGCGCACGTCGACCTCGGAACTGACGCCTTCCTCGAGCTTTGCCACCCGCTGCGGGTCGCAGGCCAGCAGCGCCAGGCAGCCAGCCAGTGACAGGATCGACTTGTAAGCAGTCTGCATGGGGCGGCCCCGCTAAAATGACCGGCTGGATTCTGCCCCCGCCCCCAACCGGCCCGCCCCATGCCTTTGTTCTGGAAGCCCTACAAGTCCGACGTCACGAGCTTCATCGACGAGCTCAGGGCCAGGAAACCGACGCTGGAAGCCGAACAGCGCGCCGGCCGCGCGCTGCTGTGGGACAAGTCGCTCGACCGCCACGAGCAGGCCGACTGGCAGCAAGCCGCGGTGCCGCAGCAGCCCTACGTCTACCAGACCAAGAACCGGCCTTGATCGCGGCCGAGCAAGCGGCAGTGACTGCCGAGGACCTGGCGCCCGAAGCGGCGCCGCCGCTGCCGGCGGTGGTCGACCAGATCGCCGTGGCGCGCCTGTACGGCGAGCCGCTGTTCCGCATGCCGCTGGACCTGTACATCCCGCCGGATGCGCTGGAGATCTTCCTCGAGGCCTTCGAGGGGCCGCTGGACCTGCTGCTGTACCTGATCCGCAAGCAGAACTTCAACATCCTGGACATCCCGCTGGCCAGCGTGACGCGCCAGTACCTCGACTACGTCGAGCAGATCCGCAAGCACAACCTTGAGCTCGCCAGCGAGTACCTGCTGATGGCGGCGATGCTGATCGAGATCAAGAGCCGCATGCTGCTGCCGCCGAAGAAAAGCGCCGACGGCGGCGAGGCCGAGGACCCGCGCGCCGAACTCGTGCGCCGGCTGGTGGAGTACGAGCAGATCAAGCTCGGCGCCGCCAAGATCGACCAGCTGCCGCTGCTCGGCCGCGACTTCCTGCGCGCGCAGGTGCACATCGAGCAGAGCCTGCAGCCGCGCTGGCCGGACGTGAACGCCGACGACCTGCGCCAGGCCTGGCGCGAGATCCTGCAGCGCGCCAGCCTCAACCAGCACCACACCATCACGCGCGAGCAGCTGTCGGTGCGCGAGCACATGAGCATCGTGCTGCGCAAGCTGCAGGGCCGGCGCTTCGTCGAGTTCCACGACCTCTTCGACACCGCGCGCGGCAACGCCGTGCTGGTGGTGACCTTCATCGCCATGCTCGAGCTGTCGCGCGAGCGGCTGCTGGAGGTGACGCAGGCCGAGGCCTTTGCGCCGATCTACGTGCGGCTGGCGTATTCGCCCAGCTGAGCGAACTTCATCCCTCCTCATCCACGTCCCGCGGGCAACTGCCTGCGGGCATGAAATCCTCCGTCTGCACCCATGTTCAAGAACGCGCTTGTCTTCCAGATCGACCAGTGGGAACAGCCCACGCTGGCCCAGTTCGAGGAGCGCCTCGACGGCGCCCGCTTCGTGCCCTGCGGCGCCACGCAGCCCGAGTCCGCCGGCTGGGTGCCGCCGCGCGGCAACAAGCACGCGGTGCTGGCCGAGAACGTGGCCGGCCAGATCATCCTGAAGCTGTGCACCGAGACCCGCGCCGTGCCCGGGCCGGTGGTGAAGGTCGAACTCGAAGCACAGCTCGACACCATCGAGCAGCAGACCGGCCGCCGCCTGAAGGGCAAGAAAGCGCGCGAGATCAAGGATCAGATCGTCCACACGCTGCTGCCGCGCGCCTTCCCCAAGCGCAGCGACACGCTGGTGTGGCTGGACGTCAAGGCCGGCCTGGTGCAGGTCGACACCGGCAGCATGAAGAGGGCCGACGGCGTGCTGACGCGGCTGGCCGAGCTGCTGGGCGGCGGCCTGAAACTCAGCCCGCTGCAGACGCAGCTGTCGCCGGCCACCGCGATGGCGACCTGGCTGAGCGAGAAGGAGGCGCCGGCCGGCTTCACGCTCGACCGCGACTGCGAGCTCAAGCAGCCCGACAGCGAAAAGGCCACCGTGCGTTACGCGCGCCACACACTGGACATCGCCGAGGTCGGCGAGCACATCAAGCAGGGCAAGCTGCCGACGCAGTTGGGCATGACCTGGGCCAGCCGCGTGTCCTTCGTGCTGAATGAAGCCGGCACGATCAAGCGCATCAAGCTGCTGGACGTGGTGCTCGAAGGCAGCAGCAGCGGCGCCGGCGACGACAAAGGTTTCGACACCGACGTCGCGCTGGCCACCGGCGAGCTGGCGCGGCTGATCCCGGATCTGGTGGCGGCGCTGGGCGGGCCGCTGGTGCGAGGTGCCACGCCGCAGCCGGTGGTGCCGGACAAGAGCGCCAACGACGACAGCACGCCGCCGTGGGAAACAGCAGCCTGAGGACCGCGGGCAGGCCCGTGCTTCAGGCTCTCAGTGCAGCGGCCCCTGGCGCCCGGGCCCCCGCGGCGGGGCGCCGCCGGCGCCACCCTCGGTCTTGGCCAGCAGGTCCTTGCCGCTGACGCCGGCAAACAGCGCCGCGGCGCGCACCTTGATCTCCAGCAGCTCGCTCGCACTCACCGAGTACTGCCCCGTGGTGCGGTTGACGATGACGCTGAACTCGACGTCCTTGCCGGCGTTGGACAACACGCCGCTCGTGAACTCGTAGTCGTCGCTCTCCCACGGGAAGCCGCAGAGGTCGGCGTCGTAGTTCTGGTAATCGACGCGGTGGATCTCGCCGCTGGCCAGGTTGAGCAGCGCGGTGGCGGTGATCACCTCGTCGGACAGCTCGTCGGTGATGGTGATCGGTACTTTCAGGTCCACGTCGCGTTCCTCGGCCGGCAAAGACCGTGATTCTGCACGCTGGCCGCATCCCTAGAACGGCGCCCGAGCGGCGGCGTATTCTGGCCGGCCGCCTGAGAACCGGAGGACCATCATGCCGCTGCACACCGTCGCCCATCGCCTGCTGTTCGCCTTCTGCATCGCGTTCGGCGCATCGCCGGTGCTCGCGCACCCGATGGACCCGCTGAACGGCGACGAGATCATCGAAGCCGCCAACATCCTGCTGCGCGGCCGCGCCGCCATGCCGGGGGCGATTTTCCAGAGCGTGGAACTGCGCGAGCCGACCAAGGCGGAAGTCTTGGGCCTGCGACCCGGCAGCCCGCCGCCACCGCGGCTGGCCACCGTGTTCTACCGCCAGGACCGCAAGAGCTACAAGACCACCGTCAACCTCGGCGCCGCCACCTTCACGCCGCCGGCGCTGATCCCCATCAGCGACGGCCAGCTGGGCCTGACGATCCAGGAAGTCTTCGATTTCAGTTTCGCCTTCGAGGACGCGGACTTCCTGGCCGCGCTGGCACGGCGCGGCATCCGCACGCCGGCCCAGCGCGCCAAGGTCTTCGTCACGCCGCTGACCGCGGGCTCCTTCGGCCTGCCCTTCGAGGACCGTCGCATCGTCAAGGCGCAGATGTACAGCACCGAAGGCACCGGCATCAACCTGTACGCCAAGCCGATCGAAGGCATGCAGGCGATCATGGACCTGGACACGCGGCGCGTGCTGCGCGTGCTCGACAGTGGCGTCGTGCCGGTGCCGGGCGCGGCACACGACTTCGACGAGGCCAGCGTCGGCGCGCGCCACGGGCTGCGGCCGGCGCTCAAGCCGATCCGCATCAGCCAGCCGGCGGGCGTGAACTTCAGCTTCGACGGCCACTTCATCGAGTGGCAGAAGTGGCGCTTCCATGCCCGCTTCGACCGCCGCACCGGGCCGGTGGTGTCGCTGGTCACCTACGACCGGCGGCCGGTGCTGTACCAGGGCACGCTGTCGGAGATCTTCGTGCCCTACCAGGACCCCGACGCGAACTGGTTCTACCGCACCTTCATGGACGCCGGCGAGTTCGGCTTCGGCCTGCTGGCGTCGCCGCTGGCGCTGGGCCTGGACGTGCCCGAAAACGCGGTGCTGCTCGACGCGGTGGTCTCCGCGGCCATCCCGGACCCCAGCGTGCCGGTGGTGCCGTTGCCGCTGCTGCGCGTGGTCGGCGTCTTCGAGCGCCTGACGGGCAGCCCGGCGTGGCGCCATTTCGAGCAGTTCGCGGGCGGCGCCTACGAAGGACGCGCCGAGGTCGAACTGGTGGTGCGCAGCATCTCGCAGGTCGGCAACTACGACTACCTGCTGGACTGGGTGTTCACGCAGAACGGCGCCATCCGCGCCGAGATCGGCCTCACCGGCATCAACGCCGTCAAGGCGGTGGCCGACGCTGGCGGCCGCCATGCGCACAGCGGCGGCGGCAGTTCGGCCACGCCGGTGGCGCCGCAGCTGGTGGCGCCTTTCCACAGCCACCACTTCAACTTCCGCCTCGACGTGGATGTCGACGGACCGCACAACACCTTCGTGCTCGGGCAGTTGCAGCAGCGCCCCGCGCCGGGGCCGCGGCGCAGCGTCTGGTCGCTCGAGGAACGGGTGCTCGCGTCCGAGAACGAAGCGCGCCTGAACCACGGCGCCGTGCAATGGAAGGTCATCAACCCGTCGCGGCGCAACGCCTGGGGCCAGCCCACCGGCTACGTGGTCGAGTCGCACGACCTTGTCGATGCGCTGCTGCACCCTGCCGACACCCAGCGCGCCAGCTTCATCGAACACAACCTGTGGGTCACGGCGCACGATGCCGATCAACGCTACGCCGCCGGCGACACGCCCAACCAGCATCCGGGCGCGCCCGGGCTGCCACAGTTCGTGCGCGACAACGCCAGCCTCGTCAACCGCGACCTCGTGCTGTGGCTGACCCTGGGCCACCACCACCTGACGGCGGCCGAGGACTGGCCGGTGCTGTCGCGCCAGAAGCTCAGCCTGACGCTGAAGCCGTCGAACTTCTTCGACCGCAACCCGGCGCTGGACCTGCGGCGCGCGCCCTTCGAGGTCCTCCGGCGCTGAGCCGGACCGGCGACGCTACGCCGACACCACCGACTTGAAGCCGCCCCAGAACATGCGCTTGCCGTCGAAGGGCAGGTTCTTGGGGTCCATCATCGACGCCAGCCGCGGGTCGGCCATGACCTTCTTGTTGATCGCGTCGCGGTCGCGGCGCGACTTGTAGACGATCCACGAGAACCAGACCTCTTCGCCTTCCTTGAGCTTCACGGCCTGCGGAAACGACGTCAGCTTGCCGGGCTTGACGTCGTCGGCGCGGCTCTCCATCACCGCCAGCGCACCGTGCTCGCGCCAGACCTTGGCCGCCTTGCGCGCCATGCGCGTGTAGTCGGCCGCGCGGTCCTTGGGCACCGCAAGAACAAATCCGTCCACGTACAACGCCATCTCGTCTCTCCAACGGGTTAGAGGTTGATCAGTGAGCCTGGTCCCAGTTGGGCCCCACGCCCACCTCGGCCAGCAAGGGTACCTTCAATTGCGCCACGCCGGCCATCAGGCGCGGCACGACTTCGCGCGCCCACTCCAGTTCGGCAGCCGGTACTTCGAGCACCAGTTCGTCGTGCACCTGCATCACCATGCGCGTGGCGCACCGCTCTTCGTCCAGCGTCTTCTGCACCGCGATCATCGCCAGCTTGATCAGATCCGCCGCCGTGCCCTGCATCGGCGCGTTGATGGCCTGGCGCTCGGCGCCAGACTTGCGCGGGCCGTTGCCCGAGTTGATCTCGGGCAGCCACAGGCGGCGGCCGAAGACGGTCTCGACGTAGCCCTTCTCGCGCGCCTTGATGCGTGTCTGGTCCATGTAGCGCTTGACGCCGGCAAAGCGCGCGAAGTACTTGTCGATGAAGTCCTTGGCCGCTTTCTGCTCGATGCCCAGGTTGCTGGCCAGCCCGAAAGCGCCCATGCCGTAGATGAGGCCGAAGTTGATGACCTTGGCGTAGCGGCGCTGCTCGCTGGAGACCTCGTCCACCGGCGTGCCGAAAACCTCGCTGGCGGTCGCCTTGTGCACGTCCAGGCCACGCTCGAAGGCGCGCAGCAAAGCCGGGTCTTCGCTGATGTGGGCCATGATGCGCAGCTCGATCTGGCTGTAGTCGGCGCTCATGATCACATGACCCGGCGGCGCGATGAAGGCCTCGCGCACACGGCGGCCTTCAGGCGTGCGGATGGGGATGTTCTGCAGGTTGGGGTCGTTGCTGGACAGCCGCCCCGTCACCGCCACTGCCTGCGCGTAGTTGGTGTGCACGCGGCCGGTGGCCGGGTTGATCATCAAGGGCAGCTTGTCGGTGTAGGTGCCCTTGAGCTTGGCCAGGCTGCGGTGCTCGAGGATGCGCGCCGGCAGCGGGTAGTCGGCGGCCAGTTCGGCCAGCACTTCCTCGTCGGTGGACGGCGCTCCGGACGCGGTCTTTTTCTTCACCGGCAGGCCGAGCTTGGTGAACAGGATGTCGCCGATCTGCTTCGGTGACCCCATGTTGAAGGGCTGGCCGGCGATGGCGTAGGCCTCGGCTTCCAGCGCCACCATGCGTTCGGCCAGCTGCTGGCTCTGGCGCGCCAGCACCGCGGGGTCGATGAGCACGCCGTGGCGTTCGATGCGCTCGAGCAGCACGGCGACCGGCAGCTCGATGTGCTCGTAGACGAAGCGCAGGCCGGCGTCGGCCTCGACTTCGGGCCACAGCGCCTGGTGCACCTGCAGCGTCATCTCGCTGTCCTCGCCCGAATACTCGGTGGCGCGCGCCACGTCGACCTGCGCGAAGGAGATCTGGTTCACGCCCTTGCCGCACACCTCCTCGTAGCTCAGGCCCTTGCGGCCCAGGTGGCGCTCGGCCAGGCTCTCCAGGCCGTGCGGCTTGTGCGCTTCGAGCACGTAGCTCTGCAGCATGGTGTCGTGCCGGTAGCCCTGCACCGTGATGCCGTGGTTGGCAAAGACGTGCAGGTCGTATTTGATGTTCTGGCCGACCTTGGCCTTGCCCGCATCCTCCAGCCACGGCCGCAGGCGCGCCAGCACATCGTCCAGCGGCAACTGCTCGGGCGCGCCGCCGTAGCTGTGCGCCAGCGGCACGTACGCGGCGCGGCCGGGCTCGGTGGCGAAGCTGATGCCGACGATGCGCGCACGCATGCCGTCCAGGCTGTCGGTCTCGGTGTCGACGGCGACCAGCGGTACCAGGTCGATCTGCGCCAGCCAGGCGTCCAGGCGCTCCCAGGTGCTGATCGTCTCGTACTCGCGCGCCAGGTCCGTGGCAGTGGCCCTGGGGGCCGGGGGCGCACTGCCCGCCGGCGCCGCCGCGCCTTCGAGCTCGCGCAGCCAGCTGCGAAAGCCGTAGCGCTGGTAGAAGTCGCGCAGGCCGTCGCGGTCGACCTCGCGCAGCGCCAGCGCCTCCAGCGCCGGCCAGCCGTCGACGTGGCCCGCCAGGTCGCAGTCGGTCAGCACCGTGATCAGCTTGCGGCCGGTGGGCAGCCAGTCGAGCGCCTTGCGCAGGTTCTCGCCCGCCGTGCCCTTGATGGCGTCGGCGGCAGCGACCACGCCGTCCAGGCTGCCGAACTCGGCGATCCACTTCACGGCCGTCTTGGGCCCGACCTTGTCGACGCCGGGCACGTTGTCCACCGTGTCGCCGATGAGCGTCAGGTAGTCGACGATGCGATCCGGCGGCACGCCGAACTTGGCCGTCACGCCAGCGATGTCGAGCACCTCAGGCGGCTTGGCCATGGTGTTGATCAGCGTCACCTGCGCATTGACCAGTTGCGCCAGGTCCTTGTCGCCGGTGGAGATGATGACCTTGTGGCCGCTCTCTGCCGCCACGCGCGCCAGCGTGCCGATGGCGTCGTCGGCCTCGATGCCGGGCACCTCCAGCACGGGCCAGCCGAGCAGCCGCACGACCTCGTGGATGGGTCCGATCTGCTGCACCAGCGGCTCGGGCATCGGCGTGCGCTGCGCCTTGTACTGCGGGTACCAGTCGTCGCGGAAGGTCTTGCCCTTGGCGTCGAAGACGCACACCGCGTGCTCGGCCGGAAAGCGTTCGCGCAGCCACTTCATCATCGCCGCCACGCCGTGCACGGCGCCGGTGGGGAAACCGTCGGGCCCGCGCAGGTCGGGCATCGCGTGGTAGGCCCGGTACAGGTAGCTGGAGCCGTCCACCAGCAGCATCGTCTTGTCGCTCATGGGCGGATTGTGGCGCGGCGCCTTTGCGCCGGTCGGGCCCGTAGAATCCCGGACATGACTTCCACAATCCGCGCTGCCGGCGCACTGGCCCTGGCCTTGGCCCTGGCCCTTTGCGGCGCGGCCTGGGCGCAACCAGCGCGGGTGGCCGCGGCGCCGTCGCCACCGGCAACGGCTTCGGCCGCATCGGCGCCCAAGGTGCGGCCGCACCTGGTGGTGATCGAAGACGACGGCGCCCGCATCGAGGAGACACGGGTCGGCGGCACGGTCAAGCGCGTCACGGTGCAGAGCAAGGTCGGCAACGTGCGGCCCTACGAGATCCAGGTCGCACCTGCTGGCCGTGACCCCTCGCAGGAGCGCGGCAACGCCGGGCGGCCCGCCTGGTCGCTATTCAACTTCTAGGGCCGCGCCGTGGCGGTCTACACCGAGGTCCGCTTCGACGAGGCCGACGCACTCTGCCAGCGCCTGGGCCTGGGTGCGCTGACCGACCTGCAGGGCATCCGCTCGGGCATCGAGAACACCAACTACTACGCCACCACGGTGCGCGGCCACTGGGTGCTGACGCTGTTCGAGCGCCTGGATGCCGAGCAGTTGCCCTACTACCTGCACCTGATGCAGCACCTGGCCGCGCGCGGCGTGCCGGTGCCGGCGCCGCAGGCCGACGCCGAGGGTGCGCTCTTGCACCGCGTGGCCGGCAAACCGGCCGCCGTGGTGACGCGACTGCCGGGCAGCCACCGCCTGGCGCCCGATGCGCTGCACTGTGCGCAGGTGGGCCAGATGCTGGCGCGCCTGCACGTTGCCGGCGCCAGCTTCCCGATGCAGCAGCCGCACCTGCGCGGCCTGGCGTGGTGGACCGAGACCGCAGCCGTGGTCCGCCCGCACCTGCGGGCCGAGCAGGCCCATCTGCTGGACGAAGAACTCGCCTTCCAGCAGCGGCTGGCGGCATCGCCCGCCGGGCAGGCTCTGCCGCGCGGGCCGATCCACGCCGATCTGTTCCGCGACAACGTCATGTTCGACGACACCGCAGGCCCCGACCGGCTGTGCGGCTTCTTCGACTTCTACTTCGCCGGCACCGAGGTGCTGCTGTTCGACGTCGCCGTGTGCCTGAACGACTGGTGCACCGACCTCGCCACCGGGCAGCTCAACGAGGACCGGGCGACCGCCTTCGTGCGCGCCTACCAGCGCGGGCGCGAACTCGACCACGGCGAAGTGCGCGCCCTGCCGGCGCTGCTGCGCGCAGCGGCGCTGCGCTTCTGGATCTCGCGCCTGTGGGACTGGCAGCTGCCGCGTGACGCGGCGCTGCTGCAGCCCAAGGACCCGGTCCACTTCGAGCGCGTGCTTCGCGCCGCCATCCAAAACCCCTGGCACCCGCCGGTCTGAAACCCTCCCCTCATGGCCCTGCAGCTCAAGACCGTCGATGCCTCCCACGGCGCCCGCTGGATCCGCGACGCCTGGCGGCTCTTTGCCCGCCGGCCGCTGGCCTTCACGTCGCTGTTTGCCGCCTTCCTGTTCGGCGCCCTGCTCGTCAGCCTGGTGCCAATCCTGGGCGGCCTGGTGCAGATGATGGCGCTGCCGCTGCTGAGCCTGGGCTTCATGGTGGCCAGCCAGTCGGCCTTGCTCGACGGCCCGGTGCATCCGCGCCAGTTCATCGAGCCGCTGCGCGCCGACCCGGCACGGCGGCGTTCACTGCTCATCCTGTGCCTGAGCTACGGCGTGGGCGTGCTGCTGATCCTGCTGCTGGTGGACGCGGTGTCCAACAGCGCCTTCAGCCGCCTGCAGCAATTGCTGCCCAAAGGGGAAGCAGCGCAGGCTCAGATCGACGCCATCCTGTCGGAGCCCGGCGTGGCCACCGGCGCGCTGCTGGCCGCGGTGCTGGGCATGGGCATCTCGGTGCCCTTCTGGCATGCGCCGGCGCTGGTGCACTGGGGCGGCCACCGCGTCGGACAGGCGCTCTTTTCCAGCACGCTGGCGGTGTGGCGCAGCAAGGGCGCCTTCTTCGTCTACGCCATGGCATGGGCGGTGGTGGTGGTGGTTTTCGGTGTCACCACCGCCTTGCTGCTGGGCCTGCTGGGCGTGCCGCAACTGGCCGGCCTGATCGGCCTGCCGGCAGGCCTGGTGTTCTCGGCCGTGTTCTACATCTCGCTGCTGTTCACCTTCAACGACAGCTTCGGCGGCACGCCGGTGCAGGTGGAGGACGACGCCTTCACGCGGCCGGATCCGGGGTGAGCGGTCTGCCCTTGCGGATTTGCTTTCATCCGCATCGAAACAATGATCAGCAACTGTTGCTGACGGGCGAGGACTTCGGCTGGCCGACAGCTGCTGGCACCGGTGCTTGGCTCGCTGAAATCGTCAGCTGCCGGAACGACTGGGAAGCAGCCTAAAGAGCAGTTCGGCGCGCTGGACTTCCAAGCCGGCCTGCGCGCGCACTTCAAATGTGCCTGCCAGGTTCGTCGCCCTCGCACACCGTCAGAAGTCGTGCCGCAAGCCGAACTCGAACCCGGTGGACTTCTGACCGCCGAAGTAGTTGGTGGCCGTGACCACGCCGCTGGTTGCCGGTCCGCCGGGTACCGCGAACGCCGCGCCGCCCTTGTTGGACACCCGTGCCAACTGCGCATACAGCGCGCTGCGCCGCGAGAGGTGGTACTGGTAGCCCAGCCCCAGCAGATCGGCGTCGTTGGCGCTCAGCGCCGCGGTGGCGCCGCTCTGGTCGGCCTTGACCCAGCTGAGCTTGACTGCGCTCAGGCCAAACGGAATGACGGCGCCCAGCAGGGTGTTCACGGTGCGGTCGCTGCCATAGGCCCAACGGCGTTGACCGACACTGGCGCGCACAACGCCGAAATCGTAGGACGCGGCCCACACCTGGTCGGTGAATGCGCGGCCTGCGTTGGCGTTGTCGGCCTTGAAGTAGGCCACGCCGAGGTTCAGCTGCTTGTTGGCCCAACCCAGCCGGCCACCGAGCCCCTTGGTGGCGCCGGCCGCAGCATTGCCGCCCTCGCCCGCGCTGACCACTGCCGCGCCGTACACGCCGCCCAGGCCTGCAGGCAGGAAGTACTCCACGGCGTTGTTGACACGCAGCGTCGGGTTCTGCGCGATGGCCTCGGCGGTGGTGCCGAAGGCCTGCCCGAGCGCGCGTGATTGCAGCGGCGTGCGGAAGGTGTTGGCGCCCGCCACGCCGAGCGTGAAGAAGGGATCGATCGCGCTCCAGGCGAGGTGCGTGGGCACCCAGTCGCGACCCAGGCGCAACTCGCCAAACTGGCGGTGCATCAGGCTCACGGTGGAGCGCCTGTCCCAGAAGGTGCTGTTCACGGTGCCGGTGTCGACCAGGATGGTGCCGTCGAGGAAGAAGCCGGCCGACAGCCCGCCGCCCAGGTCTTCGGTGCCGCGAATGATGAGCTTGCTGGTGGAGTTGGCGCCGCTGACTTCCGAGCGGACGGTGCCGAGCGAGCCGTTCTTCACTTGGCGGGCTGCAACGTCCAAGGTGCCGCCGATGATGACGGAAGACTGGGCCAGCGCGCCGGCGCCGGGCAGTGCAAGCAGGGCCAGGGTGGCGCAGGTGATGGGGGCGAAGCGCATGAGGTGTGTCTCCAATGTGTTTGTCATTCGGGCCGGAAGCCCGCGGTCTTCAATAGCTCGGTGGCTTCGGCCACTTCGCTGGCGATGAAGCGCTTGAACTGCTCGGTGCCTTCAGTGACCGGCTCGATGCCCAGGCTGGACCAGGCGCCTGTCTTGGCCAGTTCGGCGGTGGCCGCGTTGACCGCGGCGTTCAGCGCCATCACCCGATCAGCTGGCGTATCACGCGGAGCCCAGACGCCATACCAGGACGCGTAGACAAAGTTGGACAGGCCGCTCTCCTTGACGGTGGGCACGTCGGGCGCCAGCACGCTGCGCTTGGCCGACGTGATGGCGATGGGCCGAACCTTGCCCCCCTTGACCATGGGCAGCAGCGAGATCATCGAGTCCATCAGCAGGTCGGTGTGGCCGCCGGCCACGTCCATCAGCGCGGGCTGGGTGCCCTTGTAGGGAACGTAGTTCAGCTTCAACTGGGCTTGCCGAGCCCAGAGCAGCGTTGCCAGATGGCTTGGCGCGCCCGCGGCGGGAATGCCGGCCATCCATTTGTCGGGCTGCTGGCGCACGGCGCTGATCAGGTCGGCCATCTTGGTCTGGGGCTTGCTGTTGGCCAGCACCAGCATCAAGGGGGCCTCGCCGACACGGGCCACGGGGGCGAACTCGGTCTGCGGGTCGTAGGGCGGCTGGGCCAGCACCTGCTTGGCCATGACGTGCGTGGCGGCCGAGAACAGTAGCGTGTAGCCGTCTGCAGGCGCCGTCTGCACCATCTTGCCGCCTATCGTGCCGCTGGCGCCGGCCTTGTTTTCCACCACCACGGTGAGGCCCAGCCGCTTTTGCAACTCGGTGCCCAGCAGCCGGGCCGCAGCGTCTACGCCGCCACCGGCGGCGAAGGGCACCACCAGCCGCAGCGTTTTGTCCTTTTCCGGGAACTTGGTGGTCTGCCCCCAGGCCGGGAGCATCAGCGCTGCGATGAGCAGCACGCCCAGGCGAGCCAGCCGCCGCAGCAGCCACGATTTGATCTTCATGTTGTCTCCTAGTTATGCGCGGGCTGCGGCGTGTGTTTCAGCCTGCGACGCGGCCCAGGCCGGCGCTTTCCAACGCGGCCGCGATTTCCTTGCCAGCGCCATCGTCCAGCGGCAGCAGCGGGCTGCGCACGGTGGCGTGTTCGAGGATGCCGCGGTGCACCAGCGCCCACTTCAGCGCCACCGAGCCTTCCATGTGCGAGCCACGGTGGTAGACGTTGGCGGTGACGGGCAGCAGCCGGTCGTGCAGTGCACGGGCCTTGACGTAGTCCTTGGCCTTGCCGGCGGCGATCATCTCCACCAGCGGCTCGGGCGCGATGCAGCCGTAGCCCACCAGCGCGCCGTCCACGTCGAACATGGTGTGCAGCAGGTACTCGTCGTGGCAGGTCAGAATCTGCAGGTTCGGGCGCTCCTTGCGGATGACGGGGATCTCGCGGTCCCAGCGCTTCATGTTGCGCACGCCGTTTTTCATCGCAAACACGCCGGGCTGGGACGCGATGTCCAGTTGCGTCTGCAGGTCGTAGGTGCACTTGGTGGCGTCGGGGTACTGGAACAGGATCAGCGGCAGGCCACTGGCCTCAAAGATGGCCTTGTACCTGTCCTGCGGCGCACCCTTCTGGAAACCGAAGCGCAGCCAGCCGTGCGAGGGGTACACGAGGCCGGCCGACGCGCCGGCCTTGACGGCGCGCTTGGCTTCCTCGGCGGCCACCTGCGTGCCCTCGAGCGTGATGCCGGCGATGATGGGCAGGCGGCTGCCGACGGCCTCGCGAAAGGCCTCGATGACGCGCGTCTGCTCGTCGCGTTCGAGGAAGGTGCCTTCGCCGGCATGGCCCAGCACGGTCAGGCTCTTCACGCCCGGCACGCTAGCCAGCCACTTGCCCAGGCGCTGGATGGCCGGGTAGTCGACGGCGCCGTCGAGGGTGAATGGGGTGATGGGGGCGGGGTTCAGGCCGCGCAGATCGAGTGCTTGCATGAAAGTCTCCTGGTGGGTTGCCGGCAGGCCGGCGGTGGGTGATCGATGGGTGTGACTGTAGAAATTGATCGGTTCTGCGTCTAGACCGAAATCAGAGCTGTCAGAATTGCCTCAATTGGCACTTCGTAGCCAGCGATGGACAGACTTCGCCGCATTCAGAAATGCCGGGCCAGGCAAGACCGGCGCAGGCGGTACCTGGAGACCCGATGAACCCTGTGGCCGTGAAGCTGTTTCTGGAGGTGGCCGAGGCCGGCAGCCTGGCCAAGGTGGCCGCACGGCGGCAGACGGTGCAGTCGCACATCAGCCGGCAGATCACGGTCTTCGAAGAGCAGTTCGGTGCTCGCCTGTTCCGACGCACCGGACGCGGTGTGCAGCTCACCGAACTCGGTGAGCACGCCGCTGCGCGCCTGCGGCCCTGGCTGCAGGAGACGGAGCAACTGGCCCAGGACCTGCGCGCAAGCTCAGCGCAGCTGGTGGGCAATGT